>JBBSJW010000014.1:0-46611 GCA_038256885.1 Propionibacteriales bacterium
CGAACGCGGTTCGTCCGAGCCGGTACAAGAATGTGGACATAGGTTCTGGGTCTCCTTGAGGGGCTGGGTGACGGTGGCTAGAGGCCGTGGCGCAGGTAGTCGAAGGTGAGATCGAGGAACGAGGCGTAGTCCATCGATGCGGTGGTGGCGTCGTTCTCGCCTTCCAGGTGCACGTCGAGAGTTCCCTCCAAGGCGGCCATCACGGCGCCATAGACGGCGCCGAACAGCAGCGGCACGTAGATGGCGGGGTACCGGTCCCCGGCTGCGGATCCCAAGAGATCCTGGGCGGTGTGGCGCATCCGTTGCTGAACGCTGAGGACGTATGGCTCGAGCGTTGGGTACTGTCGTGCCATGGCCATCAGCTCGCGCATCCTCACCAAGGTGTCCGCAGTGAACTGATCCCTCATGACGGACAACAGGGCATCGAGCAGTGGCAGGTCTTCTGGCAGGTCGGCGAGGATCGCGCTGGCGTCGTCGACACCCCCGAATGCGACCGCGGCGACTGCCTCCTCCTTGCAGGAGTAGTGGTTCGCGAATGTGCGCCGGGAGTAGCCCGCCCGCTCCACGACATCCGCAGTGACAAACCCGAACAGCCCGTGCTCACGGGCCAGCTCGAAGGCCGCCTCGGCCAGCGCCCGTGCCGTCGCCTCCCGCTTGAGGTCCCTCAACCCACGATCCACCCCCTCAGTATGACCGGGCCTGCCCAATGAGCAACATTGCCCAGTGAGCACGCAGAGATTCGCCTGACGCCTTGCTGAGCGGTGGCCGCTGGCGGCGGGCCGGTAGCGTGACGGCACACGCGACTGCGGATCCGCCCACGAGCCGGACCTGTCGAGTCGGCGGCACCGACATAGGGGAGCGCGTATGGGAGCTGATGACGAAACGGTCGGCGTCGACCGCGCACGGAACCAGATGACGACTGACGGGGAAGAGTTCGCCCATGCGGTGCTGGCCCTGCTCGCAATCGCTCGCCGGACCAGGGGTCGACTTCAGCCGCTTTTCGACGACGTCACCGTGCCACAGCTGGTGCTGTTGGACGCCGTGCAGGTTTGCGGTCGCGAGGGCATCGCAGCCATCTCGGCATACACGCTGCTGGCCCAACCCACGGTGACCCAACAGACCGCCGGGCTGGAATCGGCCGGCCTGCTGCGCCGCATCCCAGCCGTGGACGATCGACGCCGACGCGTACTCACGCTCACTGAGCGCGGGGAGGAGCTCTTGGCCGCCAAGCGCAGCGTGGTTGCCGACCGGTTGGCAGTGGCCTGGACATCCCTCACCGCCGAGGAACAGTCGATCGCGGTCCCGCTGCTGCGTCACATCATTGATCTTGTCTCAGAGCTCGCCTGAGTGACACGACCCGTTACCACCTACGGTCCACATTGGCGGCGATCGGTCACTTTGAGACTGAGAACCTCTGCCTCGATTCGCCAAGCCGCCGTCGACTATCTTGTCCGTGTCCGGACCGAAACTGTCGAACGACGCTTGAAACTTGTGCACCAGCTCGAAATCGCTGATGAGTGCAACGGGATTTTGGGCCGCGAGACCACCTAGGCAACCTTCGGTCAAGCAAGTCTTGGATGGCCTTGCTCGATTCTATCCCGATCTAGGTTGTCACTCGGACGAGCGCCTCCGTTGATTGCCACGGCTGGCGGCTTGGTGGGCCACCAGTTGTGGTCTCCGAGGAGAGCGGCGCATGACGGGACGACAAGGGTGCGGACGATGAAGGTGTCAAGAAGCAAACCGACTGCGACCGCGAAACCCGTTTGGGCTAGGCCGTGGACCGAGGAGCCGATGAGGGCAACGAAAGCACTTGCGAAGATGACGCCTGCTGAGGTGATTACTGGTCCGGTAGCGGTAACGGCATCAGCCACGTCTCGTCGGCTCAGTCTCAGGCCGCCCTCGCGCATGCGGCTCATCAGCAGAATGTTGTAGTCGGCGCCGACGGCCACGAGGAGGACAAAAGCAATGACTGGCACGTTGAACTCGATGTTTTGGCCGATGAGGTGCTGCCAGAAGAGAGTGGTTAAGCCGAGCGCCGCAGCGCACGAGAGGATGACCGAGGCCAGCAGGTAGATGGGAGCGACGAGTGATTTGAGCGTGATGATCAGGATCAGCAGCACGATGAAGAGGACCAGGCCGACCACGAATCGGGTGTCGCGATCTAGATACTCTTGAAGGTCTGCTCCTAGACCGCCAGCGCCTGTCGCGAGGATGTCAGTGTCTTCCAATGTCGTGCCGCGGATGGCTTGTTTGGCCGCGTCGTGAGTGACCGCGTACCTGTTGACGCCGTCGACGCTGAGGGGATCGGTCTTGCCGCTGATCTGGATGCGTGCGACTCGGCCATCGGAGCTGAGGAACGTCTTGCGTGCCAGGGCGAGGTCCTCGTCCTTGAGTGCACTAACGGGGAGGTAGAAGCCACCCGCGTCTACCGTGCTGGCTTCGTCTCGGACGTCGGTCAGGTAGGTGCCTGCTTCGTCAAGGCCGTCGGTGAGTTGGGATGTTTCGGTCGCAAGCTGGGTGATGCCTGGGCTGATCGCACTGGTGCCGTCAGCGAGCTGCTCGCTTCCTGCCGCGAGTTGGGCGAGTTTGTCTCGGAAGACTTTCTGTCCGTCTGCAAGGTCCCCGCTGCCCTTTTCTGCGCGGACTAGGCCCTCGTGCAACTTGTGCAGTCCGTCGGCGAGGTCGCTCTGTCCGGACCCAATGCGCTTGGCGGCGGACGCCGCGTCTTGAAGGCCGCCGAGGAGCTGATCCTCTTGGGCGTCGACGATTTGCTTCAGTCCCTTTCGAGCCTTGTTGCAGATGGGGTCGATGCCGCACAGGGGATCGGCGGCGAGTGCCTGCTGAATCGATCTAAGTCCCTGAACGCCCTGGGCCGCCTTGTCGTGAGCGCCCTGAAGACCAGTGGCGAGCTGGTTTGCACCGTCGGCGAGCTGTTTGGCACCTGATGCGGCGGTATCGGTCTTGTCGGCAGCGGTCCCAAGGCCTGCGTTGAGCTCAGTAAGGCCATTGACGAATTGGTCGGCCCCGCTCACAGCCTGGGCGCTTCCGTCAGCGAGTTGATTAGTTCCGCGATCAAGCTCCGAGGCCCCGTCGCTAAGTTGGTCCAGTCCCGGTTGCGCTTTCGTGAGCTTGCGATCGGCCTCGTTGAGCTTCTTTGCCAGCGTTCCCAGCTGGTTGCTGATCTGCGCTTCACGCAGCGGCTTGCCCGCAGGTTGGGTAATGCTCCGTACCGACGAGACCCCTGGGACTTTTGCGACCGCATTGCTCAACGTGTTGATGCTCGCGAGGTCCTTCGGATTTCGCATGTCGCGTTTGGAGGTCACCAAGATGTAGTCGGGCAGGGTCTCGTTCGGTGCGAAGTGCTCAGACAGAGCGGCATTGCCGACGTTGCTGGGAGTCGTGGAGGGCTGAGCTGCACGGGTATCGAACGACAAGGTCATCGTAGGAAGAAATGCAGCCAGCGCGGCGAGGAAGAGGACGCTTCCAGCGAGGACGCGGCCCGGTCGTGTTGCGACCAAGGTGCCGACTCGGCTCCAGGTGGATTCAGGGTGGATCGCGGGTGCAGGACCGATGCGGTGGCCGGCCCACGAGATGAGAACTGGGGTCAGGGTCAGGTTGGCGGCCAACGACACCCCGACCGCGATCGCCATCCCCGGCCCGGTGGTGGAGAAGATGCCGAGGTTGGCCGCGATCAAAGTGCAAGCGCCCAAGATGACCGTGGCCGCTGAAGCCACCAGAGCCGAACCAATGCGAGTCGTGGCCGTCTCAATCGCGGTAGTCACGCTGCCGCTGTCGCGGTACTCATCACGAAATCTGCTCAGCAGGAAGACTGAGTAGTCAGTACCGGCGCCGAGCACGATCGCCATCACGAAGGCCGACGTGTAGGACGACAGTGCGAGCCCGGACTCCCCCAGTATGGAAAGCACACCTCGCGTGCACACCAAGGCCACCCCGATGGTGGCCAGCGGAATCAGTACGGTGACAGGTCGCCGGTAGATCAATACCAGGATGAGTACCAACAGTCCGATACTGACGGCGTGAATAGTCTTCGACGCCTCATCAACAGCTGTGGTCAGGTCGGCCACTGTTGCTGGATCGCCGGTGATGTGAACCTTCGTGCCGGGATCAGGGTCCGCCTTGTCAACAATGCTCCTCAGGAGCGCCACATCCTCGTTCGACCGAGGTGACCCAATCGGTGCCTTCAGCCCGACGGGTATGTAGGTGGCACGTCCGTCCTTGCTCGTCAACGAGGTCCGTAGCTGGCTTTGATCCAGGTAGTCCTGAACCTCGACGATCTCCTTCGGGTGAGCATTCAAGCCACTCACGATGCGACGGTACGTCGCCTCATCAGAGTCGTTCAGGCCATCATCGTTGACCAAGACTACGAACGCGTATGCCTGTGTCTTTCCGGTGCCAAAGGCCGAGTCCATGGCTTCCAGGCCGCGAACGCTAGGCGCCCCGTCTGGCAAAAATGCCGTCGTGCCACGCTCGACGACCTCTTCCAAGCTGGGCGGGATCAAAACGAGCCCCAGGCTGAGCACGATCCATGCAGCAACTGTGAAGGCCGGGAACTTCAGGGCGAGGCGAGGGAGGCGCAGAACGCCCTGGCGACCGCCATCTCGGCTGGGCTTCATTTCCACATCCTAGTCACAGATGTTGAACTTAGAGTACAAACTCTGATCATGCAACGCTAGACTCACCTCGACAACAGGAGGATGCGATGAGGGCACTGCCAGTTCAGCTCGCCACCAAGCTGTACGGAGCGGCCGAGTTGATGGCCGATCAAGGGCTGGACAACACCAAGATCGATGACATTGCCGAAGCGAGTGGCGTGCCGAAGGCGACCTTGTATTACTACTTCGCAGGCAAGGAGGAGATCCTTGCGTTCTTGCTCAAAGACCTCCTGACCGCGATCGCCGGAGATGTGGCTGTGGCGGTGGCCGCGGATGGGCAAGCCAGCGATCGCCTGGTCGGCGTGGTTCGCGCGCAATTGGATGTGATGGTTCGCCACCCCGCACTGTGCCGAGCTTTGGTCGGCGACCTTGGCCGGGCGACCCGACTACCTGAGCTTGCGGCGGCGCTTAGTGCAGCTTTCTACGAGCCCGTCGAGCAACTGTTGCGAGAAGGTGCGGAGGATGGCTCTCTTCGAGCCACCGACGACCCCATGTCGGAAGCCGTGATGATCTTCGGGACCGTGACGGTAGTTGGTTTGATGGAGGCCATTTTCGGACCACAGAACGACCCGGAAAACATCGCTCGCGGAGTTTCACGTCTTCTGCTCGACGGCCTTGCTCCTCGGAACGTAGGGACCGCGTCCTCATGAGCGGGAATGGATTCGATGCCCTGTTTGCAAGCTGGGAACAGGATCAACAAGCCCCGCAGTCTGATGGCGACACCCTGCCGTCGCACCATCCGCAGTGTCTGGGATGTGGCGTTCAGAATCCGCACGGTCACCATCTGGAGGCTCGCCGCGAAGGGGCTAACGCAGTCGTTGCGACGCACAAGTTCGATGCCCGCCACGTCGGTGCCCCAGGCATTGCTCACGGTGGAGCTGTGGCGACGGTGCTGGACGACCTCTATGGGTTCCTCCTCTACGCCATCGGGAACCTCGCGGTGACCCGCAAGCTCGAGGTCGAGTACCTTCGACCGGTGCTCCTCGATGTCGAGTACTCACTGCGAGCCGTCAGCACAAAGCCTGACGGTCGCAAGATCCGTATGTCGGCCACCCTCGAAGACGCCGCTGGACAAGTTATTGCTCGATCCGTCGCGCTATTTCTCATCGTTGAGATTGAGCACTTCACTAGCCACGGAATGTCTGACACAGCTCTTTAGCAACTCCCGTGGGTGGACGGATGCTGAAAATGTACTTTGTGGGTGCTGTGTTCCCAGGGGTGCACCCAAGCCGACCAAGCGAGCCAGCTCAGCTCTGAGCGTGCCGATCCATCGAGTCCGGCCATCGGGCCGACTGTGCAGGCCCTGCGCGGGCTCCGCCCTTGCTTTCGGCGCTGCCCATCCGGACCGAAGACCGGGCAGCGAGTGGCTGAGCATTCGCTTCACGCGCGGGTGAGAACGCGGCTTTCGTGAGTTCGAATCCCATCGCCGCGGTGCTTCCGTGTCCAGCCAAGGCTTGCCGTCGCCCCGGCCACAAATCACCCAAGCTCGCTCCGCAATCAGGCTATATCGTCCTTTGCTGACGATTCCAGCGATCTCCATCCAGTACTGGTCATTTTCACTCGTTCCCTCTGTCCGGCACGCATGCTACGAATGAACGTAGATGGGTCGCCCGTGTTCGGGCGGCCCACGACGCATTTTCGGGCCTGTCGTTGGAAATCGTTGGGGGTGTTGGTCGTGCATGGTGGTGTGAAGGTCTACAGGGGGAACCCGGCCGCGGCCAGGAACTATGTGGAGGCCGACCATGCCCGCGTAGACGACTACTACTTGGCTGAGGGAACGGGGCTGGCACAGCGATTCGTCGCCACTCCCGAGGGTGTCACCGCTGTCGGCGCTTTGGATGGTGATGGGTATGAGGCCTGGGTTGCCGGACTCGACCCGCTGACCAACGAACCTCGTGGGCGGCTGCGTCGCGACGCGAACGCGGTGCGGTTTGTCGAGGTGGTCGTGAATGGGCCGAAGACCTGGTCGTTGGCGGCTGCTCTTGAACCGGAGGTAGCTGAGGCGTATGACGCGGCCCAGGACCGCGCGGCCGGTGAGATCATCGGCTGGTTGGCGCAACATGCCACGACCCGGGTGGGGCCACGGGGGCGGCAGGTGCAGGTTCCGGTGGAGCGGATCGAGGCGGCGACGGTGCGGCATCACACGTCACGTGCTGGTGATCCGCATCGGCATTTGCATGTGCAGATCAACGCCCGCGTCTGGGCCGCCGGCAAATGGCGTGGCCTGCACACAGTGGGAGTCCGGGACATGATCGATGCAGTCAATGGGATCGGGCATGCGGCGGTGATGTGCGACCCGGTTTTCCGGCAGGTGCTGGCTGACCGAGGGTTCACCATCAACAACCAGTCAGGTGAGATCACGGAGTTGGCTGGGTTTGTTGGGTCGTTCTCGGCCAGGTCGCGTCAGATTGGCCGCAATATCGAGCGCTACGAAACCGCATGGCGTGACACCCACCCTGGACAGGAACCGGGACCGGAGCTCCTTCGCACGTGGGACCGCCGTGCGTGGGCCGAAGCACGACCGGACAAGGTGGTCCCGACCGACGGCACAGTGCTGACCGACCGTTGGGTTGATGAACTCCACCGTCTCGGGTTCCGATCGCCGATTCGACGAGTCGAAGTGAACCCAATGCGCTCGGGTGCTCTGGACCGTGACGCCGCAGTGACCACAGTCTTGACCAGGCTCGGGGCGAAACGGTCGGGATGGAATGCCGCCGACATCCGCGGCCAGGTCGAACTCCTCATCGCCAGCGAAGGGATGGTCGCCGACCCTGCCGTGCGCATCGAACTGGCCGAAGACCTCACCGCCCGAGCCGTCAAAACCTGCGTCCCGCTGCTCGAGCAGGAGGGAACACCAGAGCACATCCGGGCACTCACATCCCACGCGGTGCTTAGGACTGAGGCTGATCTGGAGGACTCGTTTGCTGTTCGCGGCTCCCTTCCGGGTGTCCCGGCAAACATCTCCGGCGGGAACCTCGACAAGGCACAAATGCGGGCCGTGGCTGTGCTCTCTGGAAAGCACCGGCTCGTCGTGGTCGAAGGGGCGGCTGGTGCGGGCAAGACCGCCACTCTGGCCGGCACTCAGACAATTGTTGATCGGACGGGTCACCGGATGATCGTGGTCACGCCGACGTTGAAGGCCGCCCACGCTGTCGCGACCGAGGCCGGGGTGCGCGCGCACTCGGGAGCGTGGCTCGCCCATCAGTACGGGTTCACCTTCGATGACAACGGCGAGTGGTCCCGCGAACCGTCGCCCCCGTCCGCGGATGCTGAGTTGGGTCGAGGTGACTTGTTGCTGATCGACGAGGCCGGAATGCTCGACCAGGACACCGCCCACGCCCTGGTCAGGATTGCTGATGAGACCGGCGCCAGGCTCGCGCTGGTCGGCGACCGTCACCAGCTGCCGGCCGTCGGCAGGGGGGGTGTCCTCGACCTCGCCGCCACCTGCGTCGCCCCTGAAGCGTCGGTCACCTTGGACACGGTTCACCGGTTCACCGACCCCGAATACGCGAAACTCAGCCTCACCATGCGAGCTGGGCAGAACCCCGAAGCGGTGTTCGATCAGCTCGTCGAACGGGGTCAGGTCGTGCTCCACGCCGATGAGGCCACGCGCACCGCCGTACTGGCCGATGAAGCAGCCGCCACTGGTGCGCTCGTGGTTGCCGACACCCGCGAGCAGGTGGCCGATCTGAATCAGGCGATCCGTGAACGACACGTCATTGCCGGGAAGGTCGACGACACCCGGGTGGTCGTCACTGGCGGCGGTGAGCGCATCGGCGTCGGCGACAAGGTCTCGACCCGCCGCAACGACTACGACCTGGGCGTCGCAAACCGTGACACCTGGACCGTCACCGCACTGAATCGCAACCGCACCATGCGCCTGACAGGAGCTTCGGGCACACGGGATGTCCCGTATTGGTATTCCATCGGTGACATCGAGCTCGCCTACGCCTCAACCGTCTACGGCGCCCAAGGTGAAACCACCCGTGCGGCCCATCTGGTGCTGGGCGAACACACCGGTGCTGCGTCGGCTTATGTCGCCATGACCCGCGGCCGCGACACCAACGCCGCGCACCTTGTTGCCGAGGATTTCGACGACGCTCGCCAGCAATGGGTGCTCGTGTTCAGTCGGGATCGGGCCGACCTCGGCCCTGCCCACGCCGCCGGTATTGCCGCCGAAGAAGCAGCCAAATACGAGCCGCACATCGACAGGTCTGCGGCTCCCAAATTGGTCCGGCCCCGGCCGCCCGAACCTCCACCCAGGTACTCCCGTCCGCCGTCTGGCCCGGGAATCGGTTTCTGACACCGTCGGCAAAGGTCTAGCCGTGAGAGCCCCAAACACACTTCTCGGTTAGTATGTCTAAAGTAGAAGTTTGAGATGTGGGTTGGAGGCTCTCATGGCTGAGTATGTCGAGCTCTGGTGGCGCCCGGACGACGCCGGCGGTTTGAGTCGGAAGGACCGGACCGCGGGCCGCTATCTGGCGTACGTGCCAGACGAACTGGGAGACCGCCTCCCGGTACTTGGGGCGGCGGCTCAGTCGGCCGCTGAAGATGCACTGACGGTGCTCGCGCGCGCCGATGAGCGGATCGGTGTGCGCGGCCGCTACCTGAACCATCTGCTGATCCGTTCGGAATCGATCTCGTCGTCGTGGATCGAGGGGAACCGGGTGACCCCGAAGCGGTTGGCCGTCGCGGAGTTGCTGCACCACGGTCCACGGCAGGCTTTGGATGTGGTGGCGAACGTGCGGGCGACTGAGGCCGCGATCGCCGAGCTGGCCGACCGGGACCGTCCGATCACTCCCGAGGACATCGTGGATCTGCAGCATGTCATCGAACCGCGCCTGGAACGTGGCCTGCGGACCGAGCAGAACTGGGTCGGCGGCCCCGGTTGGTCGCCGCTTCGGGCAGAGTTCGTGCCACCGCCGGAAGGTGCGGTGCCGCGCCTCGTGGCCGACCTCGCCCGATTCGCCACCGACACCAGAGGGAACCCGGTGGTGCGAGCGGCGATCGTCCACGCACAGTTCGAGACGATCCACCCCTTCATCGACGGCAACGGACGAACCGGGCGCGCCCTCATCCACACCGTCCTCCGCCGCGCTGACGCGCTGCGGACCACCCTCATCCCCATCAGCACCGTCTTCGCCAGCGACACCGACTCCTACATCGCCGGGCTGACGGACTACCGGGCCGACCCGCCGAAACTGGATGAGTGGGTGACCGGATTCGCCCAAGCTGCCGAACGCGCCGCCGGCAACGCCGTCCGGCTCGCCGAGAACATCTCTACGCTCGACGAAACGGTCCGCGACGATCTGGTGGCCTTCCGCCGCGACCGCGGGCTTAACCCGGCTGTGCCTCGACGTGACGCGGTCGTGCTCCGTATCCTCGACACCCTTGCTTCCGACCCCGTGCTCACCGCAGAATCCGTCAGCACCCGCCTCAGCGTGTCGCCCGCAGCCGCACACCGCGCGCTGACCGAACTGACGGAAGCAGGAATCCTGGGCCGAGCAAAAGAGAAGGGTCGGTTGGTGTGCTGGACCGCCGACCGGCATCTGGCCCTTGTCGCCCTGACGGAACGAAGCAACCGAGTCGGCGCAGGCGACACCAAAGGCCGCAAACCGAGACTCGGCCCTCCCCGACCCGACCCCAGCTATTCCCGTTCACCTGAAAGCGGTCCGAGCATCAGCTTCTGACGCTGTCGGGAGGGCTTCCCGACAAAGCCATCGACTTTCACCCGGGCGGCCGCTGACCTGCGCAAACACCTGCGCCAGGGGTCGAGACGAGGTGCGCCCGGGTGGCCCGGGCGGCTCTTCCCCGGGCGCGTTTTGGTGCGCCCTTTAACGACGATGGAAGCAGATGGACACCTCTGACGACGCCGGAAACCAGTTGTCGAGAACATTTTTGGGAACGTGGCCTGACCTGCGCATACACCGACATTCGCCCAACATTCCCCCCAACGTTCCCCCCAAGGAACGTAAGGGAGGGGGAATGTTACCCGTTCATACTTTCGACCGAGACCCAGTTGACGGTCTCGACGCAGAGCAAGCGACAAGCCACCAGAAAAGAGAAACCACACCCTAGGAGGAGTGACATGAGCATCACCCACCACACCGAATCGCCCGACACCCCGCATGCCGGCGACGAACTGATGTCGATCAAAGAGGTCGCCGCGCTTCTGCGCGTCCCCGAAGCGACACTGCGCTACTGGCGCCACCTTGGTACGGGCCCTCGCGGCTTCCGCATCGGTCGCAGTGTCCGTTACTGGCGCACCGAGGTTCTTCGCTGGCTCGAAGACCAGTCCAACGATCCACAGGCGACCCGTTAACACTCGCCTGTGTCCGACACGAGGGAGAGGATGAGACATGGCCAGCATCGAGAAGCGCATCAGGGATGGGCAAACAGTCTGGCGAGCGCACTATCGCACGCCCGCAGGGACTCAGCGCAACAAGACGTTCGATCGCAAGGCCGACGCCGAACGGTTCCTCGCGACTGTCGAGAACGCCAAGAACACCGGCACCTTCGTCGACCCTGCACTCTCCCGCGTGACCGTGGGGGATTGGGCCCCGCTGTGGCTCAATGGCCAGACTCAGCTCAAGCCCACGACACGAGAGCGCTATGAAGGAGTCGTGCGCAAGCACATCCAGCCGGCCTGGAGCCACGTCCGCCTCTCGGCTGTCTCACACGCGGACGTCCAATCATGGGTGACAAGACTGACCAGGACCCAGTCGCCGTCCTCGGTGCGCAAGATCTATCGGGTGCTCTCGCTGATGCTCGACATGGCGGTCAAGGATGGGCGTCTGAGCCGCAACGTCGCCGCCCAGGTCAACCTGCCTCGACCGGTCAAGCACGAGCGGCGATACCTGACCCATGCCCAGGTCGATGCTCTCGCGTACGCCTGCGGCTATCCCACCGAGGTCAGCAAGCATCGGGCTCTCGACGAACGCACCAACGAGATGTACCGACTTGTGGTGCTGTTCCTCGCCTACACCGGTGTGCGGTTCGGCGAGATGGCCGCGCTGCGAGTCCGCCGTATCGACCTGGCCAAGCGCCGCGCCGTCATCGCCGAGTCGGTGACCCCGGTGCAAGGCATAGGAATGGTGTGGGGCACCACCAAGACCCATCAACGCCGAGAGGTGCCGATCCCTCGGTTCCTCGTCGATGACCTCGCAAGGCACATCGCAGGCAAGGACCCCGACGATCTTGTATTCGGCGGTATCCGAGGTGGCGAGGCACTGCGTGTGTCGACCTTCCGCAAAGCGTTCAGGCCGGCTGCGGAGCAGATCGGCATGGCCGACCTTTACCCTCACGAGCTGCGTCACACGGCCGCATCGCTGGCTATCGCGTCCGGCGCCGACATCAAGGTCGTGCAGCAAATGCTCGGCCATGGCTCTGCCGCGATGACGCTCGACACCTACGGGCACCTGTTCGAAAATCGCCTCGACGAGGTGGCTGACGCTATGGATTTGGCTCGCACCAACAGTCGCCAGGCAGCGTCAGTCGCGATCCACGCGTTGCCTGCTGTTGCCCCAGTGTTGCCCGAGCACGATTTGCCCCTCAATGAGGAAGACCTCCTGACTAGCATCACTGCAGGTCAGGAGGTCTTTTTGAGTCGTACCCCCAACGGGATTCGAACCCGTGCTACCGCCGTGAAAGGGCGGCGTCCTAGGCCGCTAGACGATGGGGGCCAGAAAACCAGTTCAGCATAGTGGGTGAGCAAGGTGGCACCCAAACCGGATCGGGCAGGATGGTGGCATGGTCGAGATCAGCGAAGATCGCTTTGCCGAGCTCGTCGAGGCCGCGTTCGCTGCGGTCCCGGCTGAGCTGGCGGCGCTGCTCGACAACGTGGTGCTCTTCATCGAAGATGACGCGCCAGCGGACGAGCCCGATCTGCTCGGCCTGTACGACGGGATCCCGCTCACGGAGCGCGACAGCACGTACGGCGGCGTGATGCCCGACCGAATCTTCGTCTACCGCAATCCGACCCTGGCGATCTGCGACACCGAAGCAGATGTCATCGAAGAAGTCGGCATCACTGTCGTCCACGAGATCGCGCACCACTTTGGTATCGAGGACGACCGACTGCACGAGCTCGGTTATGCGTGAGATCCGTCGCGCCGACGAGCGCTATCGCACCGAAGGTGACGGTGTCCTGACGCGGCACAGCTTCTCGTACGGTTCGCACTACTACCCCGACAACATCGGGTTCGGGCCCTTGATCGCGATCAACACCGAGACGATCGACCCGTCCAAGGGATACGACCAGCATCATCACGCCGACGTCGAGATCGTGACCTGGGTTCTTGAGGGCGCTCTGTTGCACGCCGACTCGACTGGTCATCGAGGTGTGGTTCGCCCGGGCATCGCTCAGCGACTCAGTGCAGGCACCGGCGTGCAGCACACCGAGCAGAACGCCTCGCCGGACGAGCCGCTCGTCTTCGTACAGATGATGCTGCGCTCGTCGCATGACGCCGAACCGGAGTACGTCGACGCCGAGGTCATACCGAACGGCCTGACCCCGGTGATCGGTGTGCACGCACCGGCGGAACTGTTCGTCGTTCGACTCGCGAAGGACGACCGGATCACCGTTCCAGCCAGGCCACGGAGCCTCGTGCACGTCACGGCAGGCTCGATCGTGCTCGGTGACACCAAGCTGACCAGCGGCGATGAGGCGCGTCTGACGGACGAACCCGCGTACGATCTGAGTGCTGCCGACGACGGTGGCGAAGCACTGATCTGGCAGCTGGGGAGTTCATGAACGTCCTCGTCCTCAACGGACCCAACCTGGGTCGTCTCGGCGTACGCGAGCCTGACATCTACGGCACCGCGACATACGCCGACCTGGTCGCGCGCTGCGCGGAGGTCGCCAAGGAGACCGGACTTGAGGTCGAGGTTCGCCAGACCGACACCGAGTCCGAGATGATCGGCTGGCTCCATGACGCCGCCGACTCGGGTGCGTCCGTGATCCTCAACGCTGGCGCGTGGACCCACACTTCTGTGGCCGTACGCGACGCCGCGAGTCAGCTCGCTGGTCCACTGGTCGAGGTGCATCTCAGCAACGTCTACGCGCGTGAGACCTTTCGCCACAAGTCTTACCTCAGCGATATCGCGGCTGCCGTCGTCGTCGGCATGGGCCTCGAGGGCTATGCCGCTGCGTTGAGATTCCTCAAACAGTCGTAATCTGCTTCTGTGAGGGGTTGGCAAGCGCATCACACCACTGTTGACCGGCTCGGGGAATCATTCGGACGCATCCCGGCCGGCGATCGAGTGCGCCTCGCCAAGAAGACGTCCAACCTGTTCCGTCCGCGCGATGCCTCGATCAGCGGCTTGGATGTCAGCGGACTCGACGGCGTCATCGAGATCGACATCAATTCCCTGACCGCTGACGTGCAGGGCATGTGCACGTACGAGAACCTCGTCGCCGAGACTCTGCCCCGCGGACTCATGCCGTACGTCGTGCCTCAGCTCAAGACGATCACTCTGGGTGGTGCCGTGACTGGGCTTGGCATCGAGTCGACGTCGTTCCGTAGTGGGCTGCCGCACGAGTCGGTGCTCGAGATGGACATCCTGACTGGCTCCGGCGAGATCATCACGGCAACTCCGGACAACGATCATGCGGATCTGTTTGACGCTTTCCCCAACTCCTACGGCAGCCTCGGCTATGCGACCCGGCTGAAGATCAAGCTCGAGAAAGTGCCAGCGCGTGCCGCTCTGCGCCACGTACGGATGGCCGATGCCGCATCGGCGGTCAAGACGATTGAGGCCATTGCCGAGAGCGGTGAGTGGGAGGGCGTGCGTGTCGACGGCCTCGACGGTACAGCGTTCAGCCCGGACGAGATCTACCTGACGCTCGCGACATTTTCCAATGAGCCGGGCACGAACGACGTGCAGCGCCGGCCCAGCGACTACACGGGTCAGCAGATCTACTACAAGTCGATCCAGAGGCGCGAAACCGATGCCATGACGATGGAGCAGTACATCTGGCGCTGGGACACCGACTGGTTCTGGTGCTCAGGTGCGTTCGGTGCGCAGAACCGCTGGCTTCGCCGCATCTGGCCGCGACGCTGGCGACGCAGCGATGTCTACCACCGGCTCGTGGCACTCGATGAGAAGGTCGGGCTCAGCCGACTGATCGATCGCATCAAGAAGGTGCCCGGACGCGAGCGCGTCATCCAGGATGTCGAAGTGCCGGTCGACCGGCTCCCGGAGTTCCTCGAATGGTTCGATGCCGAGGTCGGCATGCGCCCCGTCTGGCTGTGTCCGCTGCGAACCACCCGCGCCTGGCCTGCTTACCCGCTCGATCCCGGAGCAACGTACGTCAACGTGGGCTTCTGGGGCACCGTCGAGGTCCCGGCCGATGCGGAGCCGGGATCCGTCAACCGGCGCATCGAGGAAGCCGTTCAGCGGATGGGCGGACACAAGTCGCTGTACTCCGAGGCGTTCTATGACCAGGACACCTTCGAGCAGATGTACGGCGGCGAGACCCTCGCCGCCGCCCGACGTCGCTATGATCCCGACGGGCGACTCAGCACTCTGTACGAGAAAGCGGTGAGGAACTCATGACAACAGATGTGGGCATACGACTCTCGATCGCCGACGCGCTCGGCAGGTTGATGAAGGACGGTCTGCCGTTCCGCTTCGAGGCGTTCGACGGCAGCGTCGGCGGACCCGAGGACGCACCCATCACGATGCGCCTCCTCAACGAACGCGGCCTGGCCTATCTCATGACGTCACCCGGCGACCTCGGCTTCGCCCGCGCGTACGTCTCCGGCGACCTTGAGCTCGAAGGCGTACATCCTGGCAATCCGTACGACGCGATGGTGCTGATGATGAGCCAGCTCCGCTTCAAGATGCCGTCGGCGCCCGACATGCTGCAGATCATCCGCAGTCTCGGCTTCGGCAACCTCAAGCCACCGCCGCCGCCCGAGGAGGAACACCTCCCCAAGTGGCGGCGTGCGCTTGAGGGACTGCGGCACAACAAGAAGCGTGATGCCGACGCGATCCACCACCACTACGACGTCTCCAACCGGTTCTACGAGCTGGTGCTCGGCCCGTCGATGACGTACACCTGCGCGGTTTTCCCGACGCTCGAGTCGACACTCGAGGAGGCGCAGTACGAGAAGTACGACCTCGTCGCACGCAAGCTCAACCTCCAGCCGGGACAGCGACTGCTCGATGTCGGCTGCGGCTGGGGTGGCATGGTCCGCCACGCTGCGAAGCACCACGGCGTCAAGGTGCTCGGGGTGACGCTGTCCCTGGAGCAGGCGACCTGGGCTCAGGAGGAGATCAAGCGGCAGGGACTCGAGGACCTGGCCGAGGTGCGCCACATGGACTACCGCGACGTGACCGAGACGGGCTTCGACGCGATCAGCTCAATCGGGTTGACCGAACACATCGGCGTCAAGAACTACGCGTCGTACTTCACGTTCATGCGTGATCACGTCAAGACCGGTGGCCGCATCCTCAACCACTGCATCACGCGTCCTCACAACAAGACGATGTCGACGGGTGCGTTCATCGATCGGTACGTGTTCCCCGACGGCGAGCTCACCGGAGTTGGCCGCATCACGACGGCAGCTCAGGACGTCGGCCTCGAAGTGCGTCACGTGGAGAACTTGCGGGAGCACTACGCGATGACCCTGCACGGCTGGTGCGACAACCTCGTCGAGCACTGGGAGGAGGCCCTCGAGGAGGTCAGCCTCGGCCGGGCGAAGGTGTGGGGCATCTACATGGCTGGCTCCCGGCTCGCGTTCGAGCGCAACGAGGTCGAGCTGCACCATGTGCTCGCGGTCAAGGCCGACGAGATGGGCCATGCCGACTGGCCACTGAGGCCTGACTGGCTCAGCTGACCGTAGGTCACTTGATGTCGATGACGACCGGGGCGTGATCGCTGGGCCCCTTGCCCTTGCGCTCCTCCCGGTCGATGTGGGCCGACTCGACCCGCGACGCCAACGCGGGTGAGGCGAGGATGAAGTCGATGCGGAGTCCGCGCTTCTTGGGGAACGCCAGCTGTTGGTAGTCCCAGTAGGTGTAGACGCCCGGGCCCGGCGTGTGCGGCCGCACGACGTCGGCATATCCCGCGTCGACGATCGCGGAGAACGCCTCGCGCTCGGGAACCGAGACGTGGGTGTGACCCTCGAAGACCGACATGTCCCAGACGTCCTCGTCGGTCGGTGCGACATTCCAGTCTCCAACCAAGGCGATCTGGGCCTGCGGGTCATCGGCGAGCCACTGGCTGGAAGCCGCGTGCAGTCGCTCGAGCCAAGCGAGCTTGTAGGTGTAGTGCGGGTCGTCGAGCGTGCGGCCGTTGGGCACGTAGAAGCTCCAGACTCGAACGCCTCCGCAGGTCGCACCGATCGATCGCGCTTCAAGCGCTGGGGGGTCTCCGAAGTGTGGTTGGTCGTCGGCGAACGACGTAGCCACGTCCTCGAGACCGACACGTGAGATCAGCGCGACGCCGTTCCACTGGTTGAGCCCGAAATGTACGTATTCGTAGCCCAGGGCCGACAACTCCAGGCCTGGGAACTGGTCTTCGCGGCACTTGGTCTCCTGGATGGCCAGGACATCGACATCGTTCGCTTCGAGCCAGGCGACCACACGGTCGATGCGGCTGCGGATGGAGTTGACGTTCCAGGTCGCGATTCGCACGGTCCGAACCTATCTCAGGAAGGGGAAGCGCTCTGGTCCGGACCATTCATGGGATTCACGTGACAGATGGGACTGATGGGACCCATCATGGAAGGCCGAGCGTCGAGGAGGAGGGAACCATGCGTCGACTGCTTCTGGTTGCCGTCAGCACGGTGCTGTGTCTGGGCATGTTCGTGTCGGCCGACGGCGCCGAGACCAGGCCCGTGCCGTTCCCGGCCAGTCCTACTGGTCTCCAGCCTCCGGTGACGCTGCCCGACGCGCTCGATGCGACTCCCCGTTACGTGCCACAGATCTCCTGCCAGCCCAGCACCCCGCCCGGAGTCACCAAGCTGCGGGCGCTCGTTCTCAACACGTACGAAGAGGGTGGTGCCGGTAACACCGCTCGCAAGTGCAACGAAGGCACTTCAGAGCACGCCGACGGTCGCGCGTGGGACTGGATGGTCAACGTCAACGATGCCTCGGAGAAAAGGGCGGCGGGTGACTTCCTCGCGTGGCTCACCGCCAACCACGGCGAGAACGCCAAGCGCCTCGGCATCATGTACGTGATCCACAACAAGCTCATCTGGGCGGTCTACCGCGAGTCGGACGGGTGGCGAACGAGCTCGGGTCACACCGACCACATCCACATCTCGTTCAGCTGGAACGGCGCACGCGGCAACACCTCGTTCTGGACCGGATCCTTGCAACCGATGGACTATGGGCCGTGCAGGGTGTTCACCGGACAGACCGCGGTGATTCGGTCCACCCCGAACCCGAAGCCCTGTCCCGCGACCACGAGCCTGCTTCGCAAGCACCCCAACTCCCTCATCCAGCTCGGGTCGAGGGCCTCGACCGTCGTGTCCGCCCAGGCGGCGCTGAAGGTTTCGCAGACCAAGGTGTTCGACGCGGCGACGCGCGTCGCGGTCCGGGCCTATCAGCTGGCGCACGACCTCCCGATCACGGGAACGCTCGACGTCCCGACCTGGGCCTCGCTCTTCCCGTCTCAGGCGACCGGCGACGTCACGGCCGGATACACGTCCGCTGAGGCGGCCGCGTACGGGCTCGCCAACTACTCGGGCACCACGCTGCGTATCGCATCGGTCGGCCGGTCGACCAAGTTCCTGCAACGCGCTCTCGGAATGAGGACCGCAGATCGCAACGGGTACTTCGGTGCCGTGACCGAGGCTGCAGTCAAGAAGCTTCAGGCCGACCACGGCCGCGAGCAGACCGGCATCGCTGGCAAGGCGGAATGGGAGATTCTCGCCGGTCAGTGACGCGTGGCGACCACCGCGCGGTGATGCCATGATGTGGCCATGACCCAGGACGAGGCCGCAAAGCCAGAGCCGAGCAAGGATGAGCCGAGCAAGGACGAGCCCGAGAAGCAGGCTCCAGCCGCCGGAGTTGAGCCCCCTGACCGGGTCGATGCCCCGGATGGTGACGGGACCAACTGGGTCCTGCGAATCGTGCTGGTCCTGGTCGCCGTCGCGGCCGTGTACATCGCCTTCCGCGTGTCCGCCGCCTTCTTCCCGCGCTGGTGGGCGCAGCGGGTCGCCGACCAGGTCAAGGGTGATTTCACCGATGGAACGTTGTGGGGGCTGTTCTACGGATCCGTGTTCACGTTCGTACCGCTACTGCTCCTGTTCCAGATCCGTCGTCGGTTCTTCAACTGGACCTGGCGCATCATCGTCACCCTCATCGCACTGCTCCTGGCCGCGCCCAACTGGCTGACACTCTCGGTCGTGCTCGGCACGAGCAAGGCCGCCCATGCTGGGGAACGCATCATGGACGTTGACGCGCCCAACTTCCGCGCTGGGACTCTGGCTGGCGTCATCATCGGAGCGGCGGCTGCGCTCGCCCTAATGGCGATGAGCCTGTGGTTGGCACGCCGCAAGCACCAGGTGAAGCGACTCAAGAACGAGCGTGACCAGCTCCGACGCGAGGTGTCGAAGCCCGCCGACGAATAGCGAGTATTTCCTCCGGTCCGCGGCTGATTCCGTCGTGTGTCCGGCTCGTAACTTGTGCATCAAAGGTCTAGATGCAAAGGCAACGCGCGCGCTAGCATGCAGCAACTTCACTGAAAGTTGGGTGCACTAAATGGCGGATCAACTCAATGAGGACGAAAAGCTCCTCGCTTCTCTCGGCTACAAGCAGGAGCTCAACCGCAACTGGTCGGGATTCTCCAACTTCGCGATCTCTTTCTCGATCATCTCCATCCTGGCTGGCTGTTTCACGACCTTCGGTCAGGCATGGAACAACGGCGGTCCCATCGCGATCTCCTGGGGTTGGCCGATCATCGCGGGCTTCATCCTGATCATCGGCTTCACCATGTCTGAGCTGGTGTCGGCCTATCCGACTTCAGGTGGCATCTATTGGTGGGCCTCAAAGATGGGCGGACCGGCAGCCGGCTTCTTCACTGGGTGGCTCAACCTGATCGGTCTGCTCGCTGTCACGGCTTCGGTGGCGTATGGCTGTGCGACGTTCTTCGACTTGACGCTGAGCACGATGAGCAGCGGCTGGGCCGAGGACTACAGCCTGCAGCGAGTGTTCATCATCTTCATCATCCTGCTCGCTGTGGCAGCGCTGCTGAACATCTTCAGCGGCCACCTCATGGCTGTGCTCAACAACATCTCGGTGTGGTGGCACGTTGCCGGCGTTTCGGCAGTCATCGCGATCCTGGTGTTCGTCCCCGACACCCACCAGGCACTCGACTTCGTGTTTACCGAGAGGGTCAACAACTCGGGCTACGCCGACGGCGCGACCTCGGGCGCCCATTTCTGGTTCCTGGTCCTTCCACTCGGCTTCCTGTTGACGCAGTACACGATCACCGGTTTCGACGCTTCTGCACACCTCTCAGAGGAGACGCAGACGGCATCTGAACACGCGGCCAAAGGCATCTGGCGGTCGATCTTCTACTCGGCGATCGGGGGCTGGCTGGTGCTCCTCGCCTTCCTGTTCGCAGTCCAGGACAAGGACGGAGTCACGGCGGCGGGCGGCGGTGTGGATGCGATCTTCAGCCAGGCGCTGCCGCAAGGTTGGCACGTCACTGTGCTTGCCATCTCGACGGCGGGACAGTTCTTCTGCACGATCGCCTGTTTGACGAGTGCGTCGCGCATGACGTTCGCGTTCAGTCGTGACGGCGCGATCCCCGGTTCGTCGATCTGGTCGAAGGTCACGTCAGCGAAGGTGCCGGCAAACGCCGTCGTGTTCGTGGCCGTGATCGGTGCGCTCATCACGTTGCCAGCGCTCGTCGAGGTCAATCTCGGCACGTCAGATGCCCCGCTGATCGTCCCGATCGCGTTCTACGCGGTCGTCTCGGTGGCAGTCATCGGGCTGTACCTCGCGTTCCTCATCCCGATCTATCTGCGTTGGAAGATGGGCGATGCGTTCGTGCCAGGCAGTTGGACCAACGGCAAGAAGTACAAGTGGATGAACCTGGTTGCGATCATCGAGATCGCCATCATCTGCGTCTACTTCGTCTTGCCGTTCAGTCCGGCAGCAGCTCCGTGGAATGACGACTTCTCCTGGAAGTTTGTGAACTACGCGCCGATCCTGACCGGTGGCACGTTGATCATCCTGACGGTCTGGTGGCACCTGTCGGCCAAGAAGTGGTTCACCGGTCCGAAGCACACGATCGACGATGCAGTCGTCGACGCGTTCAAGGACTGATTGGCGGGAGATAGGACGAGGACGGGCATGTGAGGGTTCTCGCTGTTGACGATGAGGCGCTGGGTGACAAACCAGACCTCGACGCCACAGCCGATGAACCGTCACATGCCCGCATCTCGTCATGGCTGCTGGCTCGTGCTGTCGCCGGCAAGTTGCGGCCCGACGACAAGCTGCCGCCAGAGGAAGGTCTTGCTGCCGCTCTCGGGGTGAGCCGAATGACGCTGCGACAGGCGCTCGGCTCACTGGAGCAGCAGGGCTGGATCGAACGCCGCCGAGGAAGGTCGGGCGGCAACTTCATCCGTGAGCCGCGTATCGAGGTCGACCTCACCGGACTGCCCGGATTCACCGAGCAGATGAGGCGCGCCAACGTACGGGCTGGTGCCCGCGTCATACGTGCCGGTCTGGTGGGTGCGGATGCGGACGTGGCGGAAGGGCTCGAGATAGCCCGCGGTCAGCAGGCAATCGAGATCGTCCGCGTACGTTCGGCGCGCCGGCAACCTCTCGCACTGGAGGAGACCTACCTGCCGGCGCACCTGTTCCCCGGTCTGCTCGACCACAAGCTGACGGGTTCGCTCTACGAGCTCATGCGCAGCGCATACGACCTCGCCCCTGCCTCTGCGGTGGAGTGGCTCGAGCCCGAGATCTCGACGGCCGAGCACGCGTCGCTGCTCGATGTCGAGCCCGGAACTGCGCTGATGTTCGTCGCCCGTAAGGCGTCCACCGCGGCGGGCGTCGTCGTGGAGTACGCCCGCGACCGCTATCGCTCGGACCGCACGCGCATCAGCCTGCAGACCGGTGTCGGACCGCAGGTCGCGACCGAGCTCAGAGTCGAGCTCAGGTGATCGTTACGTCTAGACCTTTAACGCTCGGCCTCGATAGGCTCCCGTCATGACGGACCTGGACGCGCTGCTTGACCAGGTTCCTGCGCTCGCAGGCAAACCTCGCACGGTGGAGGACTTGTCCGGTGGGCTCACCAATCGCAACCTCAAGGTCACGACACCCGACGGTGTGTATGTGGCCAGGCTCAACCTGAGCGACTCGGCGCTGCTCGACATCGATCGCGAGGCAGAGGCGCTCAACACCCGCGCCGCGGAGACGGCGGGGGTGGGCGCACCGTACGTCGACTTCCGTCCCGACCTCGGCCTGCTGGTCATCGGCTTCATCGAGGGACGGACGTTCACTGATGCCGACCTGCGGAAGCCGGGCACCCTCGACCGCGTGGCCAGGGCTCTACGCACATTGCACTCAGGGCCGCGTTTTCAGAACGACTTCGACATGTTCGTGCGTCAGCCGACCTATCTGCGCACCTGCATCGAGCGCGGATTCAAGATCCCGGATAGCTACGCGGACTTCGCTGAGGAGTTCGCCCGCATCCAGGGCGCGCTCGCCATCAACCCGGTGGACTCGGTGCCGTGCAACAACGACCTGCTCGCCGGCAACATCGTCGACGACGGCACCAAGCTGTGGCTGATCGACTACGAGTACTCCGGCAACAATGATCCGTACTTCGAGCTGGGCAACTGCTGGACCGAGTGCGGGCTCGATGATGACCACCTCAGCGAATTGGTGACGGCATACGTCGGCCACGAGTCGCCGGCACTGTTCGCTCGGACGCGCCTCAGGGCAGTGACATCCCGCTACGGCTGGTCGTTGTGGGGCTTCATCCAGGCAGCAACCCGCGGCGACGACTTCGACTTCTACGGGTGGGGGCTGGAGCGATTCGAGAAGGCGGTCGCTGACTTCCGCTCGCCCGAATTCACGACCTGGCTCGAGGCGGCGGCCGCATGAGCATCCCGGCGCGGGCCCGGATCGTCATCATCGGCGGCGGCATTGTCGGCACCAGTGTGGCCTATCACCTGACACTCAACGGGGAGTCCGACGTAGTGCTGCTGGAGCAGGGTGCGCTGTCATCCGGCACCACGTGGCACGCGGCGGGGCTGGTCGGCCAGCTCCGCGCGACCCAGTCCGGTACGACACTGGTGCAGTACTCCGCATCGCTGTATGAGCAGCTCGAGGTCGAGACCGGGTTGAGTGCCGGCTTCAAGCGTTGCGGTGGCGTCACAGTTGCTAGGACCGAGGACCGGATGGAACAGCTGCGCCGTACGGCAGCGACTGCGACGGCCTACAACCTCGAGTGCAAGCTGCTGACACCCGACGAAGCCGGTGAACGCTGGCCGCTCATCGCCACAGAGGATCTGGTCGGAGGGCTCTGGCTGCCCGGGGATGGAACGGCCAACCCGACCGATGTCACGCAGTCGCTGGCGCGTGGAGCCCGTACGCGTGGCGCCACCGTGGTCGAGCACGTGCGCGTCCTCGAAGTGCTCGTTGCGGACGGCGCGGTCACCGGCGTGCGTACGGATCAGGGCGACATCGAGGCCGAGATTGTCGTGAACTGCGCTGGGCAGTGGGCGCATCACCTTGCCGCGAAGATTGGCGTGAGCGTCCCGCTGCACTCGGCCGAGCACTTCTATGTCGTCACCGACCAGATCGATGGGGTCCGGCCGGACCTGCCGATTCTGCGTGACCCCGACGGCTACACGTACTTCAAGGAAGAGGTCGGCGGACTCGTTGTCGGCGGCTTCGAGCCGGTGGCGAAGCCATGGGTCGCCCCCGACGAGATCCCGTACCCGTTCGAGTTCCAGCTGCTCGGCGAGGACTGGGAGCACTTCCAGATCCTGATGGACAGCGCACTGGAGCGGATTCCGGTGCTGCACGAGACCGGCATTCGCAAGTTCTACAACGGGCCGGAGAGCTTCACACCTGACAACCAGTTCATCCTCGGCGAAGCGCCGAGCGTCCGCGGCTTCTTTGTCGGTGCCGGTTTCAACTCGGTCGGCATCGCGTCCGCAGGCGGTGCGGGTCGTGCCCTGGCCGAGTGGATCCTCGAGGGCGAGCCGAGCGTCGACCTGCTGGCCGTCGACATCCGCAGATTTGCACCGTTCCAGAACGACAAGGAGTACCTCCGCGCTCGGGTAGCGGAGGTCCTCGGGCTGCACTACGCCGTGCCGTGGCCTAACAGGGAGTTCGATACGGCGCGACCGCTGCGCACGTCTCCGCTGTACGAGAGGCTGCGAAGTGCCAACGCAGGGTTCGGCAGCAAGATGGGCTGGGAGCGGGCCAACTTCTTCGCCCCGCCGGCCGTGGACTCGGAGATCGGGTACGCGTGGGGCAAGCAGAACTGGCTGCCCTGGTCGTCAGCCGAGCAGAAGGCGTGCCGAGAAGCTGTCGCGGTGTTCGACCAGACCTCGTTCTCCAAGTACGTCGTGCACGGCGCTGATGCTGAAGCCGCCCTGCAGTGGATCTGCAGCAACGACGTCGCCGTGGCGAACGATGCCACGGTTTACACGGCATTGCTCAACTCACGAGGCGGCTACGAATCAGACCTGACCGTCACCCGCATCGCCGACGACGAGTACTTCCTCGTCAGCAGCTCGGCGACCACTGAACGAGACCAGGACTGGATCCGCCGCAACATCCCCGCCGGACTGGACGCACACATCGCTGACATCACCGACCGGCTGTCGGTGCTGGGCGTGATGGGGCCGCACTCGCGAGCGCTGCTCAGCCGCCTGACGGATGCCGACCTGAGCGAGGACGGTTTCGCATTCGGGATGAGCCGCGAGATAGAGCTGGCTGGCGCGACGATCCGTGCCACTCGGATCACGTACGTCGGCGAGCTCGGCTGGGAGCTCTACGTCAAGAACGCCGATGCGATTCAGGTGTACGACGCGCTCAAGGCCGAGGGTGCAGATCTCGGAATCGTCGACGCCGGCTACTACGCGATCGAGGCGATGCGACTCGAGAAGGGCTACCGGGCCTTTGGACGTGAGCTGACTCCCGAGATCAACCCGGTTGAGGCTGGGCTGTCATTCACCTGCAAGCTCGCCACGGACATCGACTTCATCGGCCGCGCCGCTGTCGAGAAAGCCAAGGCGGTGGGTGCATCACGACGGATCGTCTCCTTCGCGTGCGAGGACCCAAGTGTCATGGTCTGGGGCGGTGAGCTCCTCGTACGGGATGGCGTCGCTGCTGGTCAGGCCATGTCGGGCTCGTGGGGAGCGACGATTGCCTCGGGTGTCGGACTGGCTTGGGTCAACGCGCCCGCAGGGCAGATCGTCGACGGAGCATACGTGCGGGAAGGCGCGTACGAGCTCGATGTCGGTGGTCGACGCATCCCCGTACGGGTGTCGCTCAAGCCGATCTTCGACCCGTCGGGCGACAAGATCAGACCTGCCTGACGTCTGGACAGCGAGTTGGGGCGAACTATAAGGTTCGAAATCAGACCTTAAAGCGCGAGGAGGCGAGATGGCAGAGCAGCTGCTGGAGCACGATCCCCTCGCCGATGCCGTCCTTCGCCCGGTCCGCGGACACCATGCGTTCGAGTCCTGCGTCGAAAAGCTTGCCACCTCGATCCGTCTCGGAATTTACGCGGATGGCACGACGTTGCCGCCCGAGCGCGAGCTGGCCGAGCGCATCGGCGTCTCGCGTGCCACCCTGCGTGACGCGATCGCCGCGCTGCGCGAAGCTGGCCTGGTCACGACCCGCCGCGGCAGAGGTGGCGGCACGGTCGTCGACTTCCGTCCCGGCGAGCCGGGCTCGCGGCGTACGCCCGACCGTCCCCGCGAGGAGCTCCTCGACGCACTCGACTTCCGACGGATCGTCGAGCCCGGCGCCGCTCAGGCCGCTGCGGCCACCGAGCTCACCGACCAGCAGGCAACGATGTTGCGCGCCGCCCTCGACAAGGTCAACACAGCGTCGAGCAAGGCACTCCACCGTCAGGCCGACTCGCTGTTCCACCTCGCGATCGCCTCGTTGTCGGGCTCGCCGCTGCTGATCGATGCCGTGACCAACGTGCAGATCTGCCTGCACGACATGCTCGACGCGATCCCGCTGCTCGACCGCAACATCGACCACTCGCGTCAGCAGCACGACGCCATCGCGAAGGCGATTCTCGCCGGCAACGGTGCGCGCGCCAGACGCATCATGGAAAGCCACTGCGACGACACGGCCGCTCTGCTCCGAGGCCTGATGTGAAAGGGAACCTATGACAACCCGACATCCCAAGCTCCTCACGATCGAGCAGCTGCGCGTCCAGATCAGCGAGGGCGCGGTCGACACCGTGATCGTGGCCTTCACCGACATGCAGGGACGGCTCCAGGGCAAGCGCCTCCACGGCCAGTACTTCGTCGACCACGTGATCGAGAACGGCACCGAGGGCTGCAACTACCTGCTGAGCGTCGACGTCGACATGAACACCGTTGACGGCTACGAGATGTCGTCGTGGGAGAAGGGCTATGGCGACATGGAGTTCGCCCTCGACTTCGACACGATCCGCCTCCTCACGCACCTGCCGGCGACCGCGATGATCCAGTGCGACCTCGTCTGGCTCGACCACAAGCCCGTCGTGCAGTCGCCGCGGACGATCCTCAAGGACCAGGTCGCCAAGGCAGCCGCTGCCGGTTTCACCGCACTGGCCGGCACCGAGCTCGAGTTCATCCTGTTCAATACGACGTACGAGGAAGCCTGGAACAACAACTACCAGGACCTGCCGGCCGCCAACCAGTACAACGTCGACTACTCGATCGTCGGCACCACTCGCGTCGAGCCGCTGCTACGCGACATCCGCAACACGATGTACGCGGCCGGGATGAACGTCGAGGGCGCCAAGGGTGAGTGCAACTTCGGCCAGCATGAGATCGGCTTCCTGTACGACGAGGTGGTCACGACGGCCGACAACCACGCGGTCTACAAGACGGCCGCCAAGGAGATCGCCGCCCAGCACGGTCAGGCGCTGACCTTCATGGCGAAGTACAACGAGCGCGAGGGCAACTCCTGCCACATCCACCTGTCGCTGCGCGGCGAGGGCGACAAGCTCGTGGTCTGGGACACCAGTTCTGATGGAGGGAGGGGCAAGAGGAGCGCGACGTACGACCACTTCATCGCCGGCATCCTCGCGACGATGCGCGACTTCACGTTGCTCTACGCGCCCAACATCAACTCCTACAAGCGCTTCGCCGGTGGCTCGTTCGCGCCGACAGCCGTCGCCTGGGGTCTCGACAACCGCACCTGTGCCGTACGCCTCGTTGGGCAAGGTTCCGGAGCACGCTTGGAGAACCGGGTGCCGGGCGGCGACACCAACCCGTACCTCGCCCTCGCCGCGATGCTCGCGGGCGGCCTGTACGGCATCGACAACAAGCTCGAGCTGGAGCCCGAGCAGACCGGCAACGCCTACGCATCCGACAAGCCGAAGGTCCCAACCACGCTCCGCGAGGCGCGCGAGGCATTCGCGGGATCCACGATCGCGCGCTCGCTCTTGGGCGACGAGGTCGTCGACCACTACACCAACATGGCCGACGTCGAGCTCGCCGCTCATGACGCCGCCGTGACCGACTGGGAGCTGCGCCGCGGCTTCGAGCGACTCTGAAAAGGAACCGAATGAGCACCACGTACACCGTCGTCAACCCGGCGACGGGGGAGCAGGTCACCGAGGTTCACCTCGCGACGCTCGAGGAGACCGACGCCGCCATCGAGCGGGCCGCAGACGCCTACCCGGCCTGGCGCGACCTGCCACCTGGTGACCGGGCGACGCTGCTGCGCAGGTTTGCCGCGCTGGTCGACGAGCACGTCGACGAGCTGGCCGAGCTGGAGGTCCGCAACTCCGGCCACACCTGGGGCAACGCCACCTGGGAGGCACGCAACGTACGCGATGTCCTCAACTACTACTCGGCCGCGCCCGAACGGCTGACCGGACACCAGATCCCGGTCGCTGGCGGCATCAACGTGACGTTCCACGAGCCGCTCGGCGTCGTCGGCATCATCGTGCCGTGGAACTTCCCGATGCCGATCGCCGGCTGGGGATTCGGCCCGGCGCTGGCCGCCGGCAACACCGTGGTGCTCAAGCCTGCAGAGCTGACCCCGCTGACCGCGATCAGGCTGGGCGAGCTCGGCCTCGAGGCGGGACTGCCCGAGGGCGTCTTCACCGTCATGCCCGGCAAGGGGTCGATCGTCGGTGAGCGCTTCGTGACACATCCCGCCGTGCGTAAGGTCTGCTTCACCGGATCGACCGAGGTCGGCAAGAAGATCATGGCCGGCGCTGCCGACCAGGTGAAGCGGGTGACGCTGGAGCTCGGCGGCAAGAGCGCCAACATCGTCTTCGCCGATGCCGACCTCGCCAAGGCTGCGGCCTCCGCGCCCTCGGCGGTCTTCGACAACGCCGGTCAGGACTGCTGCGCTCGATCGCGCATCCTGGTCGAGCGGTCCGCGTACGACGAGTTCGTGTCACTGCTGGAGCCGGCGGTCAAGGGCGTCAAGGTGCTCGACCCGTCCGACCGTACGAGTGAGATGGGGCCGCTCATCTCTGCCGCGCAGAAGACGACGGTTCAGGGCTTCGTCGAAGAGGTCGAGGTCGCCTTCAGTGGCTCGTCGCCAGATGGCCCCGGTTTCTGGTTCCCGCCGACTGTCGTGCTGTCCGGTGACACGCAGGAGCGAATCTGGCGCGAAGAGGTCTTCGGGCCCGTCGTCGCGGTGATGCCGTTCGACTCCGAGGAGGACGCGATCCGGCTGGCCAACGACACCGAGTTCGGGCTGTCCGGCTCGATCTTCACCCGCGATCTCGGCCGCGCGCTGCGAGTCTCGCGCGGCGTCGAGGCGGGCAACCTCAGCGTCAACTCGCACTCGTCGGTCCGCTACTGGACTCCGTTCGGCGGGTTCAAGCAGTCCGGTCTCGGGCGCGAGCTCGGACCCGACGCACCCCACTCATTCACCGACGTGAAGAACGTCTTCTTTTCGAACGACTAGACCTCTCCAACGACAAAAGGACTCACGAACATGGCGGGACGCATCGAAGGCAAGACAGCAGTCGTTACGGGAGGTTGCTCGGGCATCGGCCTGGCGACCGCTCGGCGCTTCGCGGAGGAAGGCGCCAACGTCGTCATCGGCGACCTCGACGACGCCAAGGGATCCGGCATTGCTGAGGAGCTCGGTGGCACGTACCTGCACGTCGACGTGACCGACAAGGATCAGGTCGACGCGCTCTTCAAGACCGCGAAGGACACGTACGGCTCGGTCGACATTGCCTTCAACAACGCTGGCATCAGCCCTCCCGAGGACGACTCGATCCTCGACACCGACCTCGAGGCGTGGAAGCGCGTGCAGGACGTCAACCTGACCAGCGTCTATCTCTGCTGCAAGGCCGCGCTGCCCTACATGCTCGATCAGAAGAAGGGCTCGATCATCAACACCGCGTCGTTCGTCGCGGTGATGGGTGCTGCGACCTCGCAGATCTCGTACTCGGCCTCCAAGGGCGGCGTGCTGTCGATGTCACGTGAGCTCGGAGTGCAGTTTGCTCGCGAAGGCGTACGCGTGAACGCACTGTGCCCCGGCCCGGTCAACACACCTCTGCTGCAGGAGCTGTTCGCCAGCGATCCGGAACGGGCTGCTCGACGTCTGGTGCACGTACCGGTGGGCCGCTTCGCAGAGCCTGAGGAGATGGCCAACGCCGTGTTGTTCCTCGCCTCGGACGAGTCGTCGTTCATCACCGCCTCGACCTTCCTCGTCGACGGCGGCATCTCCGGGGCCTACGTCACTCCGCTCTGATGAAGCCGCTGATCGGAGTCACGACCTACCGGGAGCAGTCCCGGTGGGGAGTGTGGGACGAGAAGGCCGACGTGCTGCACGCGGTCTATTCGCAATCGATCGAGGCTGCAGGCGGAGTCGCCGCGCTGCTGCCACCATCCGATGCTGACGCTGCCCTGTCGGTCGTGACGCGCTTGGACGGGCTGGTCATCGCGGGCGGCGCTGACGTCGATCCATGGCAGTACGGGGCCGAGCCGCATGCGCGTACGGCCGGCTGGCGGCTCGACCGCGACACCTGGGAGCTCGCACTTCTCGACGCCGCGTGGGATGCGCGACTGCCGGTGCTGGGTATATGTCGTGGCATGCAGGTGATGGCGGTGCACGGCGGCGGTTCCCTCGAGCAACACGTACCCGATGTCGTCGGCGACGAACGACACTCGCCGGGAGGTGCCGAGTTCGGCGAGATCGCAGTTGACTTCGTGCCAGGCACCAAGCTGGAACAGGCTCTCGGACTCAAGGGCTCGGTGTCGTGCCACCACCATCAGGGCGTACGCGAGCACCCCGGGTTCATCGCGTCCGCCCACGCAGCTGACGGCACGCTCGAGGCGATCGAGCGCGAGGACCGACCATTCTGGCTGGCCGTGCAGTGGCACCCGGAGACGCGAGAGGATGCCGGCCTCTTCCGGAGCCTCGTCGACGCAGCCTCCCAGTGAATGTCCGGCGGGCTCAGTACCGTTGAGACCAGGAGGCCAAGGTGCGCATCAACTGGTTTGGAGCAGTGGGCGTCGCAGCAGTCGGCATCGCCGCAGGCATGGCCGCGGTGGTGGTCGTGAGGCAGCTGATCGCGGAGGCCAAGCCAAAACCTCCGCCTCGCGGAGACCACGACGGCTGGCACCAGGTCGCTCTCGCCTCACTCGACTTCGAGACCACCGGTGTCGACCCGCTCAGCGATCGAGTCCTCAGCTATGCGCTGATCGCCGATCGCGGGCCTGACATCAATGGGCTGATCAACCCCGGCATCCCGATTCCCGCGTCGTCTGCGGAGGTACACGGCATCACTGACGTGCTCCTCGCTGATGCGCCAGCACCGGCTGTCGGCATCGCGATCGTCGCCGAGTGGGTGCAGTCTGTGATCGACCGCGGAATCGGCCTCGTGGTGTTCAACGCCGCATACGACTTGTCGATGCTCCATGCGGAAGCGACGCGATGGGGCGTCAAGCAGCCTGATTGGGACCGCCTTCTGGTCGTCGACCCCTACGTCATCGACTGGGGCATCCAGCGTGGCACCCTCGGCTCGCGCAAGCTCACCGATGTAGCGGCCTATTACTCGGTGTCGCTCGACAACGCGCACGACGCCGCGGCCGACGCGCGCGCGGCGCGGGGCGTGGCATACGAGATCGGGTTTCGGCACCCACATGTCGCAGCGAGCAGCCTTGAAGAGCTCATGCAGCGTCAGCGGTCTTGGTACGCCGATCGCGTCGAGGACTGGAACTCCTACGCTCGCACGGTCGGCCGTAGCCTCGACGACCCGAACGGCTGGCCTTTGGCGTCGGCGCTCACCAACCGATCAGCCCCGTGATCACTTGATCTTGTAGACCCGGGTCCCGCAGATCATGTCGGCAAACGTGCGCTTCTCGTTGTCCCAGAGCGGCCAGAGCAGGCCGAGATAACACGGGATGACGTCGAGGAATCGAGCGAAATAGCGCCCGATCGCCAGTCCGTACCCCGTCGGTTGCGTCGTGCCGGCCCGATAGACCGCGATGCCGAGCGCCATCTTGCCGATCGTCTGCCCGGTCTTGCCCTGCAGGTAGACCCAGTTGAACGCTGCCCAGGCGATCCCGAGGCCGTAGCTTGCGAGGATGGCGCTGCCGTCCGACTCAAATTGTGGCTGATCTGCGCTGTCCACCGTGAACGTGAACGGCTCGCCGAAGATCGCACTGGCGAAGAAGCTGAGTGCGATGCCCGGGAGCGTGTCGAGGATGAAGGCACCAACTCGTTCGATCCAGCTCGCATAGGCCGTCTGGTGGGTCGGCTGGCCATACTGACCTGCCGGTGGTGGCGGGTAGCTGCCGTACTGAGCCGGCGGCGGTGGAAACCCACCCTCGGGCATTGCGCCCGGATAGCTTGGGTAGCTCGGGTAGTTCGGCTGCTGTGGCTGGTCCTCCGGCGGCTGGGTCACGTCAGACAACATAGAGGGTCAGCCCTGGATGCGGGCGATGATTGCGTTCGCCAGCGCGTCGGGTGCCTGCTCCGGGATCCAGTGCGTGATGCCGTTGAGCTCGACGAACCGGTAGTCCGCGTCGACGAAGTCGCCACACTGCTCCGCCGGCACGCGACCGATTGCCATGTCGTCATCGCTCCACACATACGTCGTCGGCACCGTCACGGCTGGGAGCGTGGCGAGGTCGGCCTTCATGGCTCGGTACCAGTTGAGTGCTGCCGTCAGTGCGCCCGGCTCGGACAGATGAGCGACATATCCGGCGGCTTGGCCAGCTGGAACGGCATCGCCGTACATCGCGTGCAGGCGCTTGCCGTCCTCTTCGAGGAGCAGCTCCTCGGCCTTTCCCTCATGGCGCATCAGGCCGATGTAGGACGCCCGCTCCTGCTGGTCGCGATCGCTGACCAGCGCCGCGCCATAGGGCGCGAGGTGCGGCACCGACACCGCAGTCAGCGAGCTGAGTCGATCGGCGTGGTTGGCTGCGGCAACCCAGGCCACGGCGGCGCCCCAGTCGTGACCGACGAGGTGGAACGACCCGATTCCGATCGCGTCGGCGATCGCGACGACGTCATCTGCCAGCACGTCTGTGGCGTAGTCAGCGACCTGTAGCGGACGTGCGCCAGGTGAGTAGCCACGCTGATCGGGAGCGATGACCCGCAGCCCTGCGGAGGTGAGGAGTTGTGTCACAGCCGACCACGAGAGCGAGGTCTCGGGGAATCCGTGCAGCAGCACGACAGGCGTGCCGTCCTCGGGTCCGGCGAACCGTACGTCGAACGTCATCTCGCCGACCGTCACCGGCGTGGTCTCATCGAAGGTCATTACTCAAACGTATCGCCGATGCGGGCAACGGCTTCGCGATCTAGGATCGCGGCCGTCTCGGGATCGGGCGCTGTGCCTCCGCGGTTGTGGGGCACCCACCAGCGGTCACGGTCATTGCGCGGAATGACCGGGTAGGTGTCGATGGCCTCATCGAGCAGCGCTTCCATCGCGATATGGAGGCGAGCGGACAACTCATCGATCGACTCGCCGTCGCCGGGCGTGAGTGGCTCGCCGATGCTCACCGTGATCGGTACGCGCCGACGCAGCGAGCGGTGACCGTCGACGGTATAGATGCGATGGCCGCCCCAGACGACCACGGGCACGAGGGGCACCTGCCGGCTGACCGCCAACCCGGCGGCACCGCGTTTGAACGGCTTGAGCAGCCACGACCTGCTGATGGTCGCCTCGGGGAACACGCCAACCAGTTGGCCCTCGTCCAGCAGTCGCAGCCCCTGCCGGTACGCGCGCCAGCCCGCTCGACGGTCGACGGGAATGTGGCGCATCCTGCGCATGAGCCAGCCTGAGAGTCGGGATTCGAACACCGACCGCTTGGCCATGAAGCGCACCAGGCGGTCACGCTCGCGTGCCGCGTACCCGATGAACGTGAAGTCGAGGAAGCCGATGTGGTTGCCGGCGAGAACCCCGGCTCCGCGCGCCGGTATGTGCTCCGCGCCGCGTACGTCGAACCGGTATCCCATCGCCGCGAACATCGTCGCAAAGATGCGGTTGACGACGAGGTAGGTGCGGTCCATTCAGATTTTGGCGTCGGGGAAGATCGGCCAGCAGTCCGTACGGATTGTCGGATCGAAGCCAGGGCCGGCAGCGATCGTGACCTTCTCCCGATTGATGATCCCGGTGGTGAGGAAGAAGATCGCCGCGATGTACAGCGCCATGATCGCGAGCCCGCTTGCGACGGCATCCTTGTCGATGCGGTCGGCTTCGCCGAGCAGAATGACGCCATCGGAGATCAGGAACAGCAGCCCTCCGATTCCAGCGCGGATGTCGGTGGCCAGCGAGGTTGCGCCGGTGCCGACCAGCAGTGCAGCGTAGATCGGTACGACGGGTTTGAGCCCGTCCTCAAGACCGCTCCAGCCGTACGCGATCATCGCGATGCCTGCGACCACATAGATCGCAAGGATCCACGGTTTGCGCCTGAGCTGACTGATCGCTCCGCGTGAGATGAAGAACCGGATGAAGCAGATGTGGCCGAGAGCGAATGCCGCCATGCCGATGATGAAGAGGTCTTCGAACTCGAGGAACAAGTCGCCGAAGAAGCAGAACACCAACGCGGCCACGAGCAGCCGCGGTCCCTTCTGCTCGATCACCCAGGCAACGAGAAGCGGGGCGAGCAGGCACTTGGTGATGCTGTCCCACGGCTCGGCCTCGGCACCGTTGAGCACTAGGTGGACCACGGTCATCACGCCGAAGGCGAGGATCCACGAACTCTTCAGGGCGATCATGAGGATCACGCTACCGCTCGGGCAACTCCTTGAGCCGGTCGAAAGGATCAGGCAGGTTGGAGACATGACATCGCGTATCTCTCATACGACCTTCGACTCGCGAAACGCGTATGCCCAGTCGGTGTGGTGGGCCAAGGTGCTCGACATGAGCGAGGACCCGGCCGATCCCAACCTCCCCGGCCACGAGGAGTGCATGATCTTCACGCCCAATGGTCGCCAACGGGTGCTGTTCATCGAGGTGCCCGACACCAAGGAGATCAAGAACCGGCTGCACTTCGACATCCGTCCGACACACGTCACCCGCGACGAAGAAATTGAGCGAGTGCTGGCGCTTGGCGCGACAGAGTTCGAGGATCATCGACTGCCCGATGGTCGCGGCTGGATGACGCTCGCGGACCCCGAGGGCAATGAGTTCTGCATCTTGCGCGGAGACCTCGAAGTGGTCGACGACTACGCGCCGCAGTGATCTAGCGGCTCCAGTCGAGTCAGACTGTGTAGCCACCATCGATGTCGAGCTTCTGTCCCGTGATGAAGCCGGCGCGATCTGAGGCCAGGAAGCACACCGCCTCGGCGATGTCGGCCGCGTTGCCGAAGCGTCGAAGCGGAATGTTGTTGCGGGTGATCGCGAGCGCGTTGTCGTCGAGCTCGCCCGACTTGATCAGTCGTGCGGCCATGCCATCCGTCAGCATTCCGGGGCCTACGGCGTTGATGCGTATGCCGAATCGGCCTTCTTCGGCAGCAATTCCGCGTACGAGTTGTTCGACAGCGCCCTTCGGAGCTGAGGAGAGCCCGTCGCGTACCGGGAATCGTGCCGTGGCCGCCGTGGTCACGGCGACGATCGAGCCCTTGGTCTCCCGCAGCATGGCCAGCGAGGGGTGGACGATGTTGAAGAAGCCAACTGCGTCCTGAGTGAGTTGTTCGGCGAAGTCTGCGGGCGACACCTTCGAGAGGTGGACCATCGGGACGTGCGGACCGGAGGCATAGACGAGCGTGTGCAACCCGCCATAAACCTCTGAGACCTCAGCAAGAACTGCGCTGCAGACCTCGGCCGACGTCACGTCAAGGGCGTGGGCGGATGCACCTACGCCGTGCTTGGCTGCGGCCGCCGCAACGGCATCGCCCGCATCCTTGTTGCTGCGGTAGGTCACCGCAACGTCACTGCCGCGGGCGGCCATCATCTCGGCTATCGCAGCACCCAGGCCGCCACTCCCGCCAACCACGAGGGCGGTGCCGGTTGCGTCTGCGAAGTCTGTCGAAAGGTCAGTCGTCATGAGGCCCCGAACTCTACCGAGTGGTTGTCCTTGACACGGGGAACTGGTAGAACGTGTTCTAGATTTGCTGAGGTTGAGGCCGCTCGCGGCCGAACACCGAAGCAAACTAGGGAGCGCAGCGACCGGGAGCGTTCCGCGGCGCAGCCGCTATTTTGCGAAGTTCACCTTGGAGGTGTCATGAGCGACGGTGCCGCAGAGGTGGTCTCCGGCAAGGCCTGGACTGATTTCTGCCGTGCGTTGGAGCAGGCCGGCGAGGTCATCCTGCGAGACAAAGCACCATCCACGCCGCTCGATCGGGCGGAGGGCTACCGCTATCTCACGCGACTCCTGCGGCAGATGATGTACACGACGATCGAGAACGCCGACCCCGACTTCCCGCGCCTTCACGAACTCGACCGGGTCAAGCTCGGCGCTGACAACCCGGACAACGTCTACCTGTCGGCCAACATTCGCGGCGACCGTACGTACAAGATCACGGGCACACGCGGCAGCATCTACTATTTCAGCATCGGCTCGAAGGCCAACCGCTATGCGATCGACGGCACCATGGCGTCGACCGGCGAGCTGGGCGACAAGGATCTCGTGATCGAGCCTGACGGCACGGTCGAGATCATCGTCAGCGCTGAGCCGCACGACAAGAACTGGCTACCCCTGGCACCGGACTCGACCGGCCTCGTGGTCCGCCAGACGTACATGGACCGGGCGACTGAGGTGCCCGGCCAGTGGAAGATCGAGCGCGTCGGCGAGCCAGTCGTGCGCAAGGAGCTCAACCCTGACCATTTCGTCAAGGCGCTTCAGACAGCCGCGTTCTCGCTGCACGGCACGGCTGCGATGTTCGCCGGCTGGACCGAGATGTTCATGGAGCGACCCAACGAGATGCCCGACTTCGGCCAGGAGTTCTTCCAGAAGGCCGGCGGCGACCCCGAGATCTTCTACGCTCACGGCTACTGGGCGCTCAAGCCCGGTCAGGCGTGGGTCATCGAGACCGAAGTCCCCGAGTGCCCCTACTGGAACTTCCAGCTCGACAACTGGTGGATGGAATCACTCGACTGGGAGCGCAAGATCACCATCAACAAGCACAGCGCCAAGCTCAACGACGACGGCACACTCACGATCGTCGTGGCCGACCGCGATCCCTGCCGAGAATTAGGTATCAGCGGGAACTGGATCGACACTTGCGGCCACGAAACCGGCACCGCGCTGCTCCGCTGGCTCGGTGCCAGCGAGCACCCGCTCCCGACCTGCAAAGTTATTGACCTGGAGGCTTCATGACCACCGCCGCTGAGACGCAGGCCGCCCTGGATGTCCAAGGGCTGCTCGACGCCGCGCGCGACAAGACCGGACTCAGCGACTACGGCGACGAGTGGTTCGTCGAGCCGCTGACGGTGCTGACGAAGGCTCTTGCAGATGAGGCCAAGCTCTCCGAGATGGGCCTCGCACTCACGAAGAGCCGCTTCATCGCATCGCTGGCTGACCGACTTCGCCTCAAGCAGCTGCAGATCGAGCACCCCGAGATCCTCGAAGGGGACGTGAAGGTCGCTGCCGAGATCTGCGGGTTGCCCCGGACGGGCTCGACGCTGCTGCACCGTCTGCTCGCGTCGTCGCCGGAGCTGACGTCGACTCTCTCGTGGGAGACGTCGTACCCGTTGCCGTTCCCCGGCGAGAGCCCTGACGCCGAGATCCGCAAGAAGCGCGCTCGCGATCGCTACGAGATGTTCCTCGAGATGGCGCCTGACTTCGGCGACATCCACACGATTGAGTGGGATGGTCCCGAGGAGGACGTCATCCTGATGGACCGTACGTTCACGTCGATGAGCTTTGACTCGTTCTACTGGATTCCGACGTACGGGCTGTGGCTGCGCGAGTTCGACCAGGCTCCGGCCTACCAGGATCTGAAGCAGTGGTTGCAGGTTCTGCAGTGGCAGAGCCCCGAGCGCCACGGCCAGCCGTGGATGCTCAAGTCGCCGCACCACCTCACCGCCGTCGACACGGTCCTGGACACGTTCCCCGACTGCAAGATCATCATGACGCACCGGTCGCCGACGAAGGCTGTGCCGTCGTACGCGTCGATGGTTTGCGCGATCTCGGCCCAGTACAGCGACAGCGTCGATCCGAAGGACGTCGGGCCCTACTGGCGCGATCGCTTCGTCTCGGCTCTCACCCAGTTCTCCGACGTTCGCTCCAAGCGTCCCGAGCGGTTCATCGACGTCGACTTCCTTGAGGTCGTGAAGAACCCCGTCGACACGGCGACCCGGGTCATGGGCGAGCTCGGTCTTCCAGCCGACCGCGAAGCCCTGGAGGCCTACATGGCCCGCAACGAGGAGCAGCGCCATGGCTCCCACACATACACAGCCGAGGACTTCGGACTCACCGAAGCCGGGCTGGAGCAAGATTTCGCGTTCTATCAGAAGGAGATTGCACCGTGATCCTCAAAGACGAGGTCGTCATCGTTTCGGGTGTTGGAGCAGGACTCGGCGCCAAGCTGGCTCTCCGTGCGGCAGCTGAAGGCGCGAAGGTCGTCATGTCGGCGCGCTCTGCAGATGTCATGGCTCAGACGCTGAAGGAGATCACTGCTGCCGGGGGCGACGCCATCGCGGTGCAGTGCGACGTACGCAAGACCGATCAGGTCGAGGCTGTGATGGCTGCGGCTGTCGAGAAGTACGGCAAGATCACCGGACTGGTGAACAGCGCGTACGGTCACCCCGGCTTTACGGAGGTCCTCGAGACTGAGGAAAAGGCGCTGCGCCGGGCAATGGACATCATCCTCTTCGGAGCGCTCAACATGGCCCGTGCTGCCGTCCCGCACATGAAGGACGGCGGCTCGATCGTCAACGTCGGCACGATGTCGACGCGCGTTCCGCTGGCGGGTGAGGGCGGGTACGCCATCTCCAAGGCAGCGATGGGCTGTGCGACGCAGTACATGGCACTCGAGCTCGGCTCGAAGGGCATTCGCGTCAATCAGGCAATCCTCGGCTGGCTTGATGGCCCCGGCGTGCGGTTCTACCTGACTATGACGGCTGAGGAAAAGGGCATCAGCGAGCAAGAAGTGTACGACGACATCGCGTCTCGCAATCCGCTCGGCCGGATCCCCACGGATGAGGCCTGCGCTGGCGGCATCCTCTACCTCCTGTCGAGGTACGCGTCCGAGGTCACTGGCGCAACCCTCGACGTCAACGGTGGGGAGCACATGCCAGCATGACGACCCATCTCGTGACGTCGGTGACGGTGCAGATCAATGCGCCGGCGGCGTTCGTGTGGGACGTGCTGGTCGACTATCGGAGCTATCCAGAGTGGAATCCCTACACGATTGCCGCGGAGACCACTCTGGAGCTCGGTGACCGGATCGACCTGACGCTTCCGCAGGTTGATGGTTCCGACTCCACGTTCATCAACCGTGAGTTCATCCGCATCGTCGACCCGCCGCGCCACCTGCGTTATGACACGGGTGAGGAGATGCAGGGTATTCACGGTCAACGTGATCAGTACATCGCCGAGCTCGGACCTGACAGCTGCGAGTACTACACGACGGACACGCTGAGCGGCGACCTCGCCGACCTCGTCATGGAGACGACCGGTGACTGGATCAAAGCCGGCTTCGACTCAGTGGCGCACGCGCTGAAGGCCCGGGCCGAATCGCTGCACATGGCTCGGGCTCACTGAGCACTCCCGACCAAGAGCAACACACGTCGCAACTCGACCGCTACGGTGGTGCGGTGTCGGACCTCGAACTAGTCTTGACGGCGACTAGCGCCGTGCTGGCCGTCGCGCTGTGCGCGACCTTCGGCACTATGGCTCGAGCCCGGAAGCGACTGGTGGAGCTCGAGCGCCGGGTGGAGCGGCAAAAACTGGTTCCGTCGCCGGCAGACGCCGTCCGCACCGTTCTCGGGACGGCAATGAAGGTCAAGGACCACGGCATCAGCGGCGCGCTCCGCAGCTCGATCGACGACCTCGCACTGTGGGCCGATGTCGAACGCCCAGATCTCGCGCGACTTGCCGCCGCCGACGGGACGGTGACGATCCTGTTCAGTGACATCGAGGGATCGACAGCACTCAATCACAGGCTCGGAGACCGTGGCTGGGTACAGCTCTTGTCCAAGCACGACCGTCTCTTCCACCGTGCAATCGACGCGCATTCAGGTCACGTCATCAAGACCCAGGGGGATGGTTTCATGGTGGCGTTCGCCGAAGCCTCCCACGCGATCGGGGCAGCGTGCGACATCCAGCTTGCTCTCACGAAGATTCGTCCCGGGTCGAAGTTGTCGGGCGTCAGGGTACGAATCGGCGCACATTGTGGATCAGCCGTGCATCGCGATGGTGACTTGTTTGGCCGCAACGTGGCGTACGCGGCGCGGGTCGCGGCTCAGGCCGACGGCGAGGAGGTGTTGGTCAGCGACACCGTCCTCGAAGCTTGCCCGGATCTCTCCGTGCGAGTTCTGGAGTCACGAGAGGCTGAGCTGAAGGGGATCCCCGGTGTGCACCAGCTGCACGTCATTGACTGGGGAAGCAGGCAGCGAGCCTAGAACGACTCCAGGCGACTTGCTGCGGTGGAGCGCAGGGTTTCGGCGAATGCTGGGTTCATCTCGATCAGTGCTTCGACAGCTGTGGCGTCCAGGCGCAGCGCCGTGATGTCGGTTGATGCGACGACAGAGGCGCTGCGGAGACGATGGTCGACCAGGGCGATCTCGCCGAAGACGTCGCCTGATTCGAGGGTTCTGCGGACCTCGCCTGACTTGAGAATCTGCACGCTACCGTCGAGGAGAATGTATGCGGAGTCGCCCGGCGTCATCTCTGTCATGATCGACCAGCCTTGTGGAACGTGCACCGAGACGCCAACCGTTGCGAGTGCCTTGACGAGATCGGCATCGAAGTCGGTGACACGAGTCAGGTTCTCTTGGACTTCAGGATCGAGCTTCGGCTTGCGGATCATCGGGCATCCTGTCGTGGGAGTGGATGAGCCCACGCTAGCGACAAATCGCCGCAATGGGCAGAGTTGCCGCGAATTCGTAGGATTGTCGGCGGGCAGTCCCACGGCGGCGACGTGGATCTGCCGAACGCGCTGGGCTCCTTGAGCGAGTGGGCGCGACGAACGACTGGCCGCGGGTCATTCGGCCAGAGGTTCGTACATGGCGATCGGGAAGTGGACGCCTTTGACCTCGACCTCGCCGTGCGGCTTGCATGGGATCGTGTCGGAGACCAAAGCCAGCTGGTCTTGGAGAGCAACACGGACCCCGGCGAGCACTGTGCCTGGATGCGAGCAGCGCTGAGGAGACGGTTACATTTCGGGAGGGCCGGATTACGGCTCTGCACTCATTCGACGATGCTCGAGTCCGCGGCCAGACGGATCGTCTGCTCCTCGCGAGCCACGGTCACATCGATCGGGGCTGAACTGAGAGAACTCGCGATGAGGTCAAGCTCGCCGTCGGTCCTTCGCGGGTCGTGATGGAACAGCACGACCCGTCGCGCTCCTGCCGCAATCCCAAGGCCAAGCGCGTAGTCGATCGTTGAATGGCCGAATTCACGGCGCGTCGCGTATTCCGCAACCGTGTACTGCGCATCGTGGATCAGCACGTCGGCGTTGTCGACAAGGGCGAGGGCTGCGTCGTGATAGGGGCCAAATCCATCTGGCCCGTCGCCCAGTGATCCGGGCCAATGGTCCGACAGGTACGCGACCGTGTGTTTGCCGTCGCTGACTCGGTAGCCGAAGGTCCGTCCGCCCTTGTGCGGAATCTCCCGCGCGTCGACGGTGAATCCCTCGATCTCGTGCGTGCCGTCGTCGAGAAGGTCGAAGGACCAAGCCCCCCGCAACTGGCTTGGTCTGATGGGGAAATGGGGTGGTGACATCGCCCGTCCCAGCACCTCCTCGGCCGTGCCCCCTTCCTGACGAGGCATGAGCAGGCGGACCGCTGAGTCCGGATGGTCTCCTGACGGGAAGAACGGCAAGCCGTGCGTGTGGTCCCAGTGGAGATGACCCAACAAGATGGTGCCCCTGAACGGCCTGCCCTTCATGAGTGTGGTGACCCTGCTCAATCCAGTTCCGGCATCCAGCAAGAGACTCGGATCGTCACCATCTTTCGAAATGGCGACACACGAGGTGTTGCCCCCATACTGCACGAACTCGGGGCCGGGCGCGGGTGTGGAGCCGCGCACCCCGCAGAAATCAAGCCTCATGCGGTTGGCTGCGAGCCGGGCTGCTCCTCGCGTCGGTGGCCCTCCGACAGTTCCGCAAGTGACCAGAGGTCGACCTGATCGGCGGTCGCTACCGCAACACGAGCCTTGGTGATGGCGCACAAGGACGACGTACGCAGGCCGCCCTCCAAGAGCGCACGCTCGCCGACGACAGCTCCGGGCCCAAGCTCGGCAATCGACTCCCCGTCGACAAGTACCTCCAGCACCCCGTCGAGCAACAAGAAGAGCTCTCGCCCTTCGTCGCCCTGGTGCGTGAGCTCCTCGCCAGCCGCCAACTTGCGGATCTTCGGCTTCGCGCCGCCGCGCATGATCGTGGTCGACAGGGTGCGTTCCAGCGCTGTCTCCGCGACGGTGAGGAGCGCCGGGCTGTCGACATCTCCCCACGGACTGTGATCGCCGAAGCATTCCTTCGACCAACCGCTGAAGTCCGTCAGGCCAGTCTTCGCGACGAGCTTACCGCTGTCGTCGTAGACCCAATGGCGCGGGAACGGACTCGCCCCAGTCATCTGCCACTCTGACCTGCCGTCGGCGTGGAGAATCAGCTCGAGGCTGGACCACACCGTGGGAGCGTTGAACTGGACGAAGGGCTTTCGGCTGACCGTTCGTGGCATGGGCGCGCCCGTACGCCCGCCGACGGTCTGGCGGAACTTGACCCAGCCGTCGCCGATCTCTGGTTCGTTCTGCATGTCGGGGTAGGAGAACGCCGTGAACGTCGTCGCCGCGGGGCCCAGTCGCAGCGTCGTCGCACCGATGAGTCCTGACCCTGAGTGGCCCTGGTCCGTGATGTTGCCGTCATCGTCGACCTCGATCCATGCGGCCAAGTTATTGGCAAACCGGAACAAATCGGCATCGCGCCACGCGATCAGGTCGCCGAGCTGGGACGGCAGTGGTGCGTCGTAGTGCCCGATGCCGAGTGAGAACGGGATCTTCATGGGTCCGGGGATCGCCTCGGAGGGGATCCACGACACGGAGGTGACTGACGACGAGTGACGCATTTCGAGCTCCTTCAAGGGCGACTTCGGCCAAGCGTCCCACCGGTCGTTGCACTTGGTCACGGATGGAGTCCAGCCAAACTCAAGTGGGGTAAGCACCACTACACACTGACGCGCCTGCACAATGTTCGATTTCCCAAAACTCTTACAGGCTGAATGCTGACGTTCGACACTTGTGTCACTCGCAGCGGTAGCCCTGGAGGTATCGATGACTGAACTCCCACGTATTCGTCTGTTCCTTGCCGACGACAACCTGATCGTCCGCGAAGGGGTGCGTGTCTTGCTGGAGATGGAAGACGACTTCGAGGTGCTGGGGACGGCCGACGACTATGACAGCCTGGTCGCCGGTGCCGAGGCGGCAGCGCCCCAGGTCGTTGTCACCGACATTCGGATGCCGCCGAGCTTCGCGCGTGAAGGGATCGATGCTGCCAAGGAGATTCGCAAGCGTCATCCGGGGACCGGTGTCGTCATCCTCAGCCAGTACGACGACCCCGACTACGCCGTGGCACTTCTCTCGGAAGGTGCGGCAGGGTATGCGTACCTGCTCAAGGATCGGGTTGCCGAGGGAGATCAGCTGGCTCGGGCCGTACGCGAGGTCGCCGGCGGCGGTTCGATGCTGGACCCGAAGATCGTGTCGGCTCTCACCCAGCCTGTGTTCCGCAGCGACCTCAGCTCGGCCGAGGAACAGCTCCTTCAAAGTGTCGCGGAGGGCACTCCGATCAAAGCGATCGCAGTGGCGGGCAAGACGACCCCGGCTGATGTGGCGACGGCGATCGAGCGCCTGTTCGTCCGGCTGGCCGAGGGGCTCAGCGCCGGAGACCAGCAGTGCCTCGAACGGCTGAAGACCCTCCAGCAGGCCATCGTCAACCGCGAGGAACAGGGCGAGTCGCTGTCGCGCCTCCTGCCGGACGGCATCGCCGCGCGGTTGCGCGCCGGTGGGCACGCCGTGGGCGAGACCGAACGCCTTGAGGTCACCGTCTTGATGTCAGACATCCGCGGCTATTCCACGATTGCCGAGCGGACGGATCCCAGCGCCCTGGCCGGACAGCTGAACGCACACCGCGCGAGCATGAACGACGCGATACACGCCGAAGGTGGGACTGTCATGCAGTTCGTGGGTGACGCCGTGATGGCGGTCTTCGGGGCCCCTGAACCGAGCACGGACCACGCTGATCGTGCCGTGGCCGCCGCTGCCGGAATGCATCTGGCTCAGGCGGAGGTCAACGCCGCCTTCACCGCGCAGGGGCTCGACCCGTTCGGTCTTGGCATCGGGTTGTCAACCGGCGAAGTCGCGGCCGCCCTGCTCGGTTCGGTCGACCGGGTCGAATACTCCTTGGTGGGTGACACTGTGAACCTGACGCAGCGCCTGCAGCAGTGGGCTGAGGCCGGGGAGACGGTGCTGAGCGAACCGACCATGAATTCCCTGACCAGCCCCATCGACGCAGTGGAACTCCCCCCGGCGACGGTGAAGGGTCGCGTCACCACAGTCCAGGCCTACAAGATCGGCATTCCGGAGCGCTCAGTATGACCCACCATCACCTGGACCTCCCCGACCACACAGGAGCCACCGCGTGATCACCGTTGAGGCACCCGAGACGCCGCCACTTTCCCGTGGGCCACAGTGGGCAAGAGCGATTGCCTGGAGTCTGGTCGTGCTTGCAACGTCGCTCATGATCGCCGGGAGCGTTCTGTCACTCATCGCTGGAAGTGGCTTCGACTTCTTTTGGCTGTTCATGTGGGCGTACATGGTGGTATTCGCGCTTGTTGGAGTCTTGATCGCTTTGCGGCATTCGCGGAACGCGATCGGGTGGATCTTTCTGGGCGCCGCGGTGACGGTCGGCTTTGGAATACTCGCCGGTTCATATGCGGATTACTGGCTCGAGACTGATGAAGGACCTGCGTTTCTCGACAGGTCAGCGGCAATGTACTCGAACTTGTCGTGGATGCCATGGATTTTGGTGCCGTCCACGTTCCTTGTGCTGCTCTTTCCCGACGGCCGGTTACTCTCGCCACGCTGGCGGCCGTTTGCGTGGTGCGCGGGCCTGGGAATCGCCGGAGGCTTTGTGGTGGAGGGCATGCGTCCGGGTCCGATCGCTGACTACCCGCAGGTCGACAATCCGTACGGCGTGCACAGCGCTCTGCTGGATCCGCTGAACGGTTTCACCCTCCTGCTGGTTTTCGTTGGACTTGGCGCCGCCGCCGTGTCGATGGTCAAAAGGTTCCGACGGGCTTCTGGACAGGAGCGTCAGCAGATCAAGTGGCTCGCTTTCGCAGCTGCAGTCGCGGCAGTCGTCATCCCAACGGGCTTCGCCGTGTACGAGGTGGTTGGCGACCACGTCGCGGACATGGCGATGATGCTCAGCGTGCTGGGTTTGCCGTTGGCGGCGGGTGTGGCGATTTTGAAGTTTCGGCTTTATGACATTGATGTGGTGATTAGTCGGACGTTGTTGGTGGCGGGTTTGGTGGGGTTCATCACGGCTGCGTATGTGGGGATTGTGGTGGGTGTTGGGTCGCTGTTGGGTGGGGGTGGTGGTGAGCCGAATGTGGTGTTGTCGGTGGTGGCGACGACGGTGGTGGCGGTGTTGTTTCAGCCGGTGCGGCGGTGGTTGCAGCGGTTGGCGAACAGGGTGGTGTTTGGTCGGCGGTCGACGCCGTATGACGTGTTGAGTGGTTTTGCGGTGCGGGTGGGGGCTGGGGAGTCGTCGCCTGAGTCTTTGGTGCATTTGGCGGAGCTGGTGGCGGGTGGGACGGGTGCGGATCCGGCTCGGGTGTGGTTGCGGGTGGGTTCGGTGTTGCGGGTTGAGGCGTCGTGGCCGGTGGGTTCTGAGGTCGTCGATGCGGTTGAGATTGATGTTGCCGGTGATGTGGATGCGGCGGTGGGTTTGCTGCCGGGGACGGATCTGTCGGTGCCGGTGGTGGAGCGTGGTGAGCTTCTGGGGGTGTTGACGATTGTGAAGCCTCGTGGTGAGCGGGTCACTGAGGTGGACACCGATTTGGTGGAGCGTCTTGCTGCGGCTTCGGGTGTGGTGTTGCGTAATTTGCGTCTGGATGCGGAGCTGGGTCAGCGGCTTGAGCAGCTGGAGGCGTCGCGTTGGCGTTTGGTGAGCGCTCAGGATGATGCGCGGCGCCGTATTGAGGCTGATCTTGCGGGTGGGTCGCGGGCTGAGCTGGAGTTGTTGCGCGAGCGGTTGACGGTGCTGGCTGGTCAGGTGGATGCGGCTGCGGCGCCGAAGACGGCGATGTTGCTGGGCCAGTTGGTGGATGCCACTGATGGGGCGTTGGGGACGTTGGCTGGGTTGGCTGCGGGGGTGTATCCGCCGCAGTTGGCTGCTGATGGTCTGGTGGTGGCGTTGACCGAGCAGGCGACCAAGGCTGCGTTGCCGGTGCGCATCGACGCCGACGATGTGGGCCGGTATGAGCCGGAGGTGGAGGCTGCTGTCTATTTCGCGGTGTTGGAGGGTCTGCAGAACGTCGCCAAGTACGCCAACGCCACCACAGCGCAGGTCCATCTGTCCGGCTTGGACGGCCAGCTGACCTTCACTGTCACCGATGACGGTGACGGTTTCGACACCACCACCACCACGTTGGGCACCGGGTTGCAAGGACTCGTCGACCGACTCGACACCGTCGACGGCACCCTGACCATCACTTCCACACCCGGGACCGGCACTACCCTCACCGGCCACATCTCGATATCAGCTGCAGCCCCCGAATACTCAACACGGCTGATAGGAGCCGCCATATGACCACACCCTCGCGGTCCTCGCATGTCGCCTCTCGCGCATGGATGCTGTGCACTTTCGCCGTCGCAATCGCGCTGACCCGAGTCGTCTTGGCCATCGCAGACCCGGCCTCCTCAGACGCGTCCAGCGCGCCGGGAGTGCCCGGTGGCGGGGTACCTGTCGCCATCTTTGAAGCGCTGACGCTCATAGCGATTGCCGTCATCGGGGCATTCGTGGCCACGCGACAGCCGAGCAACCCGATCGGCTGGATCTTCGGCGGCATCGCGGTGTTTCTCGGCATCCTCATTCTCAGCGCGCACACCTTCTTCGCTTTGAGTTTGGGCGAGGTCGAGCCGTCCAGCCAAGCCACCTGGGTCGCATGGCTGGCGAGTTGGATCTGGATTCCTGC
>JBBSJW010000015.1:0-46134 GCA_038256885.1 Propionibacteriales bacterium
AAGAGGCGCAGCTCGGTACCGCCGAGATCCGCGACATCTTCCGCTCCAGCAAGATCGGCAACATCGCCGGTTGCATGGTCACGGGTGGCGTCATCAAGCGCAACGCCAAGGCACGCCTCCTGCGAGACAGCGCCGTCATCACCGAGAACCTCGATCTCGGCAGCTTGCGTCGTGAGAAGGATGACGTGTCCGAGGTCCGTGAGGGCTTCGAGTGCGGCATCGTGCTCAAGGGCTACAACGACATCAAGGTCGGCGACGTCATCGAGACGTACGAAATGCGAGAGAAAGTGCGGGCCTGATAGCCGCGTCGGCATCGATGGGTCGGGCTGAGCGCGTGGGACGCGTCAGGCCCGGTCCCATGGTCGTCTCGTTGAGTCCACCGTTTCGCTGAGTTGAGAAGCGAGGAAATCGCATGGCAGGTCCACGGAATGCAAAAGTGGGCGACAGGATCAAGGTGGTCGTCGCACAGATGCTGGAGCGTCGGGTCAAGGACCCGCGCCTCGGCTTTGTGACGATCACCGACGTCCGGATGACCGGCGACGGCCAGCAGGCCTCGGTGTTCTACACCGTGATGGGTGACGAGACGGCCCGGGCTGAGACCGCGGCGGCGCTCAAGAGTGCCACCGGTCTCATCCGGTCCGAAGTCGGCAAGCAGCTCGGCACCCGGATCACCCCGTCGATCGAGTTCTACCTCGACGCGGTGCCCGAGACGGCCAAGGAGATCGAAGATCTGCTCGCCAAGGCCAAGGCTGCCGACGACGCTGTCGCGGCGCAGTCGGCTGGGGCCACCTATGCCGGCGATGCCGACCCGTACAAGAAGCCGCACGAGGACGAGGCCGACTCCGAGTGACGGAGTCAGGTCTTGTCATCGTCGACAAGCCAACCGGTTGGACCTCGCATGACGTGGTCGGCCGCACGCGTCGCCTTGCGGGCACCCGCAAGGTCGGTCACAGCGGCACGCTCGACCCGATGGCGACGGGGGTACTAATTCTGGGAATCAACCGGGCCACTCGGCTTTTAGGTCATCTGACGCTCGCAGACAAGGAGTACCTCGCCACGATCCGGCTCGGTCAATCCACCGTGACCGACGATGCTGAGGGCGATGTCGTCAAGTCGACGTCGGCCGCGCACCTGGACGAAGACGTCGTACGTGCCGCGATTTCGCCGCTGACCGGCGACATCAAACAGGTCCCTTCGTCCGTGTCGGCGATCAAGGTCGACGGGGTGCGCTCCTACGCCCGCGTACGTTCAGGCGAAGAGGTTGCTCTCAAGCCGCGGCCCGTCACGGTCTCGGTCTTTGAAGTCATCGGCTCGCGGCACGAGGGGGAGTCTTTCGACGTCGATGTACGCGTCGTGTGCTCCAGCGGCACCTACATCCGCGCACTGGCCCGCGATCTCGGCTCTACGCTCGGTGTCGGTGGCCACCTCACGGCGCTGCGCCGTACGCGCGTTGGCGGATTCGGCATCGATCGCGCCAGCACCCTCGAAGAGCTCGAGAAGGAGCTCACGGTCGTACCCCTCGATGATGTTGCACGCGCGAGCTTCGCGACGTACGAGCTCACGGATGAGCAGGCGGCCGACGTGACATTCGGGCGAGCCCTGCCGGGCTTGGATCTCGGTGCACCTGGGCCAGTTGCGGTGTTCGCGCCGGCCGGGACATTCCTGGCGTTGTACGAGCAGCACGGATCTGACGCCAAAGCCATTGCCGTGTTCGTCTAAGGTTGCGATCCATGAGACTCAGGCCATTGGCCCGCACGATCCTTCGCCGCGGGTTCCTGGCCATGATCACGCTGCAGTTCCTGACCATCGGAACGCTGATGATCGTCACCAAGGTCCGAAAGATCATCCGTGGCCGCGCTGCGACGCCGTTCCCGGTCACTCCGCCGCGACCCATCCCGATCGGTGATCAGGGGACCGCCACGGCATTCACCTACGGCGCCGACCTGTACGAGGACATGCTCGCCGCGATCGACGCCGCACAGGATCGCATCCTGTTCGAGACGTACATCATCAAGGGCGATGCGATGGGGGAGCGCTTCAAGCAAGCCCTGATCCGCGCCGCCGACCGTGGCGTCGATGTCTATGTGGTCTACGACGCGTTCGCGAACCTCGTCGTACGGCCGAGCTTCCTGCGGTTCCCGGCGTCGATCGAGGTTCTGCGTTACCCGATCTACTCGGCGGGCTGGAAGGTCTTCAGCTTCCGCAGCTACGGACGTGATCACCGCAAGATCCTGGTCGTCGACAAGGCCGTCGGCTACGTCGGTGGGTTCAACATCGGCGCCCTGTACGCAACCGAGTGGCGCGACACCCATATCAAGATCGTCGGCCCTTCGGTCTGGGATCTCGACAACGCGTTCGTCGACTTCTGGAACCTGCGCGAAGACTTCACGGCACCTCCGCTGGAGCAGCTGGGGGAGGCGAGCTGGGAGCCACAGGTCCGCGCTCATCGCAATGTGCCACGCCAGCTGATGTTCCCGATTCGAGGGATGTACCTCGAAGCCATCGACCGGGCCAAGGACCACATCTACATCACCGCCGCCTATTTCATCCCCGACCGCGACATCCTGCAGGGACTCATCGAGGCCGCAGGACGCGGCGTCGACGTACGCATCCTGATGCCGGAGGTTTCCAACCACGCCGCGACCGACGTGCTGTCGCGCGGCTTCTACGGCTCGCTGTTGCGTGGCGGGGTGCGCATCCTGCTCTACCAGGACTGGATGGTGCACGCGAAGACCGCGACGATCGACGGTCGCTGGACGACCATCGGCACCGCCAACATCGACCGACTCAGCCTCACCGGCAACTACGAGATCAACTTGGAGTTCCTCGACGCTGGACTTGCCGCGGAGATGGAGACGATCTTCGAGAACGACTCCTCGATCGCCCGCGAGCTCAGCCTCGAGGAGTGGGGATCCAGGCCGTGGGTCGCTAGGGCGTGCGAACTGATTGTGCGGCCGCTGCGACCCCTGCTGTAGGAGCAGCACTCCACGCTCGAGCAGACGAGGCGACGGCCATCCGGATGTCTGGTCGGTCGATGCCGAACGACTTCTCGAACGCTTCGAGTGCAGTGACGTCGAATCGATCAGTGCGGATGAATCCGAGACTTTCACGACTGGTCGGCACGGCGCGGCGAAGCCCTGGCATCGAGAGCGCAAACCGAAGAGCACCGATCGGGACGTGGGCACGAACGCGACGTCGGCCGGCGGTCGCGGCGATGAGATTGATCAGCTCACCCAGGCTGGGGGAGGTGTCGTCCAGAGCAAGCAGCTCGCGCCCCTGCGCGTGCGGGTCATCGATTGTGCGCGTGATCAGCGCCGCCAGATGATCGACGGTGACCAGGGGAAGCCAGTGGTGGCGCGATCCGGGTATGGCCGCCATACGTCCCGACTTCACCGTCGCGATGAGGTCGTACAGCGGCTGTCCTGCGGCGAGGTCGCCGGTGATGCTGTGCCCGCACAAGGTTGCCGGATGAATGGCTTGCCAGGCCACCCCCAGCTCGGTTGCGAGAGCCACCGCGCGCGCATGGCTCTCGATCTTGCTCGCCTCGTACACGCCGGTCTTCGCTGCGATCGCGGCCCAGTCGATGTCATCGGGCAGGGCGAGGTCGATCCCGAGCTCGTCGAGATGGGCCTGATTGGTCAGCATGTAGCCACCTATGAGCACGAGCTGCGCGTTGTGGCGAGCGGCGAGTCGTACGACGCCGAGGCTGCCCTCCACGTTGGTCGCGCGAGCCACATCGGGGTCGAGGTTCCACGCGAACGATGCGCCGAGATGAACGATGACGTCAGGATTGACTGATTCCGTGAGCCCAAGTCCGGGTTGAGCGAGATCGCCGATCACGCAGCTCAACCGGGCGGGATCGCCACCGCGCTTGGCCACGAGGTGGGACAGGGCGGCGGCTTGGGCGGGTCGGCGGACGAGGGCGATCACGTCGTGACTCGCCGAGGTCAACGCCGGAGTGGTCCAGCTCCCAATGAAGCCCGTGGCTCCGGTCAACATGACTTTCATGGCATCTCCTACGTCGTCGTATGACGACGGTAAAGTATTGACCATGGTCTACAGTCAAGTCCGCAGATGAAGGTCGGCGAAGTCGAGCGACGTACCGGTCTGAGTCGCCACTCCTTGCGCTTCTACGAGCGACGTGGCGTCATCGCGTCTCCCGAGCGCAGTGACAACAACTACCGCGACTACGACGAGTCGGTCATCGCCGAGCTCGAGTTCATCCAGAAGGCGCAGCCTCTCGGGTTCGGCCTGGCCGAGATTGCCACGATCCTCAGCCACATGCGTGACAGCTCGATCAATTGCCTCGACGGGATGGCGCTGGTTGACGCCAAGCTGGCCGATGTAGACCAGCGCATGCGTGAGCTGCGCGCCGTACGCGAGACGCTGACGAGCACGCGCGCCGAGCTGCAGATCAGCGCCGAGGAGCATGGCCTGACCGTCCCGCAGCCGAACTCCTGACATGCCGTATGGCAAGGTTTCCCCGTGATGATGTGGCGCGACACGGAGGGTGCAGCGACGGATCCGCGCACCACATCCGCCGCTGTCGCCATCGGCACGTTCGACGGTGTCCACCGCGGCCACCAGCACGTGCTCGACCGCACCCGCGAGCTCGCCGACGGTGCACCCGTCGTGGCTGTCACGTTCGACCCGCACCCAATGGCCGTGGTGCGACCCGATCGCGAGCCCCGCAAGCTGACAACGCTGGAGCGTCGTGTGGAGCTGCTGCGCGAGCACGGTGCCGACGAGGTCCGTGTCCTTGCGTTCAGCGCGGAGATGTCGGGATGGTCGCCCGCCGAGTTCGTCGAGCGCGTTTTGGTGCGCGAGCTGCACAGCAAGGTTGTGGTGGTCGGCGAGAAGTTCCGGTTCGGCCACAAGGCCGCGGGCGATGTCGCTTTCCTCGGCACAGCGGGGGAGCAGCACGGGTTCCAGGCCATCGGCCTCCCTCTTATCGGCGACGGCGAGGTGCTCTCCTCGACCCGCGTGCGCAACCACATCGCTGCTGGCGAGCTCGTGGAGGCCGCTGAGGTGCTTGGGCGGCCCCATGAGGTCAGCGGTGTCGTCGCGCGCGGCGACCAGCGCGGACGCGAGCTCGGCTTTCCCACCGCCAACGTGCCTGTCGACGAGTCGTACGCCGTGCCGCCCGACGGAGTCTACGCAGGTTGGGTCGTCCGGCCCGGAAACGAACGCCTGCCGGCAGCGATCTCGATCGGCACCAACCCCACGTTCGATGGTGTCGAGCGACGAGTTGAGTCGTATGTGCTCGACCGCACTGACCTCGATCTGTATGACGACCTGATCCGGGTCGAGCTGGTCGATCGTCTGCGCGGAATGGTGAAGTACGAAGGCATCGAACCGCTCATCGAGCAGATGAACCAGGACGTCATGGAGGCTCGCGCACGGCTCGAGCGGTAGCCCTCTATTTGGTGAGGTGGTCCGCCACGACCTCTGCCACAGCGGCGCCTGGGGCGTGCGCTGGATCGGCGAGCTCGGCGAGGAAGACCTCGACCCGCACCTGCTGATGTGGGACATGCGCCGGAACGTTCCGGTCGACACCTGGCCCGAGAGCCGAACCGTCGTCGCATTCGAGTTCACCGACGTGGAGCCCAAGGCAGCGCGGTGGTGGTTGTGCGCCAGCGGGGGCGAGACGGACGTCTGTGACTACGATCCCGGGTTCGACGTGACGGTGACGTCACAACCGGGCTTCGAACGCTGACGGAGATCTGGCGGGGTGACACGTCGTGGCAGCGGGCCATCAAGGACGAACAGGTCGAGCTCACCGGATCCAGCACCGCCGTACGGTCCGTGCCCGGGTGGCTGGGGCAGATGGACCTCGCGTCTGTTCCCCGACTGGATTCGCAGTTGGCGTACTCGCGCTGATACCCTGAATGTTGCCGTGTAACGGCCACGGATCGAGAGTGCCCCGGTGGACAAGCCCGAGCGCGCCGTGCAACGAAACCCTCAGAGGAGAAAAGTGTCAAAGAAGACTGCTGCGCCCACGGTCGCAGACATGCCCAAGGACGAAATCATCAAGCAGTACGGGCTCAAGGATGGCGACACCGGATCCCCTGAGGTCCAGATTGCGCTCCTCACGGGCCGCATCTCGCACCTGACCGGTCACCTGCAGGAGCACAAGCACGACCACCACAGCCGTCGTGGTCTGCTCCTCCTCGTCGGCCAGCGTCGTCGTCTGCTCAACTACTTGCAGAACAACGACATCGAACGCTACCGCGCGCTCATCGAGCGTCTCGGTCTGCGCCGCTAAGACCCTGTGGCGGTCACTTCCTCCGTGAAGTGACCGCCATCTTCACAACTACACACAGAAACACCCACGACGAGTTGACCCGGCAGACGTGATCGGTCCTCGGTAGTGGCCCTCGGATCCGCACTGATTTGAACGTGAATCGCGCGGTTCCCGCAGGCCTCGATCGAAGACCGACAGAGTTTCACCGCCGGCACGCAGCTCGTCCCAAATGAGCAGGCTTTGACCTGCGGAAGGGACTTCCATGTCGGAACCCACACTCCATACCGCTGAGACTGTCATCGACAACGGCAGCTTCGGCAAGCGCACCATCCGATTCGAGACGGGCATCCTCGCCCAGCAGGCCGCAGGTTCGGTCTCCGCTTTCCTCGACGACGACACCATGCTCCTGTCGGCCACCACGGCTGGCAAGCACCCCAAGGAACAGTTCGACTTCTTCCCGCTGACGATCGACGTCGAAGAGCGCATGTACGCCGCGGGTCGCATCCCGGGCTCGTTCTTCCGTCGCGAGGGCCGTCCGTCCGAAGACGCCATCCTGACCTGCCGCCTGATCGACCGCCCGCTGCGCCCGACCTTCAAGAAGGGTCTGCGCAACGAGGTCCAGGTCGTCATCACTGTCCTGGCACTCAACCCCGACACCCCGTACGACGTGCTCGCGATCAACGCGGCCTCCGCGTCGACGCAGATCTCGGGTCTGCCGTTCACCGGTCCGATCGGCGCCACCCGGGTCGCCCTGATCGACGGTCAGTGGGTCGGTTTCCCGACGCACAGCCAGCTCGAGAACGCCGTGTTCGACATGGTTGTTGCCGGTCGCATCGCTGACGACGATGTCGCCATCATGATGGTTGAGGCCGAATCGACCGAGAAGACCTGGGAGCTCGTCCAGAGCGGTGTCCAGGCTCCGACTGAGGAGATCGTCGCTGGCGGCCTCGATGCAGCCAAGGCCTTCATCAAGCAGCTCTGTGAGGCGCAGATCGAGCTGGCCAAGAACGCTGCCAAGCCCGTCAAGGACTTCCCCGTCTTCCTCGACTACGAAGATGACGCCTACGACGCGGTCAAGGCTGTTGCCTCGGCTCCGCTCGCTGAAGCCATGACGATCCTGCACAAGGCTGACCGTGAGGCCCGCGAGTCCGAGATCAAGGCAGACGTCATCGACAAGCTCGGTGCCGACTTCGAAGGTCGCGAGAAGGAGCTTGGAGCTGCGGTTCGCGCCGTCACCAAGTCCGTCGTCCGTGACCGTGTCCTCCGTGAAAACATTCGCATCGATGGCCGTGGCCTCGCTGACATCCGCGCCCTGAGCGCCGAGGTCGGCATTGTGCCCCGCGTCCACGGTTCGGCACTGTTCCAGCGCGGCGAGACCCAGATCATGGGCATCACGACGCTCAACATGCTGGGCCTCGAGCAGAAGCTCGACACCCTGTCGCCGGTCACCTCGGTCCGCTACATGCACAACTACAACTTCCCGCCCTACTCGACTGGTGAGACCGGTCGCGTTGGTTCGCCGAAGCGTCGCGAGATCGGCCACGGTGCCCTCGCGGGCCGTGCGCTCCTCCCCGTGCTGCCGTCGCGCGAAGAGTTCCCGTACGCGATCCGCCAGGTGTCCGAGGCGCTCAGCTCCAACGGTTCCACCTCGATGGGTTCGGTCTGCGCCTCGACGCTCGGCCTGCTCAACGCCGGTGTCCCGCTGCGCGCGCCGGTTGCCGGCATCGCAATGGGCCTCATCTCTGGTGAGGTTGACGGCAAGCAGACGTTCGTCACGCTGACCGACATCCTCGGTGCTGAGGACGCATTCGGCGACATGGACTTCAAGGTCGCCGGTACGCGTGAGTTCGTCACCGCCCTGCAGCTCGACACCAAGCTCGACGGCATTCCCGCCGACGTTCTGGCTGGCGCGCTGACGCAGGCATACGGTGCGCGTGTCGCGATCCTCGACGTCATGGCTGAAGCCATCGACGAGCCAGACGAGATGAGCCCCTACGCTCCGCGGATCATCACGATCAAGATCCCCGTGGACAAGATCGGTGAGGTCATCGGCCCCAAGGGCAAGATCATCAACCAGATCCAGGACGAGACCGGCGCCAACATCTCACTCGAGGATGACGGAACCGTCTACGTCGGTGCTGAGAACGGCGAAGCGGCTGAGGCTGCTCGTGACGCGATCAACGCGATCGCCAACCCGACGATGCCCGAGGTCGGCGAGCGCTACCTCGGCACGGTCGTCAAGGTTGTCGACTTCGGCGCCTTCGTGTCGCTGTCACCGGGCCGCGACGGACTGCTGCACATCAGCAAGCTCCGTGAGCTCAACGGTGGCCAGCGCGTCAACAACGTCGAAGACGTTGTGTCGGTCGGCCAGAAGATCCAGGTCGAGATCGCCGAGCTCGGCGATCGCGGCAAGCTCTCGCTCGTTCCCGTCCTCGAGGACAAGGGCGACGGCGCTGTTGCCGAGGAGCCGGCCACGGCCGACGCCTGATCTGTGCCTGCGCGCCTACGGCGCCGGGAAAGCAGATTGAGCCTGTCGAAACTCAAGAACCATCAGAAGGACCCCGTCGCACTGCGGCGGGGTCCTTCTGCATGAGAGCATCACTCGGTGACGACACCCCCTGACGTCCTCGACGCAGCAGATCCGCTGGCTGAGTTCCGCGATCACTTTGTGATCGCCGACGACGTGGTGGCCTACCTCGACGGCAACTCGTTGGGACGCCTCCCGAAGGCGACAGCAGAGCGGCTCGCGACGTTCGTACAGGACGAGTGGGGTGGACGGCTCATCCGCGGATGGTCAGAAGGCTGGGTCGAGCTGCCCGTGACGGTCGGCGACGAGCTCGGCGCCGCTGTGCTGGGTGCCGCAGCGGGCCAGACGGTGATTGCCGACTCGACCTCGGTCAACATCTACAAGCTTTTGCACGCCGCTGCATCGGTGCGTCCCGATCGCACCGAGCTCGTCATCGTCTCGACGAGCTTCCCAACTGATCGCTACATCGTGGAGTCGGTCGCGTCATCGCGTGGACTCGACGTCCGATGGATTGAGCCGGACCTCGTGGAGAACGTCACCGCTGACGTGCTGGCCAGCGTGCTGAGCGAGCGTACGGCCGCCGTGCTGCTCGGACACGTCGACTACCGCTCGGCGACCCTGCTGGACTTGCCGGGGCTCACCGCACAGGTGCATGACGCCGGCGCGGTGATCATCTGGGATCTCTGCCATTCCGCGGGTGCCGTCCCGATCGGCCTCGACGACCACTGCGTCGACTTCGCCGTCGGGTGCACGTACAAGTACCTCAACGCGGGGCCGGGAGCGCCGGCGTTCCTGTATGTCGCCGAACGCCACCTCACTGCTGCGACGCAGCCGATCGCCGGCTGGTGGAGCGCTGCCGACTTGTTCGCAATGGCCGACCGGTACGACGCATCGCCGACGATCACCCGGATGCTGAGCGGCACGCCTCCGATTGGCGGGATCATCGCCGTGCAGGAGGGCGTACGCCTGATTGCCAAGGCGGGGATCGATGCCATTCGAACGAAGTCGATCGCGCTGACCGACTACCTCGTGGCTCGTTTGGACGATGCCGGATTCGAGATCGCCACGCCGCGTGAGAGCGTACGACGGGGCAGCCATGTGACAGTGCAACACCCGGATGCCCGCGCAATCACGGAGGCGCTGATCGACAGGGGAGTCATCCCCGACTACCGCGAACCGGACTTCATCCGGCTGGGTCTCTCGCCACTCACGACATCGTTTGCCGAGATCGAGGCGGCGGTCAACGTACTCACCGACGTCACGCCCTAGGCTTGCCCCATGACACGAGTCGCAGTCCTGGGTGCCAAGGGACGTATGGGCACGGCATCCGTCGAGGCGCTCAAGGCCGCTGGCCTGGATGTCGTTGCCGAAGTGGACGTGGACGACTCGATCGACCTGCTCGCTGACGCCGGCGCAGAGGTCGCACTCGACTTCACCCAGCCCGGCGTCGCGCTCGACAACGTCAAGTGGTGCATTGAGCACGGCGTGCACGTCGTCGTCGGTACGTCAGGCTTCGACGATGCCAAGATCGCCGAGGTGAGCGCGCTCGACCCCAAGACCGGCGTCCTCATCGTCCCCAACTTCTCGATCGGGGCCGTGCTGATGATGAAGTTCGCAGAAACCGCCGCGCCGTTCTTCGAGTCCGTCGAAGTCATCGAGATGCACCACCCGGACAAGGTTGATGCGCCGTCGGGCACTGCGACACGTACGGCCGAGCTCATCGCATCGGCGCGCTCCGATGCGGGTTCCGCGCCGCTGCCTGATGCCACCACCACCGATCCAGATGGCGCGCGCGGCGCCAAGGTCGCCGGAGTGCCCGTGCACTCGCTACGCGCGCGAGGTTTCGTTGCGTCGCAGGACGTGGTGTTCGGGGGCGTGGGCGAGACGCTGTCGATCCGCCACGACTCGAGCAACCGCGAGTCGTTCATGCCGGGCGTCGTGGCAGCCGTCAAGGCCGTCAGCGACAGGGCCGGGGTGACCGTCGGCCTCGAGAGCGTCCTCGGCCTTTAGACCGAACTATCGGTCGTCACGCGAGACTCGTGTGCAGCCGAATCTGCTTGATCGTGCTGCCGTCCTCGGCGGCGAGCTCGCGGTGTGCACCGTCGGGCTCCCAGCCGGATTCGCTGATGAACCGGCGCAGCGCGTCGTCTGTCGAGCCGATCCACCAGACAGCGCGAGTGAACTTGTCGGCCGAGAGTGTGTCGATCGCAGCCTGCAGGAGGCGAGAGCCGTGCCCCTCACGCTGGTGCTCCGGATCGACGATGAACTCGCCGATCTCGCCGTCCGCGACCTGGTCGCTGTCTGGGTCGTACGAAGGGTGCACCAACGTGAAGCCGCGTACGTCGGCACGCTCGAGCGCGACGAGCACGCGCATGCGGGCTTCCTTGGGTGAGCTGATCGTCATGGCCCAGCGCTCGGCGAGCTGAGCTGGGTCGAGAGCGTCGAGCTCGGCTGCCGGGATCAGCTCGGCATAGTTGGCGCGCCACGCCGCAACCTGGACGCGCGCCATCGGGCTCGCGTCGTCCGGCCAGGCAAGCCGAGCACTGACATCGGCGCTCACAGGGACCTGAATCCGTCGATGAGGCCCGAGTCCACGCCGCCCGAGTCGAGCATCGCGGCTGTACGCGAGACGTTGCGGCGGGTCGGCCAGATCTCCCACGCGAGGACCAGGATCCCGGGGTATCCGGCGATCACGATGGGCCATGCGGCGTATGAACCGACGAAGCCGACGATGACACCAGGGAGCATCGACGCCTCGACGATCAGCATCTTGCGCACGGTCTGGGCGGCGTACGCGTCGAGACCGGCCGCTCTGAGCCGAACGGCATCATCGTCGCGGGTGAGGGGTTTGCCCGACAACCACACGCGCTCGGCGAAGACAGCGGCGATCACGATCGGCGCGACCAGCACCGCCGCGAGCCACGGCGGTGGATAGCTGGCATCCGTGGCGCCGCAGAACCAGAACAGGGCCAGGAGGAACGCGCCAGTGAGGCCCAGCTGCAGCGTTGCGAAGTTGCGAATCTCGCGAGGCGTGGTGTTGTACTCGGTGCTCGGCATGCTGCGAGTTTCGCACACGATCTGTCGTCGCCGATTGATAGTCTGCGGTCATGCGGGCCTACCTCGATCTTGTCCAACGGATCCTCGACGAAGGTGTCGACAAAGGTGACCGCACCGGCACGGGCACCAAGAGTGTTTTCGGCCATCAGATGAGGTTCGACCTGAGCGAGGGTTTCCCGCTGGTCACGACCAAGAAGGTCCATACCCGCTCGATCATCGAAGAGCTTCTCTGGTTCATCGCGGGATCGACCGACAACAACACACTTCGCGACAAAGGCGTCACGATCTGGGACGAATGGGCGGCCGAGGATGGCGACCTTGGACCGATCTATGGCTTTCAATGGCGATCCTGGCCAGCCCCCGACGGCCAGCACATCGACCAGCTCGCGCAGGTCATCGAGCAGATCAAGGCCAATCCCGACTCACGCCGACACATCGTCAGCGCATGGAACGTCGCAGATCTCGATGCCATGGCACTGATGCCGTGCCACGCGTTCTTCCAGTTCTACGTCGCTGACGGCAGGCTCTCGTGCCAGATGTACCAACGTTCGGCCGATGTGTTCCTGGGAGTGCCGTTCAACATCGCGTCCTACGCACTGCTGACGCACATGGTGGCGCAGGTTGTGGGTCTCGAGGTCGGCGACTTCGTGCACACGTTCGGCGACGCGCACCTCTACATCAATCACCTCGACCAGGCTCACGAGCAGCTGTCCCGTGAGCCCCGCCCACTTCCTGAGCTCTGGCTCGATCCGTCGATCACCTCGATCGATGACTTCACCTTCGACTCGATCAAGATCACTGGCTACGACCCCCACCCGGCTATCAAGGCTCCGATAGCAGTATGAGGCGAAGCGAAATCAGGTCAGCAGAGTGACGCTGACGCTTGTCGTCGCGATGGGCACCAACGGCATCATCGGCGCCGACGGTGGCATCCCTTGGAGACTCCCCGCCGACCTCGCCAACTTCAAGGCGCTGACCATGGGTCACCCGATGGTGATGGGCCGTGCCACGTACGACTCGATCGGTCGCCCGCTTCCGGGGCGCACGACGATCGTCGTCACCCGACAGGTCAGCTGGTCGGCACGGGGTGTGCTCGCGGCCCCGAGCTTGCCCGATGCGCTGAGGCAGGCGGCTGAGCTCGACAACGAGATCTTCCTGGTGGGTGGCGCGCAGATCTACGCCGAGGCGCTCGAAGCTGGGCTCGTCGACTCGATGGTGGTCACCCGGGTTGAGCTGGCACCCGAGGGCGACACGTATTTCCCCGAGGTGGATTGGGCTGAGTGGACCGTCGTCGAGCACGTCGACCACCCTGACGACGACCCGCCGTTCACGATCACCCGCTTCGACCGCGCGGGCTAGCTCACCAGGTGAGCTCGATCTCGATCTCGAGCTCGTTCTCCTCGCCTAGCTCGACCTCGACCTTGAGGTTCACCTCGTCGGGGATGCTGAGGTTGATCCGCCGTCCATCTCGGTCGAACTCGACTGAGTTGTGCCGCGACAGTGGATCTGCCAATCACGCAGCTTTTGGCTGCGTCCTCACGGGACATCTTCTGGGTGGTGTCGATCTCGAACAGGGCCACTGGGTCTCCTTGATCGGTCGACTCGATAGATGACACGCTCGCGCTGGCGGTCGAGCACGGCGGCAAGGTCCTCGCGGAGAAGACCTCGATCTCAGAGACGAGCTGGTGGGCCATTTTCGAAGACCCTGATGGCAATCACATCGGGATCTACGAGGGCGTCACCGACTGCTCAACTAGCTGAGCAAGATCGCGAGCTGGCGGCTCTGCGCCACGAGGTTGCCGGCTTCGTCCCAGAGCTCGCAGTCCTCTTCGTGATAGCCGTTGATGACGTGCCGTGTCGTGAGTCGGGTGGCGATCCATCCCGGCACCGGGCGGCGGTGCATGTGGACGGTGAGCTGCACGGTCATCGACATGAACTCGCCGATCTCCAGCACCGGCGGGGCGTACGCGTCACACAAGAACGCCAGAGCCGCGAGGTCGATCTCGCGACCGCCTGCGAGCCGCTGCCAGATCTCGACCGTCGGATCGCCGCTCGGTTTGCCGTCGAGCCATCCGGGGCGGTTGGGCACGCGGTAGTCCACCCGGTGGAAGATGCTCCCGGCAGGCAAGGCGCCGTCCTCCATACGAGGGTCGAGGCAGTCGTCAGGCGCCGGCAGCGCCGGGGGAGTGCCGAGCTCGAGGGTGCGCCCACCGGTGCGAGCGCCGAAGCTCGCCAGCAGCTGAGCGATGTGGCGATCGCCCTCCCACAACGCCGCTTCACCGGTCTGCACACGACGGCCACGACGGAGCGCCGTCGTACGAAGCTCGGCCGAGCCGGTCTCCGGCGAGGCGAGGTAGGTAATGGCGGCGACCATTGGCTCGTCAGCCTCCATCTCCTCACCGAGACCACGCAGCATCGCCACGAGGATGTAGCCGCCATTGGGCTTGCCGAGCGGTGTGTTCCACCGGTCGGTCAGTACCAGGTCGCGTACGCCGTCTCCGCGAGGCTCCGAAGCGGTGTCGATGTCCCAAATGTCCTCAGCCATGCGCCCATCCTGCCCGTCGCCAGAGACGCTCGAAGCGGTAGCCTCGACGTATGACGTCGCCACTCGCCACCGAGGCCGCGCCCTTCGGGCGTGTGCTGACCGCAATGGTCACGCCGTTCACCCGCGAGGGTGAGCTCGATCTCGATGCTGTGCAGAAGGTCGCGTCACATCTGGTCGACCAGGGCAGCGACGGTCTAGTCGTCAGCGGCACCACGGGCGAGTCGCCCACCACGACTATCGCTGAAGACGGTCAGATCCTCACTGCAGTGATCGAAGCCGTCGGTGACCGGGCAACTGTCGTCGCCGGAGTTGGCACCAACGACACCCGCCACTCGATCGAGCTCGCCCAGCAGGCCAAGAAGGCCGGCGCTGACGGACTTCTGATCGTGACGCCTTACTACAGCAAGCCGCCGCAGTCCGGCCTGCTCTCGCACTTCACCGAGGTCGCCCGTGCCGGCGATGACACACCCGTGATGCTCTACGACATTCCGGGCCGCAGCAGCATCACGATCGCCGACGAGACCTATGCCGCGATGGCGGACAACCCGCTGATCGTGGCGGTCAAGGATGCCGTCGGTGACCTCAACCGCGGCGCCTGGCTGATGCGCGAGACCGGCATAAAGATCTACTCCGGCGACGACGTCGTCAACCTCCCGTGGCTCGCCATGGGCGCCAGCGGTGTCGTCAGCGTTGCTTCGCATGCCGCCGCTCGCCAGTACGCCGACATGGTTGCGGCAGTCGACGCAGGCAACCTCGCCGAAGCACGGTCGATCAATGACCGACTCCTTCCCACCGTCAAGGCGATCATGAACTACACGCAGGGCGCGATCTCCGCCAAGGCGACGCTCCAGCTGCTCGGCGTGCTCGAGCACCGCACGATGCGTGCACCCCTCCCCGAAGCCACCGAAGAGGAAATCGCGATCATTCGCGATGGACTGGTGGCGTCGGGCCTTCTTGAAAGCTAGGCCTTTCCGTATGAGTCACATGCACCTCGAACTTGACCCGCCCCCCGCACTCCCGAAGGGCGCGCTTCGCGTCATTCCTCTCGGAGGTCTCGGCGAGATCGGCCGCAACATGACGGTCTTCGAGTACGACGGCAAGCTGCTGATCGTCGACTGTGGAGTGCTGTTCCCCGAGGAGCACCAGCCCGGCGTCGACCTGATCCTCCCCGACTTCGGTCCGATCCGTGACCGGCTCAAGGACGTCGTGGGCATCATGCTGACGCACGGGCACGAGGACCACATCGGTGGCGTGCCGTACCTCCTGCGTGAGCGGGGCGACATCCCGGTGATCGGCTCGAAGCTGACGCTGGCGCTGCTCGCTCCCAAGCTCAAGGAGCATCGCCTCAAAGACGCACCGACGCACGTCGTCTCCGAGGGTGAGACTGAGAAGTTCGGCCCGTTCGAGCTCGAGTTCGTCGCGGTCAACCACTCGATCCCCGATGCGCTCGCCGTCGCAATCAAGACTCCCGCTGGAGTCGCGCTGCACACCGGCGACTTCAAGATGGACCAGCTCCCGCTCGATGGCCGTATCACCGACCTGCGTGCGTTCGCCCGCCTCGGTGAGCAGGGCGTCGACCTGTTCCTGACCGACTCGACCAACGCCGAAGTGCCGGGCTTCACGACCTCCGAGCGCAACATCACGCCCGCGATCGACGCCGTGTTCGCCAACAGCCAGCGCCGCATCATCGTCGCGTCATTCGCCTCGCACGTGCACCGCATCCAGCAGGTCATCGACGCAGCGCACAAGCACGGGCGCAAGGTCGCTTACGTCGGCCGTTCGATGGTTCGCAACATGCAGATCGCCCGCGACCTGGGCTACCTCCACGTTCCCGACGGCGTGGTCGTCGACAAGATCGACGCAGCGCCCCCGCACAAGATGGTGCTGATGTCGACGGGTTCGCAGGGCGAGCCGATGGCCGCCTTGTCGCGGATGGCCAACAACAGTCACCAGCAGGTCAGCCTTGAGCCGGGTGACACGGTCCTGATGGCCTCGTCGCTGATCCCCGGCAACGAGAACGCGATCTATCGCGTGATCGACGGCCTGACCAAGCTCGGTGCCAACGTCGTGCACAAGGGCAACGCGCTCGTACACGTCTCGGGTCACGCCTCGGCTGGCGAGCTGCTCTACTGCTACAACATCGTCAAGCCGACCAACGTGCTCCCCGTTCACGGCGAGATCCGGCACCTGCACTCCAACGCCAAGCTCGCGACTGCGACGGGTGTGCCCAACGTGATCCTGGCCGAGGACGGCTATGTCATCGACCTCGTCGACGGCCACGCCTCGATCGTCGGCGCGGTCGAGTGCGGCTATGTGTACGTCGACGGCTCGTCGGTCGGCGACCTGACTGACTCAGAGCTCAAGGATCGTCGCGTTCTGGGCGAGGAGGGCTTCATCTCCGTCGTCGTCGTGATCGACTCCACGAACGGCAAGATCCTGTCCGGACCCGAGATTCACGCCCGCGGCATCGCCGAGGACGACTCGGCGTTCGACGAGGTCATGCCCAAGATCATCTCGGCGATCGAGGAGGCTCTCAAGGAGGGCACGCACGACTCCCGTCAGCTCGAACAGGTCATCCGCAGGGTGCTCGGATCGTTCGTCGGACGCAAGCTGCGCCGTCGCCCGATGATCCTCCCGGTCGTCCTGGAGGCGTAGCCCGCAACCTCACAGTGGGCCGCGCGCGACTGTGAGAACACTGTTACGCCGTGATCACGCAGCCTCGTGGTCGCGGAAACCTCGCGTTCATAGCCTCAAGCCATGGCAGCACTCGTGCGTGGTGAATGGGATGCGGTTCGTCGCGTCTCGACGAGCCTCGCCAAGCCGCTCGCCAGCGAGATGTGCGATCTTGCCGACGCCTACGGCCGAGTCCTCGCGAGCGACGTACGCTCGCTGATCGACCTGCCGGCCGCCGATGTCTCGGCCATGGACGGGTGGGCCGTGTCCGGCGACAGCCCGTGGCAGATTCGTGGACGGCTGGTCAATGGCACGACACCGGATGGTCCGCTCGGAGCGCAGGAAGCCATCGGCATCGGCACCGGGGGAGTCGTCCCCGCTGGCGCGACCGCGATCGTACGACGCGAGCACGGCGACGTCCTCTACGGACAGCTCCGCTGGGCCCCACCGGCTGGAGCTGCTCTCAGCCTCAAAGATGTTCGTCCGCGTGGCGACGAGGCACTTCGCGGCGACGTGATGGTGCAAGCCGGCACGCGGCTCGACTCGATGTCGATCGCCCTGGCCGCGAGCGCCGGACACGACGAGCTCGAGGTCGCGATCGTGCCAACGGTCGACTTGCTGGTCACGGGTGACGAGGTCGACCTGAGCGGTCGGCCCGTGCCCGGGCGAGTTCGCGACTCAGTGAGCCCGGCGCTCACCGGCATGGTGCGTGGTACGGGCGGGTCAGTCGAGGACGTGCTCGCGGTGCCGGACGATGTCGGGGCGCTCGCCGAGCAGCTGCTTGCCTCGACCGCAGACATCGTCATCACGACGGGCGGGACCGCAGTCGGCGAGGCAGATCACTTGCATGACGCGCTGCGACTGGTGCGAGCCGAGATCATGGTCGACCGTGTCGCCGTACGACCCGGGGGTCCAACGGTTCTGGCGGTGCTTCCCGATGGTCGGCTCGTCGCCGGCCTACCGGGCAACCCGCTGGCGGCGGTCGTCGGATTCCTTGCGGTGGTGGAGCCGGCTCTTCGCGCGATGACCCTCGAAACAGAACGTCCGAGCACCTATGAGCCGCTTGGGAGCGACCTGGATCGCTTCGATGGCGGCACGCGAATTGTGCCCTTCATCAGGTCCGATGTGGGGGCAGTGCCGACGTCATGGACGGGCTCGTCGATGCTCCGCGGACTCGCATCGTCGGATGGTCTGTTGGTCGTTCGGCCAGGTCGTGCAGCCGCCGGTACGTCGATCGAGACGCTCCCCGCGGTGTGGAGACACGTATGAGCACCGATCTCACAATGGGCCTGACGCGACCGTGCAGAGAGTGTTACCCACTCCTGATCGGAGTTCACCTTCAACCGAAACACGACGTCCATACGTTCAGGGTCACGAGATACCGCACCGTGCGGAATCGCCGACCTCGGAGCGTCCTATGACAAGCGTCATCACCAGTCCTCCCGACAACTCGTCGGCCCCACAACCCTCAGCCACTCATCGCACCGGTCGTTGGATTGACGACTGGGAACCGGAAGACCCCGCCTTCTGGGAAGCCACGGGCAGGGCTGTTGCCAAGCGCAACCTGATCTGGTCCATTTTTGCCGAGCACCTCGGGTTCTCGGTCTGGCTGCTATGGAGCGTGAGCGCTGCGATGCTGGCGAGAGTCGGATTCGACTTCAGCCCTCAGCAGCTGTTCTTCCTCGTTGCGGTACCCAACCTCGTGGGTTCGCTGTTGCGTCTGCCCTACACGTTCGCGGTGCCGAAGTTCGGTGGCCGCAACTGGACGATCATTAGCGCAACGCTGTTGGTCATTCCAACGGTGTTGTTCGTGATCTTTGTGCAGCGGCCCGACACGCCCTATTGGGCCTTCGTGCTGATCGCGGCCACTGCGGGATTTGGTGGCGGCAACTTCTCGTCGTCGATGACGAATATCAATTACTTCTACCCGACGCGCCTCAAGGGTTCCGCTCTCGGGCTGAACGCGGCAGGCGGCAATATCGGCGTCTCGCTGATCCAGTTCTTCCTGCCGATCATCGTCGGCGCCGGCGGAGCCTTCGGAGCGATCAAGGCGGCCGAAGCGATCAACCTGCAGCGAGTCGGCTACCTATACGCAACGTTGGCAATCATCGCAGCCGTGGCGGCGTACTTCTTCATGGACAACCTGACGTCCGCGAAGGGCAAGCCGCGCGAGACGCTGGCCGTCGCTAAGTACAAGCACACATGGATCATGTCGCTGCTTTACATCGGTACGTTCGGTTCCTTCATTGGTTACTCGGCCGCCATGCCGTTGCTCATCAAGATCAACTTCTTCCGCTCGCCCATCCCGACAGAGTCCATCGGCATCAATTTCGTCTACTACGCGTTCCTTGGAGCCCTTGTCGGTTCGATCACTCGCCCATTCGGCGGCTGGCTTGCTGACAAGATCGGTGGCGCCAAGGTGACGCTGGGCTGCTTCTTCGCGATGATCGTCGGCACACTCGGTGTGTTCTACACGTTGACCCTGCTTGACACCGTTCCAGTCGCATCGCCGGAGAAGCTCGCAGCATGGAAGGCCGACCCGTCGTCGTTCCCCGGCTTCTCACCGGAGATCACCGCCGCCGTCAACCACAACTCTGACATCTTCCCGTGGTTCCTGGCGCTGTTCTTGTTCGTCTTCGCCGCGACGGGTGTCGCGAACGGCTCGACCTACAAGATGATCCCGCACATCTTCAAGACGCAGGCCCAGAATGCGACCCCCGAAGGCACCCCCGAGCGGTATGTCGCAGAAGCGAAGGCCGTCAAGGAAGGTTCGGCGGCGCTGGGCATCATCGGTGCGGCCGGTGCCATGGGCGGATTCCTGATCCCCATCACGTTCGGTGCGCCTTGGGTCGCCGATCCGGTGGAGGCGTGCAAGGTCGCGTTCATCTTGTTCGCCGCCTACTACGTGGTGTGTTCTGCGGTCACCTGGTTCGTCTACCGGCGACCCGGAGCGACCATGGCCGAGGCGGGGGTGTGAGCTCCCAGTGACCGACACGCACTGTCCCTACTGCGCACTCCAATGCGCCCAGACGCTCGGCGGCGATCCCATCGCCGCCGAGCCGCGGGCGTTCCCGACCAATGTCGGTGGAATGTGCCAAAAGGGTTGGACCAGTGCAGATCTGCTTCGCGCGCAGGACCGCATCACCACGCCACTTCGTCGTACTCCGACTGGGTTTGAGCCAGTCGGATGGGACGAGGCACTCGACGACATCGCCTCTCGCGTGCAGGCGATCCAGGCAGAGCATGGCCCAGACGGCATCGCTGTGTTTGGCGGGGGAGGCCTGACCAACGAGAAGGCCTACCAGCTCGGCAAGTTCGCCCGGCTCGCGCTGCGTACGCGGTTGATCGACTACAACGGTCGCTTCTGTATGTCCTCGGCGGCGGCCGCTGCGAACCGCACGCTCGGCATCGACCGCGGTCTGCCGTTCCCGCTCACCGATCTCAACGACGCGGACGTGGTCGTGTTGTTCGGCAGCAACCTGGCAGACACGATGCCGCCGGCGGTCCAGCACCTCGGCGGCGTACGCGAGCGCGGCGGGCTGATCGTCGTCGATCCGCGCGTCAGCGCCACCGCCAAGCTCACCGAAGAAGGCGGGGGCGAGCACGTGCAGCTTGTGCCCGGCACCGATCTCCTGTTGATCATGGGTCTGCTGCACATCGTGTTCGCCGAGTCGCTGGCCGACGACGACTACCTTGCGTCACGTGTCGACGGTGTCGATGCCGTGCGTCGCAGCGTCGCAGAGTGGTGGCCGGAGCGGGTTGCCGCCACGACCGGCGTCTCCGAGACACAGCTGCGTCGCATCGCTCGCATCCTGGCGGACGCCAGCCCGTATCGCGGCGGCAAGGGCGCGTTCCTTCTCACCGGCCGTGGTTCCGAGCAGCACGTCGACGGCACAGACACGGTGACCGCTGTCATCAACCTCGCTCTGACGCTGGGTCTCGTCGGTGCAGAGCGCGGTGGCTACGGCGCGATCACGGGCCAGGGCAATGGCCAAGGTGGCCGCGAGCACGGCCAGAAGTCAGACCAGCTTCCCGGCTACCGCATGATCGTCGACCCGGCAGCCCGTGAACACGTCGCAGGCGTATGGGGCGTCGATCCCGACGTGATCCCTGGCGCCGGTGTGCCGGCGGTGCAGCTGCTGATGAGCCTGGGTATGCCCGACGGTCCGCGCGCACTGTTCGTGCACGGCAGCAACGTCCTTGTCAGTGCACCCAATGCAGATGCCGTACGACGCCGGATCGAGTCGCTCGACCTGGTTGTCGTCTGCGACTTCATCCCGTCCGAAACCGCGATGCTCGCCGACTACATTCTCCCGGTCACCCAATGGGCCGAGGAGGAAGGCACCATGACTGGCCTGGAAGGTCGGGTGCTGCGTCGCCGCAAGGCCGTCGAGGCCCCTGAAGGCGTCCGTTCGGAGCTCGAGATCTTCACCGAGCTCGCGGCTCGCCTCGACGCACCAGGCACGTGGGCGACCGAGCCGCGCGACGTCTACGACGAGCTCCGTCTCGCCAGCGCGGGAGGTCGCGCCGACTACGCCGGCATCTCGTACGACCGCCTCGACGCCGGCGAAGTGCTCTACTGGCCGTGCCCGTCGGAGGACCATCCCGGAACGCCTCGACTGTTCGCCGAGTCGTTCCCCACTCCGACCGGGAAGGCCAAGATGATCGCCGTACGCGCGGTCGGACCCGACGACGTACTGCGCGCTGATGCACCCGTCTGGCTCGTGACCGGACGGGTGCTTCAGCACTACCAATCCGGTGCCCAGACCCGACGCGTCGCGAAGCTCAACGACTCGATGCCACGTGCGTACGTCGAGATCCATCCGATCCTGGCTCAGCGGATCGGCGTCGAAGGCATCGACAACATCAGCATCACCTCCAGGCGGGGCTCGATGGTTGCCCAGGCGCGCATCAGCCCCGACATCCGCCCGGACACGGTGTTCGTCCCGTTCCACTTCGCCGACGAAGGCATGGTCAACGCGGTCACGAGCTCAGCGACAGATCCGGTGTCCGGGATGCCGGAGTTCAAGGTGTGCGCCGTACAGATCAGCAGGGAGGCGACGGAATGAAGGTAGTCGTGATCGGTGCTGGCATGGTGGGCAACCGTTTCGTCGATGAGCTGGGACGCATTGCGCCCGATGTGGATGTCGACCTGCTCGGCGAGGAGTCCTACGAGCCTTACAACCGCGTGCTCCTGACCGAGCTGGTGGCGGGACGAGTCGACCTGGCCGGCCTGTCGTTGCCGACGCCCGATGAAGGCCGCGTCCGCGTACGCCCGGGTGCCGCGGCACTCGAGATCGACCGGGAGCGTCGCTGCGTCGTGACGGCGCAGGGTGAGTTCGAGTACGACCACCTCGTGCTGGCGACAGGTGCTCGCGGGCGAGTCATCCCGATCCCGGGTCTTCGCGATGGTCTTCCTCGCGGCGCACACGTTCTCCGCAGCCTCGACGACGCGCGAGACATCTCGGCAGCTGCGCTCAACGTCGACCGTGCCGTCGTGATCGGTGGCGGCCCGTTGGGCATCGAGCTCGCCTGCGGATTGCAGCACCGCGGTGTCAGCATCACCGTCATGTCGATCATGCCGACGATGCTCGATCGCGACCTCGACCCCGCGGTCGCGCAGATCGCTGAGGACACCGCCAAGGATCTGGGCATCGACTTCGTCGGCAATGCCCAGATCGCATCGATCGCTGTGTCCGATGGCCGCGTTACGGCGGTGCGGCTCGAGGACGGCACGACCTATCCCGCCGGGCTCGTCGTACTGGCCGCCGGTACCGCCCCCGAGACGGGCATGGCGGGCGCGGCCGGACTCGAGACCAACATGGGCATCGTCGTCGGCGAAGACCTGCGAACGACCCTGGACCCCCGCATCTCGGCAATCGGCGACTGCGCCGAGACCCCCAGCGGGGTCAGCGGTCTGGTCGCGCCCGGCTGGGCTCAGGCCCGGGCGCTGGCCCGCAGCATCGCGCACGACTCGGAGCTCGAGCTCCCGCCCATCTCCGGTTCGGCGATGCGTCTCAAGGCAGTCGGTATGAGCGTCGTGACCATGGGGATTCGTGCCTCGACCGCTGGCGAACGTGACCGCGTCGTCACGCTGTCTGACCCTCGTGAACGGCGCCATGTCGAGCTCGTCGCCCGCGGCGACACCCTCGTCGGGGTGACCTGCGTCGGTGCGCCCGACCTCGCCGCGCATCTCTCGACCCAGTTCGATCGCCCCGGCATGCTTCCCGCCGACCCCATGCATCTTCTGATGGGCAGCGGCTCCATGGGTGTCGTCGAGAGCGCATCGCCGACGACGATGCCGGCTGCCACCACGGTGTGCCGGTGCAACGGAGTCACCAAGGGCGACCTCGTACACGCGTGGGACTGCGGCGCCACGACAGTCGAGGCGCTCGCCAGCGCGACACTCGCGACGACCGGCTGCGGAGGCTGCAAGAAGCTCGTCTGCGGCATCGCCAGTTGGCTGCAGGAGACCGATCCGCCGGAGATCTCACAGGCGTCGGACGCTGCGCGTGAGGCAACCGTTCCGTCGAGGTAACACGGATACGCACGCCCTGAAATCTGCACTTCCTACCGTGGAATCATGACTGAGAAGAAGAAGCTCGCTGTTGTTGGCGCCGGCATGGTTGCTCATCGTCTCGTCGAGGCGATGGTTGAGCGCGGTGCTGACCAGGAATGGGACATCGAGGTCTTCGGCGACGAGACCCGGCCACCATATGACCGCGTGGCGTTGACTTCCTTCTTCTCCAACAGCGATCCCGACGACCTCCTTCTCGGCGACGGCGAGCTGTGGAAGCGCCCCGGCGTACGTCTCTACCGCGGATCGATCGTCAGTCACATCGACCGCGAGGCGAAGCAGATCCACGCTCGCAACACGACGTTTGAGTACGACCGTCTCGTCCTCGCCACCGGCTCGTACGCGACGGTGCCTCCCGTCGACGGCTCCGACCTGCCCGGCTGCTTCGTCTATCGCACGGTCGACGATGTCGCCGAGCTTCGTGCGTGGGTGACTGATCGCGAGGCTGCATTGGGCCGCAAGGTCAAGGGTGCCGTCGTGGGTGGCGGACTGCTCGGCCTCGAGGCCGCCGGCGCGCTGACGGCGCTCGGCGCAGAGACCACGGTTGTCGAGTTCGCCGACTGGCTCATGCCCCTTCAGGTCGACCAGGCCGGTGGTGGCGCTCTCCAGCGCATCATCGAGCAGATGGGCGTCAATGTTCGTACGTCCACCGCGACCTCCAAGCTGCGCGCCGACCGCGACGGCAAGGTTGCCCGCATGCAGTTCGCCGATGGCGAGAAGATCCCGGCCGATGTCGTGGTCTTCGCCACCGGCGTACGACCGCGTGACGAGCTCGCCCGCGAGGCGGGGCTCGAGCTGGGTGAGCGCGGGGGAGTGATTGCCGACAAGTACTGCGCCACCAGTGACGAATCGATCTTCGCGATCGGCGAGGTTGCGCACATAGCCGGCCGCCTGTGGGGTCTCGTGGGACCGGGCTATTCGATGGCCGAGGTCGTCGCTGACCGCCTGCTCGGCGGGGACGCGACCTTCGAAGGCGCGGACCTCTCCACCAAGCTCAAGCTGCTCGGCGTCGACGTCGCCAGCTTCGGCGATGCGTTCGCCGCGACCAACGGCAGCCTGGAAGTCGTCTACGCCGATCCGACCGCGGGCATCTACAAGAAGCTCGTCATGAGCGACGATGCCCAGACGCTGCTCGGCGGCATGCTCGTCGGCGACGCCAGCGCGTACACGAACCTCCGGCCCATGGTCGGCCGTGCGCTCGGCAGCGACCCGACCGCGTGGCTGCTGCCCGAGGGCATGGAGCCGCCGAGCGGTGGCACGCTGCCCGACGACGCGAACGTCTGCTCGTGCAACAACGTGACGGCCGGGACCGTACGCGGCGCCGTGACGGATCACCAGTGCACCGACATCGCCGCCGTGAAGGCGTGCACGAAGGCTGGCACCAGCTGCGGCTCGTGCGTCTCCCTGGTCAAGAAGCTCATGGAGACCCAGATGGCCGAAGAAGGCCTCGAGGTCAACACCGCGTTGTGCGAGCACTTCGCGTACACCCGGGCCCAGCTGTTCGACATCGTCCGGGTCAGCGAGATCACCACGTTCTCCGAGCTCGTCGAGAAGCACGGCACTGGCCGGGGTTGCGACATCTGTCGCCCCGTCGCGGCGTCGATCCTCGCCTCGCTCGGCAATGGTCACGTGCTCGACGGCGAGAACGCGGCGATCCAGGACACCAACGACCACGTCATGGCAAACCTGCAGAAGGACGGCACCTACTCAGTCGTCCCACGCATCCCTGGTGGCGAAGTCACACCCGCTGGCCTCATCGTGATCGGTCAGGTCGCCGCCGACTACGGGCTCTACACGAAGATCACGGGCGGTCAGCGCATCGACCTGTTCGGAGCTCGCATCGAGCAGCTGCCAGAGATCTGGAAGCGCCTCGTCGACGCCGGCTTCGAGTCGGGACACGCGTACGGCAAGTCGCTGCGCACCGTGAAGTCATGTGTCGGACAGTCGTGGTGCCGTTACGGAGTGCAGGACTCGACGACTCTCGCCGTCGACCTGGAGCTCCGCTATCGCGGCCTCCGGTCGCCACACAAGCTCAAGCTCGCCGTGTCGGGCTGCGCCCGAGAGTGCGCCGAAGCGCGCGGCAAGGACGTCGGCATCATCGCGACCGACAAGGGCTGGAACATGTACGTCGGCGGCAACGGTGGATTCACCCCGCGCCACGCGCAGCTGTTCGCCGAGGACCTGAGCACGGAGGACCTCGTACGCGCGATTGACCGCTTCCTCATGTACTACGTACGCACGGCCGACCGCCTGCAGCGCACGGCTCCCTGGCTCGAATCGGTCGAGGGTGGCATCGAGGCCGTACGTGCCGTCGTGTTCGACGACAGCCTCGGAATCGCTGCTGATCTCGACGCCGCGATGGAGGCGCACGTGGGCGCATACGAGGACGAATGGGCCGCAGCTCTCGCTGACGACGAGAAGTTAGCGCGGTTCGCATCATTCGTTAACGCGCCGGAAACACCAGACCCGGATCTTGTATATGTCGAGGAACGCGGTCAACGGCGACCTGCAAACGGCGATGAACGGGCTGTACTGATCGCCGGTGCAAGTATTCCAGTGCGTGAGGCGGAGGTGGTCGTATGACGAGCTGGCAGCGTGTGTGCACGCTCGACGCCTTGGTGCCCGATCGCGGTGCCGCGGCGCTCGTCGGTGATCGCCAGGTTGCCCTGTTCCGGCTCAGCGACACCGGAGACGTGCACGCGGTGGACCATCTCGACCCGTTCAGCCAGGCCAACGTGATGGCTCGCGGCCTGGTCGGCAGTCGCGGCGGCGTCGCAACGGTTGCCTCCCCGATGCACAAGCAGTCCTTCGACCTTCAGACCGGTCAGTGCCTCGACGACCCCGAGGTGTCCCTCCACGTGTGGTCGACGCGTGTGTCCGACGGATGGGTCGAGGTCGAGCTTCCCGAGCACGGTGGGCCACCGTGACCCCACTCGGACCAGTTCTTGCTGGAACCCAGATCCTCGTCACGGCTCAGCGGCGGGCCGAGGATCTCTCGCTGGCACTCGGCCGACGCGGCGCGGTCGTGACGACGGCGGCGTCGCTCGGAGTCGAGTCGCACATCGACGAGAGCACCCTGATCGCGCAGACCCGGCAGATGATTGCGGCGGGCACCGACATCGTCGTGGTGACCACCGGTATCGGCTTCCGCGGCTGGCTCGACACTGCGGAGGCGGCGGGCATCGGCCACGAGCTCGTCGAGGCGCTGCGATCCGTACGACTCATCGCCCGCGGTCCCAAGGCACGAGGTGCGTTGCAGGCTGCCGGCCTCACGCCCGACTGGGTCGCCGAGTCCGAGACCTCTGCCGAGATCGCGGAGTTCCTGACCGCTGACGGCGTCCGGGGCATGTCGATCGCCGTTCAGCACCACGGTGCAGGCGACGACGGGCTCGAGAAGCGACTCGCCGCCGCCGGCGGACGGCCGTTCGGTCTAGTCGTCTATCGGTGGGGTCCTCCGCCGGATCCCGCTGCAGTCGAACGCTCGGTCCATGACACTGCAGCCGGTTTGTACGACGCCGTCGTGTTCACGTCAGCACCTGGCGCCGCAGCATGGCTGGCATCCGTCATCGAGCATGGTGCCGTTGACGAGATCCGTTGCCTTGAGAAGGATCGACGACTCGTGCTCGCCGCCGTCGGCCCCGTGACGGCTGATCCGCTGAGAGCAGCGGGCTTCGACCCGTTGCTGCCAGAACGTGCACGGCTCGGAGCGCTCGTACGATCGCTCGTCATGTTCCTCGGCGACGCGTCCGAGAACGTACAAACCACAGCCGGTCAGCTTCGGGTCCGCGCAACCGCGGCCACCCTCGATCACGAGATCTTGCCGGTGTCACCCAGCGGCCTCGCCATCCTGCGCGCACTCGCGAGCGAGCCGGGTTCGGTGCGCTCCCGGGGTGAGCTTCTCGCCGTCCTGCCGGGGGACTCCGACGATCCACACTCCGCGGAGGTAGCCGTCGCCCGGCTTCGCGAAGCCATGGGCCAGCCGATCATCCAGACCGTGGTCAAGCGCGGCTACCGCCTCGCAGTTGCGGAGGAGTCATGACGATCTCGCTCGTGGCTACTAGTCACGGTTCCCGTGTACCTGAAGCTCGCGAGGCGATCACCTCGCTGATCGATGGCGTACGCGCGGCCGCGCCGCACCTCGACGTGCACGAGGCGTTCGTCGACGTCCAAGATCCGTACGTCGGCGATGTCGTTGAGCAGATCGAGGGCTCCGCCGTCGTCGTACCGCTGCTGCTCGCCCCCGGATTCCACGTCGACGTCGACATCGTGAATGCCACCTCTCGACCGATGGCTGCTGCCGCCCGCACGCTGGGGCCGGATCCGCGGCTGACCCGCGTGCTCCTCAAGCGCCTCGCCGACGTGGGTGCGACGCCCAACGACGTGGTCGTCCTGGCTGGCGCCGGCTCGACCAATGACATCGCGCTTCGAAGCGTCGACGCCGCTGCGCGAATGCTGGGCACTGCGTGGGGCTCACCGATCCCGGTCGGACACGTTGGCGGCAAGGCCAAACCGATCGAGGACGTCGTACGCGATGTTGCCCGCTCCGGCCGCCGGGTCGTCGTGGCGAGCTACCTGATGGCCCCGGGCTTCTTCTTCGACAAGCTGACGAAGTGCGGTGCGGACATCGTGACGCGGCCTTTGCTCGATGGATCTGAGGCCGATCCGAACCTGGTCTCGTTGGTGATCGACCGGTATGCCGAGGCGGCGGATCTGCTCGATCAGACGCATTCCGCCCGTGAACGATGGATGTAACCAAACCTCGGTGTGCTGTTAACGCTTGGGTAACAACTCGCCGCGACTCTGGACGTGTGCCTGCATACGGTCGTGGTTTACGCAATCGCGGTCCTCGGGGGTGCAGGAAATGACGCGCAGCCTCCTTCTGTGCGCGCATGGCCCGCAGAGCACACGCGGTCGTGCAGCCCTCGCCGGACTGGTCAACGCAGTCAGGCGAGAGGCGCACGACCTCGACGTGATGGACGCTTACGTCGACCTGCAGGAGCCATCGATCGTCAGCACGGTCGAGGAAACCTCGGGTCCGCGGGCGTTGGTGCCACTGATGCTGGCGTACGACCGCTCGGTCAGCGTCGACATCGTCCGGGCGTCGCATCTCGATTCAGCCGTGACCGTCACACCGCCGCTCGGCCCCGACTGGGTGCTCGCGGAGGTTGGCGTACGACGACTGTTCGAGGCCGGCGCGCGATCGAACGACACAATCGTGCTGGCGGCGGACACCACGACAGACGAGCGTGCGCTGGCTGACGTTGCCAAGGCAGCTCGACTGCTCAGCGCCGTATGGGGCGGACGCGTACATGTCGGGGCACTCGGGGGTCCCGACACCGCGCTCGTCGAGGCGGTCGATGTGGCGCGTGCGTACGGGCATCGCGTCGTGGTGTCGAGCTATCTCCTCACAGCGGGGACGGCCCACGACGCCATGCGCGAGTGCGGAGCAGATGTCCTGACTGACCCGTTGCTGGACAACAACCCTCCTGACCAGCGTCTCGTGAGTCTCGTGATGGCACGTGCTCGCGGCGAAGGAGCCAACGCGAATGACCTCACCAAAGCCAGCTGGAACTAGCCGAACCAAGATCTCGAGAATCATGGTGCAGAAGTATCCAAATCTCGGTGCGTATGTGCCTATTTTCGGCACTCCCACACGGCGGGGGTGCGGGCAAACACTCATGTTCTGCTTTAGCCTTTCCCCATGGCGACCCGAACGTCTTCCCCGCCGCGCAAGCGGCCGTCCGGTAGCCAGGCTCGAAAGAAGCCGGCAGCACGCAAGCCGCAGCCAAAGAGGCAGCAGCGATCGCGCAAGCCGCGCAGTTCCGGACCTGGCCCAATCAGTGCTGCCTTCAGCGGCCTGATCAACCTCCTGCGTTCCATCTGGCTCGGCTTGGCTGGACTGACCGGCGCGATTGCCCGCAGCATCGGCAGCAGTGCCAAGGAGCTCGACCCTGCGCAACGGCGTGATGGTGTCGGCTTCGGACTGCTCGGCATCAGCATCATCGTTGCCGCGTCGGTGTGGTGGCAGATCCCCGGCCGTGTCGGAGAGCTGATCCGAACGATCACGTCCGGCAGCGTCGGCATCCTCGCCTGGGCTGTCCCTGTGCTGCTCGCGGTCATCGCGTGGCGCACCCTGCGTCACCCGGATCGCAACGGCCCCGCCGGTCGTCAGATCATCGGTTGGAGCGCCATCACTGGCGGCATCCTCGGACTCGTGCACCTGTCCCACGGTGTGCCGCGTCCCAGTGACGCCAACGCCGACGCGATGCGCGAAGCGGGCGGTGCGATCGGCTTCCTGTTCTCCGCCGTCCTCGTCGACCTGCTCAAGAGTCCGTACGTCGTCGCGCCGCTCCTGGTCCTCGTCGTCGCCTTCGGCTTGCTTGTCGTGACCAACACGCCGCTGCACGCCGTACCCGGCCGTCTCACTGAGCTGCGCGACAAGGCCCTCGGACGGACGTCCGAGGAAGAGGTCACCGAAGAGAAGCTCAAGCGGCCGAGGCACCCCAAGACCCCCGTGGTCGAGGAGTTCGAGAGTCCACTCGTCGAAGGTCCCGACGAGGACCGCCAGATCCCCGCGCGCGTCTTCGAGGTGCACGAGCCCGAGCCTGACGAGGAGATCACCGGCCCGATTCGTGCGATCGAGCCGATCCCTGCCTCGGCAGAGCAGCTCGCCCTCGCCAGCGACGTCATCTACACGCTGCCCGAGCCGTCCGTGCTCCGCGAAGGCACCCCGCACAAGGCGCGCTCGACCGCATCGGACGAGGTCGTCGAACGCCTCACCGAGGTGCTCGAGCAGTTCCAGATCGACGCGACCGTCACCGGCTACACCCGTGGCCCTACCGTGACCCGCTACGAGGTCGAGCTCGGCCCTGCCGTGAAGGTCGAGAAGGTCACCGCGCTGTCGCGCAACATCTCGTACGCCGTGGCGTCGGCCGAAGTGCGGATCCTGAGTCCGATTCCGGGCAAGTCCGCGATCGGTGTCGAGATCCCCAACGTCGACAAGGAAATGGTGTCGCTCGGCGACGTCCTGCGTTCCGGCAAGGCGCGCAGCGACCACCATCCGATGGTCATCGGCCTCGGCAAGGACGTCGAGGGCGGCTACGTCGTGGCCAACCTCGCCAAGATGCCCCACCTGCTCGTCGCCGGTGCGACCGGCTCGGGCAAGTCGTCGTTCGTCAACTCGATGATCGGCTCGATCCTGATGCGGTCAACGCCCGAAGAGGTGCGCATGATCCTGGTCGACCCCAAGCGGGTCGAGCTGACGGCGTACGAAGGTGTTCCGCACCTGATCACGCCGATCATCACCAATCCCAAGAAGGCCGCTGAGGCGCTCCAGTGGGTCGTGCGCGAGATGGACATGCGTTACGACGACCTGGCCAACTTCGGCTACCGCCACATCGACGACTTCAACAAGGCCGTGCGAGCGGGCAAGGTGCAGCTGCCTCCTGGCAGCGAGCGCATTCTTGCGCCCTACCCGTACCTCCTCGTCGTCGTCGACGAGCTCGCCGACCTGATGATGGTTGCCCCGCGCGATGTTGAGGACTCGATCGTCCGCATCACCCAGCTTGCCCGCGCAGCCGGCATCCACCTGGTCCTCGCCACGCAGCGACCGTCGGTCGACGTCGTCACGGGTTTGATCAAGGCAAACGTGCCCAGCCGCCTCGCGTTCGCGACGTCGTCGGTCACCGACAGCCGCGTCATCCTCGACCAGCCCGGCGCCGAGAAGCTCGTCGGCCAGGGTGACGGACTGTTCCTACCGATGGGTCAGAACAAGGCCATGCGTATGCAGGGTGCCTGGATCACCGAGGCTGAGATCCACTCGATCGTCGAGCACTGCAAGAAGCAGCTGCAGCCGATCTATCGCGAGGACGTCACGGCTCCGGTCGCCGCTCGCCGTGAGATCGACGACGACATCGGCGACGACATGGACCTCGTGCTGCAGGCGATCGAGCTCTGCGTCACGACTCAGTTCGGCTCGACGTCGATGCTGCAGCGCAAGCTGCGCGTCGGCTTCGCGAAGGCTGGTCGTCTCATGGATATCCTCGAGAGCCGCGGCATCGTCGGACCCAGCGAGGGCTCGAAGGCCCGTGACGTCCTGATCAAGCCTGATGACCTCGATCAGGTCCTCGCGAGCATCCAGGCGGGTTGAGCATGAGTACTGGGCTTGAGCCGTTCGAGATCCGGCGGCGCACGAGATTATTCGCGGTCCTCGGACTGCTGTGCCTTGCGCTTGCGGCCGGATTCGTCTGGCTTGCGTACGATCGCAGCGAGCCGCTCCTGTGGGCTCCCGTCGCCGTGCTGGTGATCCTCGGGTTGATCAACCTGCGCGGAACCAACGACGCCCGTGCGCCCCTGTTCGTCGCGGACGACCACGGCGTACGTCTGCGCGGCCGTGAGGGCTGGGTGGGGCTGCTGTGGAGCGAGATGGCTGAGATCAGGGTCGAGCGCAGAGCGGGCCGCCACGATCCGCGGGTCAAGGTCGTCAGCAAGGACGGCACTCGTTTCTACACCTCACCGCTGGGTCTGGCGACCGACACGTCGCCGGGGGAGGCCGAAGTCCAGTTGGCGCGGCGCCGTCCCGCTGTCGCATACTGAGAGCCGGTCGTTTAGCGAGAGGGACCCATGGAAACGGCGCACCAGCCGAGCAGGCTCAACATTGCCAACGTGCTGACAGTGGCGCGCATTGCCGGCGTCCCGTTGTTCGGGTGGCTGTTGTTGACGCAGGACGGACAGTCGGTCGAGTTCCGCCTCTGGTCGTGGGTCGCTTTCCTGCTGCTGATGGTCACCGACAAGATCGACGGCGACCTCGCCCGCAAGCACAATCTGGTGACCAACTTCGGCAAGCTGGCGGACCCGATCGCTGACAAGGCTCTCACCGGCATGGCATTCGTCGGTCTCGCGATCATTTTCGACCACTGGCTGTTCTGGACCGTCACGATCATCGTGCTGGTCCGCGAGTGGGGCATCACCCTCATGCGGTTCGTGGTCAAGAAGTACGGCGTCATGCCGGCCGGCCAGAATGGCAAGATCAAGACGACCCTCCAGGCCGTCGCGATCGGTGGCTACCTGCTCCCGTTCGAGATCTGGGACAACACGATCTCCGACATCCTTCGCTGGATCACCCACGGCTTCATGGCCGCAGCGTTCTTCATCACCGTGAGCACCGCGGTCGCATACGTACGCGATGCGCGCACGTTGCGCCGTGAGTCCAAAGCTGCAGCTCGCACATGAGCCTCGCCGATGAGGTCATCGGCGCACTTCGTGAGGCCGGTGCCACAGTGGCCGCTGGCGAGTCGCTGACCGGCGGACTCGTCTGCGCGACGCTCATCAACGTCCCTGGGGCGTCTGATGTCGTGCTCGGGGGAGTCGTCGCCTACGCGGTGGAGGCCAAGATCGAGCTGCTCGACGTCGACGCCGAGCTGATCGAGGATCACGGCACCGTCGATGCCGATGTCGCGGCTCAGATGGCATTCGGTGCCCAGGAGCGCTTCAACGCCACGTATGGCCTCGCCACGACGGGAGTCGCCGGTCCGGGGGAGAGCGAAGGTAGGCCCGCGGGGACGGTGTACATCGCCATTGCGGGCCCAGACGGCGTACGTACGACCGCCCTGGAGCTTGTCGGTGACCGCGACACGATCCGCAATAGGACGGTCGACGCGCTGCTCGCGGAACTGGTCGCTAGGGTGAGGGAAGAAACCTGATCCACGCGGGGTTGTAGGTTTGTAACTCTGCTTATTCTTGGCAATACCCAGGAGGTGCCCGATGACCGCAATGCGACAGCTGGTCGGCGAGGTCCTCCGTGCGCGCCGCATCTCGCAGGGGCTGACGCTCCGCGACGTGTCGGGCAAGGCCCGGGTCAGCCTCGGCTACATCTCCGAGGTTGAGCGTGGGCAGAAGGAGCCGAGCTCTGAGCTGCTGGCCGCCCTCGCCGCCGCACTCGAGGTTCCGCTGTCAAAGGTTTTGCTCGATGTCAGCTCGCTGCTCGAGGTCGAGGAAGCCGCAGAGGCACACATCGCGAGCATCTCGTCCATCGCCCGCGGCGATGTTTCCGCTTCCGCTGCCTGAATCCTCTGCTGCCTAAATGAAGTACAGCGAATTCTGGGTCCGCATGGACCAGCAGTTCGGCGTTGGCTATTCCCGTGTCTGGGCCGACAGCCACGTGATGCGCGAGCTGGACGGGCGTACGGTGTCCGCTGCTCTCGAAGACGGTGAGACGCCCAAGACCGTGTGGCGCGCCATCCACGAGTCACTCGGCCTGCCCGCCTCGGAGCGCTAGAACTTTTCGCGCGACACGCCGACTGCATGAACGGTGATCGAACAGACGTTCGGATAATCTCGTGCACAGGTTGGACGTCAGAAGGACGGATTCCACAGTCGGGTCGACGAGGCCCACATATGTCTGAGGGTCCTTCTAGCGTCGTCGATGACCCGCCGCCCACGAGCAGAAACGGACCCACCATGGCACAGCCCAACCAGACCCTCGCCAGCGACAAGGACAAAGGCAAGTCCCTTGAGAACGCGATGGCCCAGATCGACCGCGCACATGGCAAGGGTGCCGTGATGCGTCTCGGCGACCAGGCCCGCGCACCGATCGAGGTCATCCCCACCGGAGCGACCACCCTCGACATTGCACTCGGCATCGGCGGTCTTCCGCGTGGCCGCGTCGTCGAGATCTACGGTCCTGAGTCTTCCGGCAAGACGACGGTCGCCCTCCACGCGATCGCCAACGCACAGAAGGCCGGCGGGGTCGCTGCCTTCATCGATGCCGAGCACGCGCTCGATCCTGAGTACGCCAAGCGCCTGGGTGTCGACACCGATGCGCTCCTGATCTCACAGCCTGACAGTGGTGAGCAGGCGCTCGAGATCGCCGACATGCTGATCCGCTCGGGTGCGCTCGACATCATCGTGATCGACTCCGTGGCGGCCCTCGTGCCCCGCGCCGAGATCGACGGCGAGATGGGCGACAGCCACGTGGGTCTGCAGGCTCGCCTCATGAGCCAGGCGCTGCGCAAGATGACCGGTGCGATCAACGGGTCCGGCACCACCGCGATCTTCATCAACCAGCTGCGCGAGAAGATCGGCGTGATGTTCGGTTCGCCTGAGACCACGACGGGCGGCAAGGCGCTCAAGTTCTACGCCTCGGTCCGCCTCGACGTACGACGCATTGAGACGCTCAAGGACGGCACCGACATGGTCGGCAACCGCACCCGCATCAAGGTCGTCAAGAACAAGCTCGCCCCGCCGTTCAAGCAGGCCGAGTTCGACATCATGTACGGCACCGGCATCAGCCGCGAAGGCAGCCTGATCGACGTCGGCGTCGACACAGGCTTCGTCCGCAAGGCCGGCGCTTGGTACACCTACGAGGGCGATCAGCTCGGTCAGGGCAAGGAGAACTCCCGCAAGTTCCTCCGCGACAACCCCGACCTGGCCGATGAGCTCGAGAAGCGCATCATGGAACACATGGGCATCGGCGCACAGGCCGACAAGCCGGCGCTCGAGGTTGTCGAGGAGCCCCCGACCGACATCGACTTCTGATGTCCTGGGCTCAGAAGGATCCAGCCGACGTAGTTGCACCGGACCCTTCGACAGGCTCAGGGACCGAGGAGAGCTATGGCTTGGCACGCAAGGTGATCTACGACCGTCTTGCGGTCCGCGCCCAAAGTCGCAGCGACCTCGCTCAGGCACTGGCCAAGAAGCTTGTGCCTGAGGAGGTCGCCACGGCGATGCTCGACAAGTTCGAGGCAGCTGGGCTGATCGATGACGAGGAGTTCGCTCGAGCCTGGGTTCAGTCGCGGCAGCGCAGCAAGGGGCTGTCCTCGCGCGTGCTGGCGATGGAGTTGCGCCAGAAGGGCGTCGATGACGAGATCGCCAAAGAGGTGTTGGCCGAGCTCGACCCCGCCGACGAGATCCAGGCAGCGCACAGGTTGGTGCAGGGCAAGCTGCGATCGATGGCGCGATTCGACAACACGACCAAGACCAGGCGACTCACCAGCTTGCTCGCCCGCAAGGGTTACTCGCCGGCGATTGCGTTCGACGTCGTACGGCAAGAGCTCGGCGCCGAAGCGGCGGCACTCGACAGCATGTGAGCCTAGGCTCGTCCCGTGGGAACAATCGCGTTCCGGCGACTGGTCGACGCCGACATGCCAGCACTGGTCGGCTGGATGGCGGCCGAGCACGCTCAGCCCTGGTTCGGTGACGAACCGCGCACACCCGAGCTGGCTGGCGAGCACTATGCCAAGGAGCTAGACGGCACGAGTGCCACCCGTATGTGGATCGTCGTGCTCGACGGCGTCGACATTGGCTATATCCAGGACTATCCCGTCATTGCCTACGACGACTACGCCGTACGCGTGCAGGATCCGAAGGCGATCGCCTTCGACTACCTCATCGGAGTGCCCGAGCTGATTGACCGGGGGATCGGGACGCAGATGATCACCACGTTCTGTGCCGAGGTCCTGTGTCGCGACTACCCCGATGCGCCGCGATTCGTCGCGAGTCCCGATGTGCGCAACGCGCGCTCTATCCGGGTGCTGGAGAAGTGCGGGTTCACGCAGGGCCTCTGGATCCAGCCGGAGTCCGTCACACACCCCGAAGTCGTCTGCACCGCATCGCGACTCCTTTTCGAATAGCCACCATCTCGGTGGTTGAGTAGCTGGGGGTCCCCCCACGAGCTTGCGAGTAGCGGGCGGAATGAGCGTATCGAAACCTCGTGAGATCGAATGCTCGCGTTGGGAGGCAGTCTCACCGGGTTTCGATACGTCGGGCCCCCTACTCGCTGCGCTCGTGGGAGGTACCCCCAGCGGGCGGCCTCCGACTCAACCAGCGGGGAATTGCTGGTGTGACGCTCCTGACGCTGACAGTAGTGGTGTAACGCTCCTACACTCGCCGCATGCCTTCGACCCTTGATCTCTACAAGAAGTTCACCGCGTTGCCCCAGGGCAAGCGACTGTTCTCCGTCGCATTCAGCCAGAAGGCGCCGTACTTCGCGTCGATCCACCTCGAGGTGCAGGAGATGAAGCCGCACCTCGGGCAGATCCGGATTCCCAAGCGTCGATCGGTCAAGAACCACATCGGTACGATCCACGCCATCGCAGCCTGCAATGGCCTCGAAGCCGCCATGGGGCTGCTCGCCGAGGCGACGTGCCCAGACGACATGCGCTGGCTGCCCAAGGGCATGGAGGTCAGCTATCTCGCCAAGTCGACGACCGCACTGACGTGCACCGCAGAAACCACCGAGGCCGACTGGGCGGGTGCGCCTGACGTACCGGTGAAGGTCAAGGCCGTCACCTCCGACGGCACCGTGACGGTCGAGGGCACGATCCATCTTTGGGTGACACCCAAGAGTTAGCCGATCCACAGAACGGGCTGACCTCTGTCAGAGGCCGCTGCCACCACCGGGCTGGGACGGGACGATGCCGCCGACGGGTTCGATGGTGAGGGTCTTCTCGCCGGCAAACCGCTTCTGGGCCCAGGTGGCCAGCATCGTCAGCAGCAGGTTGAGCACGATGTAGATCAGGGCGATCACTAATGCCGTCTGGATCGTGTTGCGGAACGTGCCCGAGATCTCCTTGACCGCATAGGTGAGTCCCGGTGCCAGCACGGCATATCCAAGACTGGTGTCCTTGAGCGCCACGATGGCCTGGCTGATCAGTGACGGCAGCATGATCTTGACGGCCTGCGGGATGAGAATGATGCGCATCACCATCGACTTGCCCATGCCGATCGCGTAGGCGGCTTCGGCTTGACCCTTGGGCACGGCATTGATGCCGGCCCGGAAGATCTCGGCGAAGACAGCGCCGTTGTAGAGGATGAGCCCCAGCACGAGTGCCTGGAAAGCGTTTGCCCCGGGCTGCGGTCCGATCGCGTACCACGTGGCAATGATGACCATCAGAAGCGGAACAGCGCGGAAGAACTCGACCACCAGCCAGGAGAACCAGCGCGGCGCACGATGATCGGAGAGCTTGCCCACGCCGAAGATCACGCCGAAGACCAGCGCGCCGGCGATGGCGAACACAGCCGCCTGCAGGGTCTTGAGGGTGGCCTCCAGGATCACGTTCATGATCTTGGGGGTGACGAACGGCTCCCAGAGGTCGTACGCGAACTGCCCCTTGCGCTCGAGCTGCCAGATCAGGAGTCCGACCAGGCCGGCCAGGATAATGCCGGACACGACGGCATACAGCCGATGCCGTGCCCGCGTCTTGGGCCCGGGAGCGTCGAAGAGAACGGATGCGGCCATCAGGAGATCCTCCATCGACGTTCGAGCATCGCGGCTGCGAAGGAGATCGCCTCGACGATGATCACGTAGCCCACGGCAATGCCCAGGAATATCCAGTAGAGCTGCGACGGATGATCGTTGAGCAGGCCTTTCATCGCTGCAGTCGCCTCGATAATGCCGAAGATTGAGCACAGCGAGGTGTTCTTGGTGAGGGCGATGAGGACGCTGGCCAGAGGTGGTACGACGGCCCGGAACGCTTGGGGAAGCACGACGTGCTTCATGGTCTGGGTGAAGCCCAGGCCCACTGAGCGGGCAGCCTCGGCCTGACCGATTGGGATGGAGTTGACGCCAGATCGCAGCGCTTCACAGACGAACGTCGACGTGTAGATCGTCAGCGCCAGCACATTCATCCAGAAGTAGCCGAGCCGGATATCGAGCTTGGGGAAGCCGAAGACCACGAGCAGCAGAAGGACGAGCAGGGGGGTGTTGCGGAAGACCGTGACGTAGACGGCGCCGGCCTTGCTGAGGACACCCACGGGTCCAACTCGCATGCCGGCGAGGATCGTGCCAAAGATCAAGGAGAACAGTCCCGCGACCAGGGTGAGACGCAATGTGTAGCCGAACGCTTCGAGGATGTTGTCGAAGTTGTCGATCAGGACCTGCATGGTGTCACCTTTCTCGTCGCTGGAATGTGGGGGCGTACTGGCTGGGACCACTCATGTGGAGTGGCCCCAGCCCTCGTACGGTTTAGGCGCAGGCGTCCATCTTGGGCGCTTCAGGTGTCTCAGCACCTGACTTGCCCAGCGTTGCCTCGAATGCCTTGGCCCAGGCGCCGTCGTCCATGGCGTCCTGGATCGTGTCAGTCAGGAACTGGCACAGCTCGGGCTTGTCCTTGCTGTAGCCCATGCCGATGCGCTCTTCGGAGAACGCCGGTCCGACGACTTCGAGCTCGTCGGGGTTGAGTGCGGCGTAGCCGAGCAGGATCGATCCGTCGGTCGTCATCGAGTCGACCGCTCCGTCGAGCACCTGGTCGCGGCACTGCGAGTAGGTCTCGAAGCCTCGAACCTTGGCTCCCTTGGCTTCGACCTGCGCGAGCGAGGTCGAGCCGGTGACTGAGCAGACTTCCTTGCCCTTGACGTCCTCGACGGTCTTGATGTCGCTGCCCTTCTTGACGAGCAGCTGCTGACCGGTCAGGAAGTACGGTCCGGCCTGGCCGACAACCTTGCGGCGATCATCGGTGATCGAGTAGGACGCGAAGACGAAGTCGACGGTGCCCTTCTGCAGGAAGGGCTCGCGGTTGTCGGAGATCGTCTCGACCCACTCGATCTTGTCGGCAGCGATGCCGAGCTTGGCGGCAACGAGCTTGGCCATCTCGACGTCGAATCCGGCCGGCTGGTCGTCACCGGCGGACTTGAAGCCAAGTCCCGGCTGGTCGTACTTGACGCCGATGCGAACCTTGCCCGACTCGGCGATCGCCTTCATCGCGGTCCCGTCCTCGAACTGGGCCGCGGCGTTTTCATCGACCTTCGCGTCGGGGGTGTCGGAATCTTCGCCGGCGCTGCCGCAGGCTCCGAGGATCAGCGCGGCGATGGCCGCGACGATCGCAAATTGCGTCCGTTTCATGTTCGTACCTCTCCTAGTGCTTCAAGATCTTGCCCAGGAAGTCCCTGGCTCGATCTGTGGCGGGGTTGGTGAAAAACTCTTCGGGTGTGTTCTCTTCGATGATCTCGCCGTCTGACATGAACAGCACTCGGTCGGCCGCCGTACGGGCAAAGCCCATCTCGTGGGTGACAACGATCATCGTCATGCCGCCCTTGGCGAGGTCGACCATGGTGTCGAGCACCTCTTTGATCATCTCGGGGTCGAGCGCTGAGGTCGGCTCGTCGAACAGCATGACCTTGGGATCCATCGCCAGTGCCCGGGCGATGGCCACGCGCTGCTGCTGGCCGCCGGAGAGCTGTGCCGGGTACTTGTCGGCCTGGGTTGCGATGCCGACCCGTTCGAGGAGCTCGTGGGCGCGCTTGGTGGCGGCGTCCTTCTTGATGCCGCGGACCTTCATTGGCCCGAGGGTGACGTTCTCGAGGACGGTCTTGTGAGCGAACAGGTTGAACGACTGGAAGACCATGCCCACGTCGGCGCGCAACTGAGCCAGCTCCTTGCCTTCTTCGGGGAGCTTGTCGCCATCGACGGTGATGGTCCCCTCGTTGATCGTCTCAAGCCGATTGATCGCCCGGCAGAGGGTCGACTTGCCCGAGCCGGACGGTCCGATGACCACGACGACCTCGCCCGGCGCGACGTCGAGCTCGATGTCCTTGAGCACGTGCAGGTCTCCGAACCACTTCTGGACGCCGTGCATGGAAACCATGGGGATCAAATCAGGCATGCCTCAACTTAGCCCGAAAGAACTAGTTCATGGGAGCCGGTTGAGTTACGAATTGAACACGTTCGGTGCCGGTCAAGACGTGATGCAGAACGGGTTGCCGTCGGGGTCGGTCATGGAGATCCAGCCCGGCTCGCACGGCGCGTCATCGCTCTGATTGGCGCCGAGCGAGACGAGGCGATCGAGTTCCATCAGGCGTTCGCCCTCGGGGGCGAGGTCGAAGTGCAGACGAGTCCTGGTGGTCCGTACGTCCAGCGGCGGTCCACCCCACGAGATCTTGGATCCGCCGAGGGGTGACTGGATCGCCGTCTCCTCGTCCTGGTCCCAGACCAGTGGCCAGTCGAGCGCGGCACTCCAGAAGTAGCCGACCGACTGGCTGCCGTCGCTCGAGTAGGCGCCGATGCGATCGGTGTCCTTGAGGAAGTTGTTGATCGGCTCGATCACGCAGAACTCGTTGCCCTCAGGGTCTTGGAGCGGGACGTGCAGCTCGTCCGGCGGCAGGTCGAAATCGAGGTGTTGCGCACCCAGGCTGATCGCGCGCTCGACCGTCTCCTTCTGGTCGTCCCACGAGGTCGTCGTGGTGTCGAAGTGCATCTGGTTGGGCTCGACCTTCGGCTCGTCGTTCTGGACGAAACGGATCAGTATGGCCGTCTTCGTCGCTGGCAGGGTCGTGCTGTCGACCGGCCTGTTCAGGACGCTGCCCCAGAACGTAGCCAGTCGGGCTGGATCGCTTGCCGCAAAGCTGAGTGAATGGAGGGAAGAGCTCATACGTGAACGCTACGTCAGAGCCTGCTGAGCCCCGCTCAATGCGCCAGCGACCAGTCGCGGGTGCCTTCGAGCACGTCGGACACCATCGAACGAAAACGCGGACACGTTGTGATGTCGTGCGCCTTGCACTCGAAGGCGTGGACAGCCATCTCGCGTGAGCGCTGCATGTCCTCCATGCGTCGGTCCAGGTCGGCGATGTGTTCCTGGAGTACGGCGTGCCGCTTGGGTCCGTGGTCGTCGTCGACCAGCACGGCGATCTGGTCCAGTGACATACCGGCAGCCTTGCTCCGCAGGATCACCGCGATGCGTACGAGATCGTCATCGCCGTAGAGGCGCCGGTCCGCGCTGTCGCGTTGCGGTTCGAGCAGCCCAACCGCCTCCCAGTGGCGAAGAACGTGGGTTTCGAGCCCGAACCGGGAGGCAGTTTCGCCGATCGAGCGCAGATTTGACTTCATGTTGACATTAACTCGCACGATGGAGGCAGCAGCAACTCTGAAGGAGAAATCATGCTTGACGCCATCGTCATCGGCGGGGGACCGGCGGGCCTACAGGCCACGCTCACCCTCGGCCGCATGCACCGCGACGTTCTGCTCCTCGACTCCGGCACCTACCGCAACGCCACGGTCGAGCACATGCAGAACTTCATCACCCACGACGGCCGCGACCCGGCCGAGCTGCGCCGGCTCGCCCGCAAGGACATCGCGGCGTACGACACCGCCGAGATCCGCGAGGGGACCGTCGACTCGGTACGTCGCGCAGGTGACGGCTTCGAGGTCATCGTCGGCGATGAGGTGCTCGCCACCCGCAAAATCGTGCTCGCCACCGGCGTACGCGACACTCTCCCGGACATCCCAGGCGTCGCCGAGGCGTGGGGTCGCGAGATCGCGCACTGCCCGTACTGCCACGGTCACGAGCTCGCCGGCGAGCGCGTCGCGATCCTCGGCACGGAGCGAGCCGAGCACCTCTCCGCGCTGCTCGGCAACATTGCGAGCGAGCTGATCGTGCTTGAGGAAGATGCCGTACTCGAGGTAGAGCGCACCAACTTCGGGCTCCGCATCACGCTCGACGACGAGACGATCGGCGTCGGCGGGATGTTCATCGCGACTGAGGTGTCCCAGTCGGCTCCGTTCGCCGAACAGCTCGGGGTCGACCGGTACAAGTCCGGGTTCGTTGAGATCGACGCCATGGGCCGTACCAACGTGCCGGGTGTCTACGCCGCCGGCGACCTGGCGCACATCTCCGCATTGCCTGGTCCGATGCCCTCAGTGGCCACCGCTGTCGCTGCGGGAGTCACCGCCGGATCGGTTTGCAACATGGAGCTCGCGATGCCCTGATGGCGGTGGTCGGTCGCCAGTTCGAAACTCGCTGGCGACCGACCTGCGCCTGATGTCAGCGGCCGCCGCTCTTCGCCTGTGGCTCGCAAGAGCTCCAGCCCTGGTGGTCGCCCTCATTGTGCCCGCCCGGACCATTGCTGGCCTGCACGTGCGTTGTGAAGTCGGAGTTGCCTGGCCCACCGTTGTCCGTGCAGTGAGCGGCCGAAGCCGAGCCACCCGTGGCGGTCAGCGCTGCGGCAGCGATCCCGGCCGCGCACAGCATCTTGATCGAGAACTTCATGACGATCCTCCTGTTCGGTGACCGACAGTCGGCCACTGCATGGAGTTCGTGGCTGAACGCTGACCGGATGGGTCAATTTGTGATCCGCATCACTGCGCGCAGAATGGGCGAGGATGGAGCTCTGGCCGGACGGGTGGCGAAGTCGACCCAACCGATACCCTGAACTCATATGAGAATTGCACGCTTCGCGGGTGACGACGATCCCCGTTTTGGAGTCATTGGTGATGACAACGGGGTCCCCACGATCGCTGTGCTCAACGGCGATCCGCTGTACGCCGGGCTGAACCTGAGCGGTCAGAAGATCCCGCTGGCGGACGTACGCCTGCTCGCCCCGGTGATCCCGCGCAGCAAGGTCGTGTGTGTCGGCAAGAACTACGCCGCGCACGCTGCCGAGATGGGCGGAGACGTACCGACCGAGCCGCTGATCTTCCTCAAGCCCAACACCAGCGTCATTGGTCCTGGCGACCCGATCTTCTACCCCACTCAGAGCGAGGACGTGCACTACGAGGCCGAGCTCGCGGTCGTGATCGGTCGCATCTGCCGCGACGTCTCTGCCGAGGACGCCGCGAAGGTGATCTTCGGCTACACCGTCGCCAACGACGTCACGGCGCGCGACCTGCAAGCCAAGGACGGTCAGTGGGCGCGCGCCAAGGGCTTCGACACGTTCTGCCCGCTCGGCCCGTGGATCGAGACCGACTTCGACCCGAGCAGCGTTGGTGTGACGACCAGGCTCGAGAGCTTGGGCGGGGGAGACGAGCTCAAGCAGAACGGCAACACCTCAGACATGTTCTTCAAGGTGCCCGAGATCATCGAGTACGTGTCGTCCTTCATGACGCTGCTCCCCGGCGACGTCATCCTCACCGGCACGCCGGACGGCGTCGGCCCGATGCACCCCGGCGATTCGGTCAGCGTCACCGTCGAAGGCATTGGCACCCTCACGAACCCGGTGGTTTCGCATGACTAGGCCAGTGGTCGCACGTTTCTGCCCGTCGCCGACGGGCAACCCGCACGTCGGCATGGCCCGTACGGCGCTGTTCTCGTGGGCGTTCGCGCGCCACAACCAGGGCAAGTTCGTGTTCCGCATCGAGGACACGGACACCTCGCGCGACAACGAGGAGTCCTACCAGCTCCTGATCGACGTCATGCGCTGGCTCGGCCTCGACTGGGACGAGGGTCCCGAGGTTGGCGGCCCCAACGGTCCCTACCGACAGTCCGAGCGCATGGACATCTATGCCGATGTCGCGCAAAAGCTGCTCGAGAGCGGCCACGCGTACAAGGCCTACGACTCCGCCGAGGAGCTCGAGGAGCGCCGCAACGCCGCCCGCGCTGCCGGCAAGCCCAGCGGCTACGACGGACTCCACCGCGACCTCACGCCCGAGCAGCAGGCTGCATACGAAGCCGAGGGCCGCGAGCCGGTCATCCGCTTCAAGATGCCGGAGAAGACCTACACGTTCAACGACCTCGTACGTGGAGAGATCACCTTCGACTCGGCCAACGTGCAGGACTACGTGATCGTGCGCGCCAACGGCCAGCCGCTCTACACGCTGACCAACCCCACCGACGACGCGATGATGGGCATCACCCACGTGCTGCGCGGCGAGGACCTGCTGAGCTCGACCCCGCGCCAGATTGCGCTGTATGAAGCGTTCGCCGAGATTGGCATCGGCGGTGGGTTCACGCCCGAGTTCGGTCACCTGCCGTTTGTCATGGGCGAGGGCAACCGCAAGCTGTCGAAGCGCGATCCTGAGTCCAACCTGCTCGACTACAAGCCCAAGGGCTTCCTGCCCGAGGCGCTGCTCAACTACATGGCGCTGCTCGGCTGGTCGATCGCCGACGACCGCGACGTGTTCTCGATCCCGGAGATGGTGGAGGCGTTCGAGATCGGTCGGGTCAACCCCAACCCCGCGCGCTTCGACATCAAGAAGGCCGAGGCGATCAACGGATCGCACATCCGCCTGCTCGCCGAGGACGACGTACGAGATCGCCTGGTGCCGTACTTCCAGGACGCCGGTTTGATCTCCGATCCGCCGACCGAGCAGCAGCTCGCGACACTGGCTGCTGCGACTCCACTGGTGCACGAGCGCATGGGGCTGCTGACCGAGGCAGTCGACATGCTGCGCTTCCTGTTCGTCGACGGTGACGCGTTCACGATCGATGAGGCCGACGCCGCCAAGAACCTCGACGAGAAGGGTCTCGACGTCGTACGAGCCGCTCGCGAAGCTCTTGCTGGGCTGTCTGACTGGTCCACGCCGGCGATCGAGGAGGCACTCCGTACGAGCCTCATCGAAGGCCTGGAGCTCAAGCCGCGACTGGCATTTGGGCCAGTACGCGTTGCGGTTACGGGCAGTCGTATCTCGCCGCCACTGTTCGAGTCGCTTGAGCTGCTCGGCCAGGCGCAGTCACTGGCCAGATTGGACGCCGCGCTCGCATAACGCGTCCGCTAAGGAGGCCGCCCGCGGCCGACTGGGGGGCCCGAGGAACGTGGGCCCGAAGCGTAGTGAGCGAACTCCTCAAGGCGACAAATCGGTGGTTGAGTAGGCCTGGGGGTCCCCCCACGAGCGCCAGCGAGTAGGGGGCGGAACGAGGCCGTATCGAAACCTGGTGAGCTGACATGCTCAAGCCGAACTCGGTGGTTGAGTAGGGCGTGGAACGAGGCCGTATCGAAACCTCGCAACTATGATTTATCCGACTCGCTCAACGCCCATCCCGGTTTGGGCGCAGGCGGGGGAGTCGGGTAAAGTCGGTGCTTGGCTCAGCCCCCGGCGGAGCCATTGGGATATGGTGTAATTGGCAACACAGCGGTTTCTGGTACCGCCATTCTAGGTTCGAGTCCTAGTATCCCAGCGAGGCCATTTCGAGCGAGATTCACACGCACGATATGGTGTCTCCGGTCGCAAGACCACCCATGGCCCCGTTGTGTAGCGGCCTAGCACGCCGCCCTCTCAAGGCGGTAGCGCGGGTTCGAATCCCGTCGGGGCTACCATGGACAAAAGTCCCCGTGACCTGCAGCAATGCCGGTCCGGGGACTTCTGCGTTCCTGCGCGACAACTTCTGAAGGCGTACGCCCTTCGGTCGACTGACCCGTCACGCGAGTGGAGTCGTTGCATCATTCCGCCCAGAATGGGCTACGTCGGGCCCTGTCACGGCGTTGGGTTCTCCCTCGCCGGAGTCCGTGCGACCACCAGGGCCGCACCCAGCGCCAGCGCGACGTAGGACCCTCCGATCGGGAGGAACGCGATGACGCCGCCGCCGACGAGCAACCAGGCGATTGCACCCACTGTGGCGCGCATGGCTAGGGCGAACAGGACCCAGCCGATCGCGAACAGGGCGTAGGCCCCCACGACGAAGGCGAGATGTGTGCCGCCGATGTCGTCGCCGAGAAGCTCGGCCGCACTTCCGGTCACGACGCCCGGGAGCACCACGGTCTCTGCCCAAATGTCCCCGACGACGAGGGCTGTGCCAATCACGAGGACGGGAATGCAGGCACCAGCGAGCCGGCCCGGACGCGCGACCGAGAGAGCTGCGAGGACCAAG
>JBBSJW010000016.1:0-45114 GCA_038256885.1 Propionibacteriales bacterium
AGTACGAGCGGTGCTGCGACGACGAGGTTGCGGATGGTGCGGTTCATGATTTCTCCTGTGGGTTTTGGTGGAAGTTCTTCAGTTGGTCTGTGGTGTTGCTTGTAGGTAGGAGCCACAGACCCCACAAGTCCTTACAACTTTTTCTCGAGATCTTTTTCTGACCCGTTTGGGCGGTGTGGTGGGATGAACGGGTGAGCCAGCTGCGTAGACCCCCGTCAGTGACGATGGCGTGCGTATTTGTCGGACTGACCAGCCTGATCGTGTTCGGCAGCGTCACGTCATCACTTTCCAACTGGGGCTCGATCGAGCTGCAGGATGCCGTGCGGGACGCGCTGGACGACCCGGCGTTGGACGGAGTCGACCTGACAGTTCCCCAGGTCGTCGAGTGGCTTCGCCGTGCGGCGTACGCGGTGGTGGTCCTGGCCATTGCTGGCGTGGTGTTCGCGGTGTTCACAGCTCGCGGTCACCGAAGCTCACGCGTGAGCCTGACCGTGATGTGCGGACTCGCGTTCGTGGGCTTCATCGGAATAGGTGGGCTGGCAGGAATGCTGCCTGCCGTGCTGGCGGTCGTCTGCGCGATGCAGCTGTGGTCGCCCGACTCCCGAGCGTGGTTCGACGCGAAGAACGGGGTCGCGCGCCCCGCAGTTCCTCCCGTGCCCGTTGCGCCTGTCGCTGGTCCTGGTGCTGCTCCGGGTGCTCCGGCTCAACCCAAGTCCGTACGGGTCGCCGGTCTCGTGGCGCTGATCGCCTCGTGGCTGGTGCTGATGTTCTCCGCCTACTACGCACTGATCTACGTGACGGCGCGCAGCTCATACGTCGACTCCCTCTCGAAGGGTTCGACCAAGAAGATGCTCGACGAATACGGGATAGCGCCGGCGGACTTCGTCACTTGGATGTTCATCTTCTTCGTCGTTTGCGGGGTTCTCGCGCTCCTGGCTTGCACGGCGGCAGCGTTGATGCTGCGCGGTGTCCCGCATGCACTTACGGCGACGATCGTTCTCGCTGCGGTGTCGGTCCCGGTGTCGTTCATGTTCGTCGGAGTGGGGTGGCCATGGACCGCAGCAGCCGTGTTCGTACTGGTCCAGCTGCGCCGCAAGCAACCCACCGGCGCGTAGCGCACCCGCGGATTTCATTGCACCGACACCGCACCGATAAACTGAAGGCATGGCCCAGAGCTCCCCGTCCCAGCGTCCGCACGTAGTCGTAGTCGGAGGCGGGTTCGGTGGCATTGCCGCGGTCCGCAAGCTCAAGCGAGCCGACGTTGACGTCACTCTGATCGACCGTCATACCTACAACACGTTCCAGCCTTTGCTCTACCAAGTTGCGACGGCCAGCCTCAACCCCGGCGACGTCACCTGGTTCCTGCGCGCGATCCGCGCCAAGCAGAAGAACGTCCGTTTCATGAAGGGCACCGTCCTCACGATGGACCACGCCAGCAAGGCGCTGGGCCTCGAGAGCGGACTCACCGTCTCGTACGACCACCTGATCATCGCTGCGGGTGTCACGACCAACTTCTTCGGCGTTCCCGGTGCCGAAGAGTTCGCGATGCCGCTCTACAAGCGCTCGCAGGCACTCGCCGTTCGTGACCGTATGTTCGCCGCACTCGAGAACGCCGTGATCAACCGCACCGATGAGGATCTGCGCATCATTGTCGTCGGCGGCGGCGCGACCGGCGTCGAGACGGCTGGCGCTTTTGCCGAGCTGCGCAACAACGACATGCCGACGACCTATCCCGAGCTGGACCCCAAGAAGGTCCACATCACGCTCGTCGAAATGGGCCCGCACGTGCTGGCTCCGTTCCACCCCAACCTGCGCGAGTACGCGCGCAAGGCTCTGGAGAAGCGCGACGTCGACCTGCGTCTCGAGACCACGGTCAAGGAAGTACGCAGCGACGGTGTGGTGATCACGAAGGGCGACAAGGAGGAGTTCCTCCAAGCGGGCATCGTCGTGTGGGCCAGTGGTGTCACGGCGCACAGCACCCTCAAGGACTGGAACCTACCGCAAGGCCGCGGCGGCCGCATCGTCACCGGTGACGACTGGGATGTCGAGGGCCTCAAGGATGTCTACGCGATCGGTGACGTCGCGATCAGCCCCGACCCGCTGCCGCAGCTGGCGCAGCCGGCGATCCAGGCCGGCAAGCACGTCGCCAAGTTGATTGACCGTGCCCAGGACGGCAAGGGCATGAAGGCGTTCAGGTACAAGGACAAGGGCACCATGGCTACGATCGGTCGCGCCTCAGCGATCGCCCAGATCAAGGGCCTGCCTCGCCTCACGGGCTTCCCGGCCTGGTTCATCTGGGTGGCACTCCACGTCGCGACACTGCTCGGCAACCGCAACCGCTTCGCCACGATGATCAACCTGACGGCCAAGTACCTCGCCTGGGGCAGCCACAACGCGATCGTCGGAGAGACGCCTCTAGTCATGGCCAACAACCCGACGACCGTACGCGCTCTTGAGCAGCACTACGGCGAAGGCAGGTCGGTGTCGCTGGCCAAGAAGGCGAGCGCAGCAGCCAAGAAGTCGGTCAAGAAGTCAGCCCCGGCCAAGAAGGCTCCGGCCAAGGCTCCCGCGAAGACTGCTGCGAAGAAGGCTCCGGCCAAGACGGCTGCGAAGAAAGCCCCAGCGAAGCGTTCCTAGTGAATCGCGGGCAAGCCCGCCTGTGTTCACTCTCCGGCGGCGTTGTCTCGCATGGTGAAGTCGGTGGGTTCGGCGATCTGCATGGTTTTGATGTTGTGGTGGCGTCGGCAGAGTGCGCGGAGGTTGGCGCCGCTGGTCGGGCCGTGGGGTCTGGGGATCTCGTGATCGAGGTCTGACTCCATTGCCGGTCTGGAGCAAGTCGGGAATCGGCAGGTGCCGTCTCTGGCTTGGATCGAGGTGCGGAGTGCGTCGGAGGGGAAAGGTCTGGGTTCGGTGGTGTCGAGGATTCGTCCGAGTGGGTCGGTCAGGATCCGGAACCAGAGAGTGCCTGGTTCGGTGGTCATCTCTCGGACCATCTGCGCCGGAAGGGCGAACGAACCGTCGAAGGACTCGCCTGGAAGGTCGTCCAGTCCGGCGAGCGAGGTGACCGGAACGGTAATCCCGATGACGGCGCGGCTGCTAGTCGGTTGACTGTCGGTGGTGCCACGCAGCTGCTGCACGAACAGGTCGGCCCTGCGTTGGTCGAGGGTGCGGTCATCGGAGATGGCTTTGGCTCGTTCGGTGTAGGTGGCGTCGATGAACACAGCGTCGGGTGTGGGGACGTAGGCGCCGATGAAGCTCATGCCGTTGTCTTGGTGGTTGACCCAGAATGAACGCTTCGCGCGCTCTTCCCTCACGGCTTGGTCGTTGGGTTCCCACGTAGCCGCGAACTTGTTGAGCTTGGCTTTCAACTGGGCGGTCGTGTGGGTGGCAGCGAAGTCACCGATCACACCGTCCAGATGGATCAGGTTCTCCTGCGTCGTCAGCTTTGCCGTGGCGGAGGCGATCAGGCTGACCCGGAAGGCGTCGATACGTCCCTCGCCGTATGCGGTCCAGGTGAGCGGCATCAGGTTGCGAATCCGGCGCGTGTCAGCGAGCCGGACCTGAACAGTTCGGGTCGGCTGGTGCAGCACCACGCCGAGCTCGTCAGCGGCGAAGCTGATCTCCATGTCACGGACACGAGGGTTGTCGTGGCGTTCGGCTTCGACTCTGCGAAGGTCAGCAAACTCGACCATGTCGGCGGCCGTCTCGGCCTCCAATTTCGCACGCAAGACCTCGCGCGAGGCGATCCTGTCGAGGATCACCTGCCCGGTATCGATTGCTGTGCTCATACGTCAAATCTAGACGAAACTACCGACAAGAAGATTGGCGAAAATCCTTCTGTGGACAGCGAAAAACCAGTATCCGGATGTGGATTTCGAGGACGCGTGAACGGCCTCGAACCCGATGCCGTTCACGTCCTATTTGCCAGTTCTTGCGAATGCTCGCGCGAGCCGCTGAACGTACGAGGTTTCGAGGCTACGGCCGCGGGCGGCCTTCGCACCTCAACCAACGGGATGGTCGCCGCTCAGCCGTCGAGCGCAGCGAGAAGCTCGTCGCGGGAGCTGAGCATCGACGGGCCGTACCAAGTCAATGCTCGCCCTGACACCAGCGCGGTCGGCACCTGCGTAAATTCCGACGGCCCATCTTCGGCGGTGAACACGTACGGTTCGTCGGGCAGCAGCACGAGGTCGATGTCATCGCGATCGATGGAAGAGAGCTCGACGTGGGGATAGCGACCGTCTGACTCACCGAATGCGTTGACCAGACCCAGGCGGGCAAGTACGTCGCCGGTGAACGTACGCGAGCCGACCACCATCCACGGATCGCGCCAGATCGGCACTGCAACGCGGTGACCGCTCGGCGCGGCTGGCACGTCCCACACCGCCTTGGCGTCGGCGAGCCACGCGGGCTCGTCCCAGCCGAGTGCTGCGAACATACGGGCCATTGAGGCGAACGCTTGGTCGACCGTCTCGATCTCAGTCACCCACACGCCGATCCCCGCGGAGCGAAGCCGCTCGACGTCGAGCTCGCGGTTCTCCTCGCGGTTGGCCAGCACCACGTCGGGCTTCAGAGCCGCAATCGCCGCTCGATCGGGGTTCTTGGTCCCGCGCACCCGCGCCACGTCGAGATCGGCCGGGTGAGTGCACCAGTCTGTGGCGCCGACCAATGCTTCGGGGCGCGTCGCGGCGATCGCCTCGGTGAGCGACGGTACGAGCGAGACCACCCTGTGTGCCGGGCGAAGGATGTCCACCGGATGCCCGAGGTCATCCTTCGCCTGCGCCATGCGTTCACCCTATGCGTGACGCCCCGGCGTATCGCTTCGCGTCGTGTCCTCCCGGTCGACCACGGGCTCAGCGACGCGCTCGCTCTTCTCGTCGAAGTCGGGATCGATGCGGTCCGCCTCGGCGAGGCGCTCGCGGGCATCGTCCTTCAGGCTGGCTGCCGCCTTCTGCTCCGCCTGAGCGCGTCGCTCCAGCTCGTCGGCGCGAACCTTCGCCTCTTCGACCTTGGCGCGCGTTGCCGCTGCCTCGGTCTCGCGCTCTCGTACTTCCTCTTGGGCAGCCAGCGCCTGCTCGCGAAGCTCAGCGGCCTCGTTGCGCCGGCGCTCGGCGCTCTTGCCGCGTCCCAGCGCAGCGATCAGTGCGCCGATGACCAGCACCGCAACCACGGCGATGATCACCCACACCCACCAGTCGATGTCTTCCATGTCGATCTCCCTCTCCTCTGTCGACGCGGGCCGGAGACGGCCGCGTGATCGTAGGAGTCGTACCCAGAATCGGGATCGTCACTCAGGCGCGGTTGCGGAGGCCCATCGCGCCACAGACCGGGGCATCCCAGCCGAGCGCGTCGCCGGCGTCGATCTGCAGGTCGAGTGCCTCGCCTATGGACGGAGGCAGATCGATGGAGGCGCGGCTTGCCATGCTGACGTGCACCAGGGTCGCCTCTTGAGTGCAGGCCAGCGCCTGCTTCTCCTGGTCGACGACGAACGACATACCGTGCAGGACACGCGACGAGCGCTCCAGCAGCCGGGTGTGCACCGTGAATCGCTGGCCCAGCCGGAGCTCACCGTAGTAGCGCATGTGCTGCTCGACCGTGAACATGCTCTGCTGGTGCTTCTCGATGTACTCCTCGCCGAGACCGGCCGTGATCGTGGCCTTCCAGAGGGCATGTGAGCAGATCCGGAAGTAGTCGCCGATGTTCATGTGGCCGTTCTCGTCGATGAACTCATCGGGAACGGTCCGGTCAAACAGGGCTGGAAGCTGGACGATCTGCTCGTATGTGGGGAGGCTGCTCACGCTGCGACGATACTGGCCGCGTCATCCGCCGAAGGAGCCGACTGCTCGAGCGATGACGAGCAAGGACGTGAGCAGCGCTGCCGTCGCCTCGACCCCCATCAGTGCCTTGGCACGAACCGACAGCGGCATCGTGTCGGTCGGGCTGAATGCGCTCGAGTTGGTCAGCGACACGTACAGGTAGTCGGGAACGTGGGGATCCACCCGGAGTTCTTGCTCGCTGACCCGCCACCTCGGCAACGGCATCGTGATTCTCGTCCTGCGAGAAGCGCCAGTCGGCGGCTTGCATCTCGGCATGGGTCTGGACTCGGCGTGCCACGGGCCCGCCGCGATCGAGCTCCCAGAAGAGCAGGCCGAAGCCGATCACGCCGGTGAGCCATACCTGACCTGCAGCGATGAGCAGTGGGCCAGCCTCGGTGCCCCTTCTCCGTCATTGCGTCCACCAGCATCCCCAGGGCAACCAGGTTGGAGACGATCACCAGCGACGACGACCGCGATGGCCGGAGGCAGGCGATGCTCGCCCTTGGCGTTGCGCCGGCCCTCCAGCTCGTCCTTCTCGCTCATGAGCCAAACGCGAGACCCGCATCGCCGAAGGCGCCTGTCAGACGTTGCGGCGGTACTGGCCACCGACCTCGAAGAACGCCTCGGTCACCTGCTGGAGCGAGCAGACCCGAGCTGCATCCATCAACGCAGCGAACACGTTCTCGTGATTGATCGCGGCGTGCTTGAGCTTGTCGATCGCCTCGGCAGCCTCGACGCTGTGCCTGGCGTGGAACTCCTGCACTCGGCGCAGCTGGGACGACTTCTCGTCCTCGGTCGCCCGGGCCAGCTCGACGGGGTGTGCCTCGCGTTCGGGGTGCGGGTTGAGGAACGTGTTGACGCCGACGATCGGCAGCGAGCCGTCGTGCTTGCGCTGTTCGTAGAGCATCGACTCGTCCTGGATCCGCCCGCGCTGGTAGCCGGTCTCCATCGCACCGAGCACGCCGCCGCGCTCGTTGATGCGGTCGAACTCGAGGAGGACAGCTTCCTCGAGGAGGTCGGTGAGCTCGTCGATGATGAAGGCACCTTGCGTCGGGTTCTCGTTCATCGCGAGGCCCCATTCGCGGTTGATGACGAGCTGGATCGCGAGTGCACGACGTACGGACTCCTCCGACGGAGTGGTGACCGCTTCGTCGTATGCGTTGGTGTGGAGGCTGTTGGCGTTGTCGTAGATCGCGATCAGGGCCTGAAGCGTCGTGCGGATGTCGTTGAAGCTCATCTCCTGTGCGTGAAGGGAGCGACCCGACGTCTGCACGTGGTACTTCAGCTTCTGCGAGCGCTCGTTGGCGCCGTACTTGTCGCGCATCGTGATGGCCCAGATGCGGCGGGCCACGCGGCCGAGAACGGAGTACTCGACGTCCATTCCGTTGGAGAAGAAGAACGACAGGTTGGGTGCGAAGTCGTTGATGTCCATGCCGCGCGCCAGGTAGGCCTCGACGTACGTGAACCCGTTGGCCAGCGTGAACGCCAGCTGGCTGATGGGGTTGGCCCCGGCCTCGGCGATGTGATAGCCGGAGATGCTCACGGAGTAGAAGTTGCGGACCTGGTTGGCGATGAACCATTCCTGGATGTCGGCCATCATCCGCAGGCTGAACTCGGTCGAGAACAGGCACGTGTTTTGGCCCTGGTCCTCCTTGAGGATGTCGGCCTGCACCGTGCCGCGGACGTTCTGCATCGCGTGCCGCATCAGGATGCTGTGCTCGTCCTCGGTCGGCTCGCGATCGTGCTCAGCGCGGAACAGATCCACCTGCTGATCGATGGCGGTGTTGAGGAAGAACGCCAGCACGGTCGGCGCCGGGCCGTTGATCGTCATCGAAACCGAAGTCGTCGGCGAGACCAGGTCGAAGCCGTCGTACAGCGCCTTCATGTCGTCGAGCGTCGCGACGGAGACACCCGAGGTGCCGACCTTGCCGTAGATGTCGGGTCGCAGGTCCGGGTCGCGGCCGTACAGGGTCACCGAGTCGAAGGCCGTCGACAGTCGCGTCGCCATGCCATTCTCCGAGAGCAGCTTGAAGCGTCGGTTCGTACGGAATGGGTCGCCCTCGCCGGCGAACATACGAGCCGGGTCCTCGCCGTCGCGCTTGAACGGGAACACGCCGACCGTGAACGGGAAGTAGCCCGGGAGGTTCTCCTTGCGCCAGTACGTGACGAGGTCGCCGTGGTCGGTGTACTTCGGCAGGCTGACGCGGCGCACCTTCGTGCCGGACAGCGACTCGCGGGTCAGCTGGGTCCGGTTCTCCGTGTCGCGGATGTTGACCACCATCTCGTCGCCTTCGTACGACTCGACAACGGCAGGCCAGCCCTCGATCTGAGCCGTGACGTCGGCCGGCAGCTCCTTGCGGGCCCCGTCTCGAAGGGCGATCAACTCGTCCCTTGAGCCTGTCGAAAGGTCCTCGCTCGAGACAGCCTCGAGGCGCTGTACGCGGCGAGCCTGCTCGGCGAGCTTGTCGGTCGTCGCGTGATAGCTGCGAATGGCCTCGGTGATCTCCGACAGATAGCGAGTGCGCTCCGGCGGTACGACCTGGTCGATGCCACTGGAGTGACGTACGTCGGCGATCGGCAGTATGCCGGGTGCGACATCGAGTCCGGCGGGGGCGAGCAGCGAGATCAGGTGCTGGTAGAGCGCCGTCACGCCGTCGTCGTTGAAGGTGGCCGCCGAGGTACCGAACACCGGCATGTCCTCGGGTTTCTTGCCGAAAGCCTCACGGTTGCGTACGAGCTGGCGGCCGACGTCGCGAAGTGCGTCCTTGGCGCCGCGTCGTTCGAACTTGTTGATCGCGACGATGTCGGCGAAGTCCAGCATGTCGATCTTCTCGAGCTGCGAGGCGGCGCCGAACTCCGGCGTCATCACGTACATCGAGCAGTCGACGAACGGAACGATCGCGGCGTCACCCTGACCGATACCGGGCGTCTCGACGATCACCAGGTCGTAGCCGGCCGCCTTGAACAGGTCGATGACAACGGGCAGGCACTCGGGTACCTCATGGTTGCCACGCGTCGCGATCGAGCGGAAGTAGACGCGGTCACCGTCGAGGGAGTTCATGCGGATGCGGTCGCCAAGCAGGGCGCCACCACCGCGGCGGCGGGTGGGGTCGATCGCGATGACGCCGATACGGAGCTTGTCCTGCTGGTCGAGGCGGAAGCGTCGCACGATCTCGTCGGTGAGCGACGACTTGCCCGAGCCACCCGTACCGGTGATGCCGAGCACCGGCGTACCCGAAGCGGCAGATGCTTCGCGGATCTTGGTGAGGAACGCGTCGTCGATCTGCCCGAGCTCGGCGCCGGTGACGGCTCGGGAGAGCGCCCCGCGGTCGCCGGTGCGTACGGCGTCGACGGTCGGCTTCGACTCCTGCCACAGATCGGTGTCGCAGGCCTCGATCATCGTGTTGATCATGCCGACGAGGCCGAGGCGCTGGCCGTCCTCGGGGGAGAAGATCGTGACCCCAGCCTTGCGGAGGCGTTCGATCTCCTCGGGCACGATGACGCCGCCGCCACCGCCGTAGACCTTGATGTGACCGGCGCCGCGTTCACGCAGCGACTCGGTGAGGTATTCGAAGTACTCGACGTGTCCGCCCTGGTAGGAGCTCACCGCCACGCCCTGGACGTCCTCGTCGACCGCGGCGTCAACGACCTCGGCGACCGACCGGTTGTGGCCGAGGTGAATGACCTCGGCGCCCTGCGACTGGAGGATGCGGCGCATGATGTTGATCGATGCGTCGTGGCCGTCGAACAGTGCGGAGGCGGTGACGAAACGTACGGGATGCGTCGGCTGGTGCAAAACCATAGGTATTAAAATAGTCGGTCGTCCTACTAAATGCGAACTTGACCTAGTATGAAGTCGTGAGCACGGACCCCAAGCTGCCTTTCGATCCGATCGAGCGGGCTGGTGACATCTGGTCCGACCGCATCGGCGAGTCCAGATCGATGAAGCTCGCGACCTCCATCATGCGGGTCCAGCAGCTGATCCTCGCGGAGCTCGATGGCGCCCTGAAGCCCTACGGCATCACCTTTGCTCGCTACGAGGTGCTGGTACTGATCTCGTTCAGTGCCGAGGGGTCGCTGCCGCTCAGCAAGATCGGCGAGCGGCTCATGGTGCACCCGACTTCGGTCACCAACGCCATTGATCGCCTCGAGGCTCAAGGCTTGGTCAAGCGCCTGCCGGATGCGGCCGATCGTCGCCGTACGCTCGCCGAGCTGACCGCCAAGGGCAAGGACGTGCTGGAGCAGTCCACCAAGGCCTTGATGGCTATCGACTTCGCGATCGACGGGCTCAGCGACAAGGACCAGGACAAGACCTACGCGCTCCTGCGCACACTCCGGTCATCAGCCGGAGATTTCTGAGGCTCAGGTTTCAGAAGGCTTGACCAGTCCCGACTCGTAAGCGAGGACCACTGCCTGCACTCGGTCTCGGAGGTCGAGCTTCATCAGGATCCGAGCCACATGTGTCTTCACTGTGTTCTCGGAGACAAAGAGGATCTGCCCGATCTCAGAGTTGCTGAGGCCCTGAGCCATCTGGCACAGCACCTCGTTCTCGCGTGCAGTCAACAAGTCGAGGGACGGTCTCGGTTCTGCCGTCGTACGACTCGCGAACTCCTCGATCAATCTCCGTGTCACAGACGGCGCAAACAGCGAGCCGCCCTCGGCCACAACGCGGATGGCCGTCGTCAGGCGATCCTCAGGTGCGTCCTTGAGCAGGAATCCGCTCGCCCCGGCGCGCAGCGCGTCGTACACGACGTCGTCGAGGTCGAAGGTCGTGAGGACGAGCACCCTGGGAGGGTTCGCCTGCTCACCGATCTGCCGAGTGGCCTGGATGCCATCGACCTCGGGCATGCGCACGTCCATCAGAACCACATCGGGCTGAGTGGCAGCGCAGAGCTCGATGGCCTCGGCACCATTCGAGGCCTCGCCGACAACCTCGATGTCCTTCTCGGCACGCAGGATCATCCGCAGGCCCGTTCGGACCAGCGGCTGGTCGTCGGCGATGACAACGCGAATCACGTGCTGACCTCGTACGGGAGCCTGGCGGTGACGACGAAGCCGCCAGACGTCCCAGGGCGAGCATCGACGTGGCCCCCGACCACCGCGACACGTTCGCGAATTCCGATCAGGCCTTGGCCGGTGCTGTCAGCGGCCGTTCCGCCGATGCCAGTGTCGGAGATCGTCAGCTCCAGATCATCGACCCCGTACGCCACCGTGACCTTGGCGGTCGCGCCCGGGCCGCCATGCTTGAGGACATTGGTGAGCGATTCCTGGATGATCCGGTATCCCGAGAGGTCCACACCCGGCGGAGCACCCTCGCTCGGGCCGGTGACCTCGAGCTCGACGGGCAAGCCCGAAGCAGTTGCCTTGGAGATCAGTGACTCCAGCCGTGACATCGACGGCTGCGGGCCGATGGTCGAATCGTCGTCGGCCTCTCGCAGCAGAAAGAGCAGCCGCCTCATGTCGCTCAGGGCCTGGGCATTCGTATGCTCGATCGCCTCAAGTGCCTGACGGACCTCTCCATCGTCGATCCCCAACACCTTGCGGGCACCTCGGGCCTGCAGGACTGTCACCGAGATGGCGTGGGACACGACGTCGTGGAGCTCTCGTGCAATGCGCGCACGCTCCTCGGCGACAGCCAGCCGTGACCGTTCCTCGAGCTCGGACTTGAGTGCACGATTCTCGTCAGCCAGCGACAACTCGTACTCGCGTTGCAGCCTGACTGCGAGGCCGACCGCCCACGGCCCACCGATGATCGCGGTCACCACCACGACGACTCCCGGTGTCCGTACATCGGTATCGTTCACGAGGACCAGGACGATGCCGAACAGGACGATCAGGGCGCCGATCCACGCGATCTGTCCCGGAGCATAGGCACCCAGCGAGTACAAGACGATGAGCAGGACGACGCCAAGCGCCACCGAGTAGTGATTCCATAAGCTCTCGGCCGCGATGAGACCGATGAAGCCTGCACCTGCGATGACGACTGCAACGACCGGAGATCGCCGGCGCAGCGCTGGTGCCAGGCAGCCGAACATCGCGCAGGGGATCGAGATGACTGGTTCGGAGACTCCGCGGACCGCAAGCTCGACGACCATGGCTGCCGCAAGGAGGGCGGCGAGTCTCATGTCGCCGTATTCCTCCCGCAAGGCACGCATGACTCAATGTAGGGCCGCTGGACGACTTGGCGGATCGTTCTCAGGGATGACGACGGCAGTCATCCTCCGCGGTGACGATGGGTCATGTCGTGTGGTGACGACTGTGGGTCCGACACGTCGGACAGTTGGTCTCATCCACAAGGGAAGGTGTCCATCATGAACAACCCACTGACCGCCAGTCCGGTCGAAGCACGTCCGGCAACCGTTCGGCGCATCCTCATTCCTGCGGCGATCGCGGTCGCAGTCGTTCAAGCAGCACTGAACGCGTCCCTCATCCTCAGCGAGACGCCAGGCGAGGAGACGGACGGCCGATACATCTCCAGCGTCGTCATCCCGGTGGTCGCGACCGTATTGGTGTTCGCCATCGTGATGGCCTCCGCGCTCCGCAAGGAGTCATTCGCCGGAACCGCGTTGACCCTTTCCATTCTCGGTGTGCTCCTTGTTCCTGCGCTCTGGTTCGGCATGACACTCGTGTTCGCCGCCGCCGGAACCATGCTGGGTTGGGCTGGACTCGGGATCGCGAAGGGCGTCGGCCGGTCGCGGGCCGCGTTCGTGCTTGGGCTGCTCGTGATCGTCGGCCTGCTTGCCGGGTACATCGGCGTATGGATCGAAGCCCCCGGCTTCCAGTGATCTACGCACGTACTAGAGCCGAGACGCACGAGTCCCCGCCTCCTTCAGGAGGCGGGGTCGTCGCGAAGCGAGGTGCTAGATCTTCGGGAACGTCTTCGTGAAACCGATCCACGTGGAGGTCCGACTCGAGATGATTCGGTAGTAGAACTTGGTCGTCCTCCCGAAACTGTAGGACGCGCTGCCGTCCACGTCGGGGTACAGCGTCTTCTTGGTCTTCCAGCCGTCGCTGGTCTTGTACTGCAGCTTGATCGAGCTGAGAGACCTGAAAGTTTCGAGTGACGGCGAGTAGATTTTCATCGAGCTGATGGTGAACGTCTTGGTGTAGCCCGATGGCGACAAGCTGTATTCGGCGGTCGCGCCCTCGTCGATGTCGCGACGAACGTAGAAGTAGTTGCTGTCCGTTCCATCGATGGTGGGTGTCTGTCCCGACTCTTCCGTGTAGTAGACGCGTGTGGCAGTGAACAGGGACTTGCCCAGACCGATGTTGCCGGGAATCTCGACGAACAAGACATCCTGGATATCGTCGTAGTAGAGCGGGAAGTAACCCTTGCTCACGCCGTCGATCGAGAGCTTCAAGTCGAAGCCGTCGATGACGTCGGTGTTGGTGGACGCGCTCACCCAGATCTCGTCGATCTCGATGTAGTTGTACAGAGGATCGTTGAGCCTGGCGGAGTGGGCGGGAATCTCGACCACGTTGGCCGCGGTTGCCATGATCTCAGCAGACGAGCCCGAGCGGGATGTGGTGTTGCTTGCCCCCTGCAAGTCGGCGCCGGTGGCGAGGCGGCCCTCGCGGGGCCCTTCAGTGGCCTTGGAAGTCGCGCCGAATGGTTGTGGTGACTCGGTGGCCGAGGACGGCACGGTGCCGAGGGTCAGTGCGAGCGCTGACACGGAAATGGCCGCGCCGAAGCGCCTGACAATGGTGGAACGCATGGGATTCTCCCCCTGATGGATGCTGCTGGAGCGGGAAGTCTTTCATAGGGGACACTCACCTGTGGGGCGTTCTAGGAAAGTTGGGCCCTCAACTATTCAGCATCTCCGCACCGAGGGATTCTTCGGGCACGCCGAAGCCCTCGATCAGGGTCAGTGTGTGCGGGCGAAGCTTGACCAAAAGCTCGTTGACCAGCGACGTCACGGTCTTCGCGCGGGTGTCGGCGAGGCGGTTGTGGCCCATGAACCACGCCAGATCCTCCTCGATCGTTGTCAGCGCGTAGAGCGAGCAGACATCGCGGAGCAGGTCCTGTGCCTCCTCGTTCTCGCAACGAGCGATGCCGGCCGTGAACGCCTCGAGAACAATGCGGTCGATGTGCACGCGGCCGGCGCGGATCACGTGATCCTGCGCAGCGTTGAACACCGCGAAGGCAGCCGCCGGGTCGTCCTTGTCGGCGCGACGCAGACGACGCGCTGCCGTCTCGAGCACGTGCTGCTCGCGATCCTCGAAAAGCGACAGCTGCGCACCACGGTCCAGAAGGTCGTGGTCGTCGTCGCTCTTGCCCGGCCGTGCGTCGATGAGCCGCTGGATCAGCTGCGATGCCGCAGTGCGTTCCTTGACGACATCGGCGACGGTGCCGGCCGCAAACCGTACGAGGCCGACCGGGTCGAGACCCCCGACCTCCTGCGCGTAGGACGTGAGCAGCTCCTTGGCGACGAGCTGGAACAGGACGTGGTTGTCGCCCTCGAACGTGGTGAAGACGTCGGTGTCGCCCTTGAGGGTGGTGAGCCGGTTCTCGGCGAGGTAGCCCGCGCCGCCGCATGCCTCGCGCGCCTCTTGGATCGCCTTCGTCGCATGCCAGGTCTGCGCCGCCTTGAGTCCGGCAGCGCGACCTTCGAGCTCGCGCGACTCCTGCGCATCAGGTTCGTCAGTGGTCTGCAGCCGGTGCATACGCGCGGTCAGCTGGTTCTGGGCGAAGCGGTACGCGTACGACTTGGCGATCAGCGGCAGCAACCGGCGCTGGTGCATCCGGTAGTCCATGAGCGTGATCTCTTCACCTGGGGCAGGCCCGAACTGGGTGCGCTCGAGTGCGTACCGACCCGCAATGCTCAGCGCGACCTCGCACGCGGCACTCGCCGAGCCGCCGACGCTGACGCGTCCGCGTACGAGGGTGCCGAGCATCGTGAAGAAGCGTCGGTTGATGTTGTCGACGGGCGATGAGTAGGTTCCGCCCTCGTCGACCTGGCCGTACTTGTTGAGCAGGTTGTCGCGCGGGATGCGCACGTTGTCGAACATGATGCGACCGTTGTCGACGCCGCCGAGCCCACCCTTGTGACCGCAGTCCGACGTGGTGACGCCTCGGAGATCGTTGCCTTGCTTGTCACGCAGCGGCACCACGAAGCAGTGCACGCCGTGGTTCTCGCCCTTCGTGATGAGCTGCGCGAACACCGCGCCAACTTCGGCATGCAGCGCGGCACCACCGATGTAGTCCTTGCGAGAAGACGGCGTGGGCGAGTGGATCACGAACTCCTGTGTCGCCAGGTCGAACGTCGCCGTGGTCTCGATGCTCTGTACGTCGCTGCCGTGGCCGGTCTCGGTCATCGCGAAACAGCCGACGAGGTCGAGGTTGATCAGGTCGCGGATGTAGAGGTCGTGGTGCTTCTTGGTGCCGAGGTTCTCGATCGCCCCGCCGAACAGGCCCCACTGCACGCCGGCCTTGACCATGAGCGAGAGATCGAACTGGGCCAGCATCCCGATGCCGGTGACCGCCATGCCGGGATCACCCGTGCCGCCGTTCTCGACTTTGAAGCCTGCGGCCGGTACGCCGGTCGGCACGAGCTTGCGCATCTGTTCAAGCCCTCGCATACGGGCCTGCTCGAGCGTGAGGTCGTGGTCGTAGGCGAGGTCGAGCGCCGCGAGCTCCTTGCGTGACTGCTCGCGCACATGGCGCCACTTGCCGTCGAGGGCGATGCGTACTTCGTCGCTGAGGGTCATGACCAAACCGTACGCCCCCTTCTCGCGAGGGCTTCGCCCGCGCGAGTGGGAGGTGCCCCCACCCGCAGGTGGTGGCCACTGCCGTTCTTGGGCGTTCAGATCCGCTCTAGTCTGGATCCATGACCGGACCTGTCACCGTCTCCATCACGCGTCAGGTCGACCCCGCCCAGGAAGACCAGATGCTGGCCTGGCTGCGCGCTGGGGTGGAGCTCGCCACGCGGTTCGACGGCTTCCTGGGTTCAGGCTGGATCCGTCCGCAGGAGGACTCGCGCGACTGGCACATGCTCTATCGCTTCTCGTCGCAGGAGGCGCTGGAGGCATGGGAGCAATCAGCACAGCGTCGCTGGTGGCTCGACTCCGGCGAGGGCTTCGTCGATGAGTCCAAGCGCGAGCATCGGACCGGTATCGAAGGATGGTTCGACGAGCCGTCGAGCGTCGACGTACAGGACCTCCGTACGGCGACGCCGCCTCCGCCGCGATGGAAGCAGATGTGTGCGATCTTCCTCGTGTTCTTCCCGCTGAGCGTTGCGACCAACTACCTCGCCAAGGACTTCGCTGCCGACTGGTGGCTGCCGATGCGCGTACTGGTGACCGTGGGCGTGATGACGCCGATCATGACCTACCTCGCGCTGCCGTGGGTCACGACGTTGCTGCGGGGCTGGCTCAACGCGGCACCGAAGAGCACATGAGGAGCGGCACGGCGGCGCTGCTCGTTGCCGGTACGACCTCGGACGCCGGCAAGAGTGTCGTCACCACGGGACTGTGCCGGGCTTTCGCACGTCGAGGAATCAAGGTCGCGCCCTACAAGGCGCAGAACATGTCGAACAACTCGATGGTCTGCGCCGGACCGGACGGTGACTTCGCCGAGATCGGCCGCGCGCAATGGATCCAGGCGCTCGCGGCTCGCGCCGTACCCGAAGCCGCCATGAATCCCATCCTGCTCAAGCCCGGCGGCGATCAGCGCAGCCACGTGGTCGTCATGGGCAAGCCGGCTGGTGAGATCTCGTCGGCAGAGTTCATCGGTGGTCGCACCCACCTGGCCGAAGCGGCCCACACCGCGTACGACGACCTGACCAGCCGCTATGACCTCGTCGTGTCCGAAGGCGCAGGGAGCCCGGCCGAGATCAACCTGCGTGCCGGTGACTACGTCAACATGGGCTTGGCGCGGCATGCCGACATTCCCACGATCGTCGTGGGCGACATCGATCGTGGCGGGGTGTTCGCCGCGATGTACGGGACGGTTGCGTTGTTGTCGGCCGAAGACCAGCGGCTCGTCGCCGGGTTCGTGGTCAACAAGTTCCGCGGCGATGAAGCGCTGCTCAAGCCTGGCCTCGACCAGCTGGGGGCGCTCACCGGTCGCCGAGTGTTCGGCGTGCTCCCCTGGAGCCCCGATGTCTGGCTCGACTCCGAGGACGCGCTCGATCTTGGCGGCCGCAGGGCTGATGGCGGCCAGGCACTCAAGGTCGCCGTCGTACGGCTGCCGCGCATCAGCAACTTCACCGATGTGGATGCACTCGGTCTGGAGCCGGGAGTCGACGTCGTCTTCGCCTCGGACGTACGTGCTATCAGCGATGCGGATCTCGTGGTGCTGCCCGGTACGCGGGCGACGATCTCCGACCTCGCGTGGCTGCGATCGCGTGGACTCGACCGCGCGATTGCCGACCACGCTGCGGCCGGCCGCCCGGTGCTCGGCATCTGTGGCGGTTTCCAGATGCTCGGACGCAGCGTGTTTGATCCCGACGGAGTCGAGGGATCGGCGGGCGCCAAGGTCGGCGGGCTGGGCATCCTCGACGTCGAGACGACATTCGCTGCCGAGAAGGTGCTGCGACTGCCGAGCGGTTCTGCCCTGGGAGCTGAGGCGTCTGGCTACGAGATCCACCACGGCCGGATCACGCGCGGCAACGCCGAGGAGTTCCTCGGCGGCGCTCGCTCCGGCAACGTCTTCGGGACCATGTGGCACGGGAGCCTCGAGTCGGACGAGTTCCGCCGGGCTTTCCTCACTGAAGCGGCCGCCTTGGCCGGGCGTACGTACGAGCCGTCGAGCGTCAGCTTCGGTGAACGTCGTGAAGCACGTCTGGATCTGCTGGGCGATCTGGCCGAGGAACGCCTCGACGTCGATGCACTGCTGAGCATCGCCATGAACGGTGCTCCGTCCGTACCCACATTGGCTCCGGGCGCATGACAGTCCTGGTGCTCGGCGGCACGGGCGAGGCGCGTGAGCTCGCAGTCCTGCTGCAAGACGCGGGCGTCGAGTTCGTGTCGTCCTTGGCCGGTCGTGTCGCGCGACCGCGGTTGCCGGTCGGTGACGTGAAGATCGGCGGATTCGGAGGAGTCGCCGGGCTGCGTTCCTATCTCGTGGCGAACGAGATCTCGGCGGTTGTCGATGCGACGCACCCGTTCGCGATGGGGATGAGCGCCAATGCCCTGGCGGCGTGCTCGGAAGAGCACATACCGCTGCTGCGACTCGAGCGACCGGGCTGGTCGGAGGCGCCGGGCGCGGATCGCTGGCACTGGGTCGACGACCACGACGAAGCAGCAGGCCTGGCGGCGACGCTCGGCGATCGGCCCTTCCTGACCGTCGGCCGTCAGTCGCTCCATCGGTTCGTCGATGCGCTCACCGGCAAGGCTGCGCTCGTCAGGGTCGTGGATGAGCCAGACCTCCCGCTGCCGGAGCGCTGGACGTTGTTGCTGAGTCGCGGACCGTACGAGCTGGAGGAGGAGCGAGAGCTGATGGCCGACGTCGACGTACTGGTGACGAAGGACTCCGGTGGCAGCTTCACCTGGTCGAAGATGCAGGTTGCCAACGAGCGGGACATTGCTGTCGTCATCGTCAGGCGTGCAGCTGTTCCGGCCGAGGTCGAGGTGGTCAGCGACGCTGACGCGGCCGCCGCCTGGGTCGCAGCACAACAGCGACGCTGACCGCCAATGCGGCGAGCCCGACGGCATCCGCAAGGCGTACGGAACGGTCGATGTCCACCGTCGACGGACCGGGACCGTCGCCGAGTGTTGGTCGATGCTCGACCCGATCTCCATACGTGTTGGTGCCGCCTAGCTGCACACCAAGCGCACCGGCGAAGGCCGCTTCGACCGGGCCGGCGTTGGGGCTGGGGTGGCCGCTTGCGTCATTGGCCCACGCGGCAAATGCCAGCCGAGGGTTGCCGTCAACCATGGGCGCGAGCACCGCGGCAAGGAACGCCGCGACCCGAGCCGGTATGAGGTTGAGGACGTCGTCGAGCCGGGCAGAAGCCCAGCCAAAACTGCGATAGCGAGGACTCAGGTGCCCCACCATCGCGTCGAGGGTGTTGGCCGCGCGATAGGCGACGAGCCCGCTCACCCCGCCGACAGCACCCGCGAGAAGGGGGGCGACGACGGCATCGGACGTGTTCTCAGCAACGGACTCGACCGTGGCACGGGAGATCTCGTGGGCGTCGAGCTCGGACGGATCGCGCCCCACCAGGTGCGTGAGCTGTTCGCGCGCTGCAGGCAGATTGTCGGCGTCGAGCCAGGCGTGTACGCGTCCTGCCTCGCGAGACAGCGAGCGACCACCGAGCACAGCCCACGTCGAAACGGCGGTGAGGAGCGCACCAGCGATGGGTCGTCGGGCCGTCAGGCGTTCGCCCACCAGGCCTGCGGCGGCTGTGCTGCCGACAAGGATCGACGTGTACGCGATGCCAGCGGCTCGGTCGTCGCGATACATCCGCTGCTCAAGTGCGCCAGCCACGTTGCCGAAGCCCGCGACGGGATGGAAGCGGCTCGGATCCCCGAGGATTCGATCGGCGGCGAAGCCCAAAGCGAGGCCCATCGCGCGTGCGCGCATTCGGCCTCCTCAGGTCTGAGTCGTCGTCGGTAAGGTGCCCTTGAGACTAACGAGGTGCGATGAAGGTTCTGATCACGGGCGGCGTACGCTCCGGCAAGTCATTCCACGCCGAGTCGCTGTTGCTCGCCGAGCCGCACGTCACCTACGTTGCGCCCGGTCCGCCGGCCGATCCACTGTCGGATCCGGAGTGGGCAGAACGCGTTGCCACGCACCAGAGTCGACGACCTGCGCACTGGTCGACGGTCGAGAGCGCAGACCTGGCGGCAGCGATCCGGGCGGCCGATGGTGCTGTGCTGATCGACTGCCTCGGCACGTGGCTCACCGCGACGATCGACGAGCTCGACGGCTGGGACGGTCTGCGTGAGGACTGGGAGCCGGTGCTGTTCGAACGCCTCGACGACACGCTGGCCGCGATATCTGAGCACCAGGGCAACTTCATCGCGGTGACCAACGAGGTCGGCATGAGTGTCGTCCCGGAGCATCGTTCGGGCCGGGTCTTCCGCGACCTGCTCGGGATCGTCAACCAGCGCGTCGCCCAGGAGTGCGAAGACGTGCTGCTGGTCGTTGCTGGGCGCGTGCTGACGCTCTAGCTTGCCGCGAGGAGCATTGCCGCGAGAGTGACCTCGATCGCGGCGCCGAACACGTCACCCGTTACCCCTCCAAACCTGCGCACGCAGCGGTACGTCAGTGCGGAACCGACCGCGAGGCCAACACCGGCGATGACGAGTCCCTGCCACCACGGCCACCCAGCCCAGTCGAGCACGCCCATGCAGAGAATCGCGACGACGATCCAGGTCAGCACGGTGGCGCCACGCGGGACCGTTCCGACGTAGGTCACGGCCAGTCCGTCGACCCGGGCAGCGGGAATGCCGCGGGCGCAGGTCACCGACAGGATTGCCCGCGAGCAGCAGACGAGCAGGCCGGCCACAACAGGGCCGCGAGGTGTGGAGAGCACTGCCGACAGCGCAGCCGCCTGGATGCCGAGGACCAGGACCAGCGCCGCAGCGCCGGCAGGCCCGGCCGTACCGCCCTTCATCACCTCGAGGGAGCGCGCGCGGTCGTACGAAGCGGTCAGCCCGTCGGCGACGTCGGAAAGACCGTCGAGGTGCAGTGCTCGGCTGGCGAGTGCCAGAGCACCGACGGCCACGAACGCGGTCGCCAACGGTGCGAGCTCCAGCTCACGACCGGTCCAGCAGACCAACCCGACGAGCAATCCGAGGGGGAGGACCGCCAGTGGTGCGAGCAGCATCGCTCGTCCGGCGACCTCCCGGTCGACCGCCGTCGGAGGCCGCCACCGCAAGGCGGTCAGCGTGCCCACGGCGAGTCGCCAGGAGTTGATCACATCAAGTCGGCGAGGAGCGCCACGTCGGAGAGCAACAGGGCCGCTGAGCGTACGAGCGGCACCGCGGCGACAGCACCGCTGCCCTCGCCGAGACGCATACCCACGTCGAGGATCGGCTCCAGGCCTAGCTTGTCGAGCGCGAACGACTGAGCGGGCTCCGTTGACCGGTGTCCGGCGGCAAACCATGCGGCGGCACCCGGAGCCAGTCGATCGGCCATGACTGCGGCCGCGACCGATATGACACCGTCGAGCAGCACCGGTATGCCCGCGCGCGCAGCGGCGGCCATGAAGCCGGCGGCGGCTGCGAGGTCGGCGCTGCCCAGAGCGGTGAGGGTCTCGATTGGATCGGCCGTACGGTCACCGGCGCGATCGAGCGCCTGCTGGACGACTGCCATCTTGTGCGCGAGGGCGGTCTCGTCGATTCCGGTGCCGCGCCCGGTGACCTCCATGGCGGGGAGGCCGAGCGAGGCGGCGATCAGGGCCGCGGCCGGAGTCGTGTTGCCGATGCCCATGTCACCGCTGATCAGCAGCTGTGCGCCGGCGGCGATCTCCTCGGCCGCGATGGTCTCGCCGGCGGCGATAGCCTGGAGGGTCTCGTCGGCCGTCAGCGCATCTTCGAGGTGAATGGCACCGCTTCCGCGCCGAACCTTGAACGCTGTCACCTCAGGAGCAACGCCCTCGAGGTCATCGTCGACGCCGAGGTCGAGCACGCGTACGGACACACCATGCTGGGCGGCGAGGACCGAGACACCGGCCTTGCCGATCAAGAACGTGCGGACCATCGCCGGCGTGATGGCCTTCGGGAAGGCCGATACGCCGTGATCGGAGACGCCGTGGTCGCCCGCGAAGATCACCGCGCGTACGCGGTCGATGGGCGCCGGCGGTACGACGCCCTGGGTCGCGGCGACCCATATGGCGAGGTCGCCCAGCTGGCCGAGCGCACCAGGAGGTGTCGCGAGACCGCCGAGACGTTCGGTTGCTTCTGCCGTGATCGCGGCGGATGGCGGGGTGACGGGTGCGTAGTCGTTCACAGCGCCGCCTGCGTTGGAAAGGCACGGTACACAGACGGTGCTGTGATGTGCTGATGGTTCACTCGCTGGCGCTCGTTCACAGGCTCGCCGCCAGATCCGTGCGGGCCGCGGTGAGCGACTCCTGGGTGTAGAGCTTGCCGATCAGGCCGGTGAGCGCGATGCCGAGGACTCCCCAAAGGGTGGCCAGGGTCATGAGCGAGCCGCGACGGAAGTACCAGAGCGTGTCAGCAGGGAATTCGCCGATCTCGTTGACGGTCGGCATGAGCTGGGCGGCGAGGATCACGACGGCGAGATAGGTCGCTGCACTGACGAGCACTGCGGTGTAGGTCCCGAGTCGTCCGACGAGTGCACGGAAAAGGAGTACGACCGCGATCATCGCGATGACTGAGATCGCCAGCATCACGAAGTACTGAGTGGTGCGCGCGCCGATCGTGTCCGCATCGCCGACGGCCGGCGGGGTGGCGGGGTACTTGATGAACGGCACCAGCGCCACGGAGACGAAACCGAGCGCTGCGACGAGTGCCGTCGACTGGCTCGGTCGAAGTCGCCCGATGCGCCCCAGGGCGAAGGCTGCGGCGAGTGCGACGATGCCGCCGAGTGCGACGCCGGTCGACACAGTTGCGGTCAGGAGACCCCAGGTCGACTGGTTCTGGCGGGACACCACCGTGCCGCCCTCCTCGTCATGGGAGTGCTCGGTGGCGGCCTCTTCATGCGAGTGCTCGGTCGCTTCGTGTGAATGGCTGGCAGGTTCGCCGGCAGCCTCGACCTGGATCGCAGCGTCCACAGAAGGTTCGCCGGCGATGTACGCGACAGCGAAGGTCAGGATGCCGGCGATGAGGCCGGCGAGGAGTCCTCGTACGAGGAACTTGCGGGGAGTCATGAAGGTCCGTTCAGGTATGCCGAAAAGGCCGGACCGCGAGCGCGAGTCCGGTTGGGGAGGGGAGGATCAGTGGCAGGGGAAGCCGAGCAGGTGGCGTCCATCGTGGACCCACTCATGAATGGCTGTGCCCGCCGGGATCGACACTGCACCCTGGTCGGCGCTGATGAAGAACAGGACGAAGGCTCCGATGAGACCGAAGAACAGCGCCCAAGGAGCGAGCTCGCGGACGGGGATCGACGCGATCTCGATCTCGGGTGTGGCGGTGATGACCTGTGACATGAACTCTCCTGACGGGATGATTGCGTCCCTGAAGTGGATGAACGTCCGAGATCTTGGGTCTGGCTTCACTCGCTGATGCGGGTGTCACAGTAGCGCTACTGCGCCGGAGTCCCACCGGCTTCCTCGACCTCGGTGAAGTCATCCTAGGGCATCGCGACGGCGAACTGTCGAGTGTCTGGATCGACCCCAGTGATCGATCCGTTGGCGGGCAATGGAGGCAGCTCGCCAGTGAGTATTTCGACGGCAAAACCGATGGTGTCGCCGTGGGTCACCGCCACTGTGTTGCCCGGCATATCGCGTGCGAGAAGCGTACGAATGCGGTCCTGAACGCTCGCCTTGTCCTCGTCGAGACCCTTCTCCAGGAGCATCGGCTCCTCGACCACCTCGAGGCCGAGACGGGCGGCAATGAGGTCCGCTGTCTGCCGCGCGCGGACGGCTGGCGAGCTGAGGATGCGGACTACGCTGCGGTCGGCCAGCGCCTCCGCCGCCAAACTGGCTTGCTCGCGACCCAGGTCAGTCAGTGGCGGGCTGAGCTCCTGACCCTGCATCCGATCCATGGCATTCCACGTCGACTGACCATGGCGGACCCAGAGGATCACACCCTGTACCCATCTCTTAGGCCTTCGATCTCGGCGACGTGACCGATGACGGCGACGGCGGGTGCACCGATGTCGGCCGCCGCCTCGTCGATCGTGGCAAGCGTCGCGCGTATGACGCGCTGACTGGGCATGGTTCCATCCGCGATCACGGCCGCAGGAGTGTCGGGATCGAGGCCGCCGTCGGCGAGGGCGGCACAGATCGAGCTGAGCGTACGTACACCCATCAGCACCACGATCGTGGTTCCGGACATGGCGAGAGCGGCGTAGTCGAGAGTCGAGTCCGGGTGTCCCGGGGGTACGTGGCCCGAGATCACCGTGAAGCCCTGGGTCAGGCCGCGGTGTGTGACAGGGATGCCGGCCAAGGCGGGAGCGGCGATCGCCGAGCTGACACCTGGGATGACGCTTGCCTCGATACCGGCGTGAAGACAGGCGAGGAGCTCTTCACTGCCGCGGCCGAACACGAAGTTGTCGCCGCCCTTGAACCTCACGACGTTCTTGCCGGACTTGGCGTGCTCGACCAGTAGCTGGTTGATCTCGTCCTGGCTCGTCGATCGGCCACCGGGGATCTTGGCGACATCGATGATCTCGACGTCGGGCCGGGCCCAGGCGAGGGCGGCCAGCGGCGCGAGCCTGTCGGTGATGATGACGTCGGCCTGCTCGATGGCTTCTCGCCCCGCGACCGTGACGAGTCCTGGGTCTCCGGGTCCGCCACCGACCAGCGTCACCCTGCCGGTTCCGAGGATCTGATCGGGCGCGGTGTGATCGGCATTGCCGGTCAGGACAATGCCTGCGGCCTGGATGTCGCTCATGTTGGCTTCGCGTGCATGCCAGGTGATCAGCGCCCGGTCGGCGAGATCTTCAATGGAAGCAGTGGCGGTCGGCGCGATGACGGTGACGACTGCGCCAGCTTCGAGCAACGTGGCGATCTGGGCGACGGCGAGGCCGTCGCCGCCGATAACTAGGGCGGGTGTTCCGGGGGTCAGGTCCATGGCCCCGCCCCCGCAAGCGGGAGGTGCCCCCAGATTCGAAGGGTGGAGAGCAGCTTGCGGGTCGTGTCGGGCTTGCGCACCGCAATGCGTACCCACGTGTCGTCGAGACCAGGGAACGTGTCGGCTCGGCGGAGAGCGTAGCCAGTCGAGCGGAGCCGGTCGTGGGCGCCGATGCCGACCTTCGCGAGCACGAACGGGCCCGCCGCCGGGACGTGATGGATGCCGAGCTCGGTGAGACCGTCGGTGAGCACGCGGCGGTGCTCGCCGATCCTGGTCGTACGCTTCGCGGCCTCGGCGAGCGCTTCGGGAGTTGCCGTCGCGATCATGGCGGCGATTGCCGCGGTCGAGACCGACCACGGAGCCTGGTGCGCACGAAGCTCGGCGAGCAGCGCAGGAGAACCCAAGACGTAACCGGCGCGGACGCCGGGGATCGACCAGAGCTTGGTCAGGCTTCGCACGACCAGCAGGTTGGGGTCAGGGATGGCAGCGAGTGAGTGCCGTTCGTCGGGCACCGAATCCATGAATGCTTCGTCGACCACGACGACACGGCCCGGTCGCATGAGTCGGCGCAGGGACTGTTCGGGGTGCAGGACACTGGTCGGGTTGGTCGGGTTGCCGATCATGACGAGGTCCGCGTCGTCGGGTATGAGCGAAGGGTCGAGCACGAATCCGTTCGCCGGGTCGGTGAGGACGTGCTCTGGGTGGTGTCCGGCCGAGGCGAGTGCAACGTCGGGCTCGGTGAACTGCGGGTGCACGACAACGGGGCGTCGCCACGGCCGTGCGCGGGCGATCAGTCCGAATGCCTCAGCGGCACCGGCGGTCGTGAGCACCTCGTCCGGCTGGCGACCGTGACGCTGGGCGATGGCGTGCTGCGCAGCTGTCGGATCCGGGTAGGCGCCGATGTCGTCGAGGCTCTCCCGGAGTGCCGCGTCGAGCCACGCAGGTCGTACGTCGTCATGGATGTTGACCGCAAAATCGATCAGCCCGGGACTCAGCTCGGCATCACCGTGCCACGTGAGCCCTTCGCTCGCAGAGCTCGCTCCCGCGACTTCGTCGCTAGGGGGCGAGATCTCCCGGTCCCTAGGCGCGGAGCGCCGGGAGGAGGGAGCGCTAGCGACCGAAGGGTTGTACGCGTGCACGGCGTTGGCGAATCGTTGGGCGATGTCGGGGTGGCCGGCCCAGTGCGTATGCAGGTATGAGGCGTGCAGCGTCGACGATGCGAAGCCGACGGGTGTGCCGTCCACGAGCCAGGCCGCCTCGGCAGCTGCGGGCGTGACGGTGGTCCGGTGGAACTCGTGACCGGTGACTCGGGTGCCGGCGGTGCCGGTCAGCTGGTCGGTCGGCACGATCGCCGTCCGATAGGAGAGCGTGAGCTTGGGCGTCATGACCGCTTCGGCGTCGAGCGCGCCCACCATGGGCATGCCGTCGACGGACCGGCAGAGGTAGAGCAGGCCGGCGCACTCGGCATACGTCGGCATGCCGGAGTCAACCGCCGCCCGCAATGCCTCGCGCAGTGGAGCATTGGCGGACAGACCAGAGGCGTGCACCTCGGGGAATCCGCCTCCGAGGTACAGACCGGCGGAGCCGTCCGGCAGCGTCTCGTCGGTGAGCGGGTCGAAGGTCATGACTTCGCACCCGGCGGCGCGGAGAAGCTCCTCGGTCTCGGCGTAGCGGAACGTGAACGCGCGGCCGCCGGCCATCGCAACGATTGGCCGGTGCTCGCCGGGAGGGCTGACTTGGTCAGTCGCGTTCCAGGGCTCGGCTTCGAGATCAGGCGCCGAGTGAGCAAGCACGAGGAGCTGGTCGAGGTCAATCTTCTCGGCGATCTGGTCTGCCAGCCGGTCGAGGGCGTGTGCCGCATCGTCTCGTTCGGCAGCCGGTATGAGTCCGAGGTGGCGTGAGGGAGCGACGATGCCGTCGTCGCGTTGCAGCACGCCGAGCACGGGCAGACCGGTCGACTCGAGTGCGCTGATGACCTCGCCCGCGTGCCTCGGCGATCCCGCCTTGTTGAGGATCACGCCGACGATGCGTACGGACGGGTCGAAGGCGACCATGCCCTGCACCAGCGCGGCGATCGAGCGGGAGGCGTGCGAGATGTCGACGACGAGGACCACGGGCGTACGAGTGACGGTCGCGACGTGTGCGGTCGACGCGAATCCCTCGCCGCCGATCTGTCCGTCGTACAGGCCCATTACGCCCTCGATGATCGCCAGATCGGCGCCACGCGCGCCATTCAGCAGCAGCGGTACGAGGCGCTCCTCGCCGACGAGGTGAGGGTCGAGGTTGCGACCGGGCTTGCCCGTCGCGAGCGCGTGATAGCCCGGGTCGATGTAGTCGGGGCCGACCTTGTGTCCCGAGACGTCGTGACCGGCACGCACCAGAGCCGCCATCAGGCCGGTGGCGACCGTGGTCTTGCCGTGTCCCGAAGCGGGCGCAGCGATCACCAGTCGAGGCAGATTCACCATTCGATGCCTCGCTGGCCCTTCTGCCCGTTGTCGAAGGGGTGCTTGATGTGTTGCATCTCCGTCACCAGATCGGCGATCTCCACGAGGCGCGGATCGGCGCCTCGACCGGTGATGACGACGTACTGGCGACCGGGTCGGTTGGAGAGGGTCTCGATGACGTCGTCGATGTCGACCCAACCCCACTTCATGAGGTAGGTGAACTCGTCAAGGACATACAGGTCATGGGTCTCGTCGGCGAGCCGACGCTTGACCTCGGCCCAGCCTTCGCCGGCGTCTGCCGCGTGGTCCTCGTCTGATCCTTCCTTGCGCGACCAGGACCAGCCGGCGCCCATCTTGTGCCACTCGACTGGTCCGCCCTCGCCGGTCTCGTCGTGCAGAGTCCCGAGGCGTTCGAGCACGGTCTGCTCGCCGATGCGCCACTTGGCGGACTTCACGAACTGGAACACGCCAATGTTCCAGCCCTGGTTCCAGGCCCGGATCGCGAGTCCGAACGCGGCAGTCGACTTCCCCTTGCCGTTGCCGGTGTGGACCATCAGCAGCGGTCGGTTGCGGCGTTCCTTGGTGGTGAGTCCGTCATCGGGGACGGCGATCGGCTGACCCTTGGGCATCAGGCGGCTCCCTTGACTGCGTCGGTCAGGGCAGCAGCGCTGACCTCACCGAGGGGCACGTACTCCGCCATCAGGTGGTCGGCGAGCTGGTGCGCCAGTCCCATGCGGAACTTGCCGGTCTCGCAATCGATCACGAGGCTCGCGACGCCGGTGGCGCCGAGATGCTTCGCCACCTGGTGCGCCCTGCCGAGGGCGTTCTCGCCGTACGTTGCTCGGCCATCGGTGATGACGACGAGCAGCGGCCGGCGGCGCGGATCGCGTACGCGCTCGAGTCGCAGCACGTCGGTCGTCTTGAGGAGCGCTTCAGCCAGCGGCGTACGACCACCAGCGGGCAGCTCGGCGAGCCGGGTCGCGGCAATGTCGATCGAGCCGGTCGGCGGGAGCGCGAGCTCGGCGTGATCTTGGCGGAACGTGATCAGTCCGACCTTGTCGCGGCGCTGGTAGGCATCCATCAGCAGCGACAGGATTGTCGTCTTGACCTGCTCCATCCGCTTGCGCGCGGCCATGGAGCCGGAGGCGTCGACGCAGAACAGGATCAGGTTGGACTCGTGACCTTCCTTGACCGCGAGTCGCAGGTCGTCGGCGCGGAACTGCAGGTTGTGGACGCGGCCACGGGCGTGCTGGTGCGGGGCCGCGGCGCGGATCGTCTCGATCAGGTGGATCGATCCGCCCTGGCCCGTACGCCGCTGGGCGCCGATGCGTCGGCCGGTCTCGGTGATCGCGCGCGAACGCTTGCCGGACTCACCCGCGCCGGTGCCACCAACGGTGAACAGCTTGGGTCGGTACGGCTGCTGCGGCGCAGCCACAGTCACCTCGGACGAACCGGGTTGCTGGGGCTGTTCGTGGTTTGAGTCTGTCGAGGTTGGTGGCTGGCTGGAATCTTTGTCTTGCGACGCTTCGGTCGCTCGTCCCTCGCTCCCTCCCGCGACTTCGTCGCTAGCGGGCGAGTTGTCCGAGTCCTCGGGACCGTTCCCTTCGGGCTCCGGCGGTGGCTCGTCGTCGTTGAGGATCTGGTCGAGCAGGTCCTCGTCGATGCCGGGTGCGTCGAAGGGATTGCGGCGACGGCGGTGCGGCAGCGCCAGCCGGGCTGCCGCGCGGATGTCTTCGCGGAGCACGCTGGTGCGCCCGTTCCATGCAGCGTGGGCGGCAGCCGCGCGAGCGGTGACGATGTCGGCGCGCATGCCGTCGACCTCGAACGCGGCGCAGACCTCGGCGATCTTGAGCAGCGCCCAGTCGCTGATGACGACCTCGTCAACGAGCTTCTGCGCAGCCTCGATGCGATCGGTCAGCGTCGCCTCGTCCTCGGCGTAGCGGGCGGCGAATCCATCGGGATTGGCTTCGTACGCGAGCCGCCGGCGTACGACCTCAACTCGAGCTTGCGGATCGCGCGGTGCGGCGACCTCGACCGTGAGGCCAAACCGGTCGAGCAGCTGCGGGCGGAGCTCGCCTTCTTCGGGGTTCATGGTGCCGACGAGGACGAAGCGGGCGGCATGCTCGACCGAGACGCCGTCGCGCTCGACCGTCGAGCGACCCATGGCCGCGGCGTCGAGCAGGAGATCGACCAGGTGGTCGTGGAGCAGGTTGACCTCGTCGACGTAGAGGATGCCGCGGTGTGCTCGCGCCAGAAGGCCGGGCTCGTACTCCGTGACGCCGTCCGACAGCGCCTTCTCGAGGTGGAGTGAACCGAGCACGCGATCCTCAGTGGCGCCGACCGGAAGCTCAACGAGGCGTACGGGGCGGGTCTCGACGTCGACATCGGCCGCGAACGGACCGTCAGGCGACAGCGGGTTCGTCTCGCGGGGGTCGGTCGAGAATCGGTCGCCGGCGATGACGTCGATCTGCGGCAGCACGGAGGCGAGGGCGCGGACCATCGTCGACTTGGCCGTGCCCTTCTCGCCACGTACTAGTACGCCGCCGATGGCTGGCGAGATCGTCGAAAGGGTCAGTGCGAGCGCCATGTCGTCGGATCCGACGACAGCGCTGAACGGATAGTGCTGTGGCATGTGGGGCTCCCGCTCGATCTGCCATCGATGACGGGCACGGTTGCGTCCGCCATTCAGCCTCGAGGCCGGTCTTCGGACTTCCTGGGTTTGCCCCAGGTCACCGCAGCGGGCCCTGTGCCGGAGTTTCACCGGCTTCCCGATTCTCCCCGTGAGGGGCACCTCGAGACTGTGCTGGCAAGAGTATCCGGCGGTCTTCGGTTTGTCAGACCCGTCCGTCAGCACCGGGTCTGCGCTCGGCAGATATCGTCACCACCATGGGTACACAGGTCACAGTCGTCGGTATCGGCGCAGACGGCTGGACCGGACTCTCGGCTTCGGCTCGCGCGCTGGTCGAGGCTGCCGACGTCGTGCTCGGAGGCAAGCGCCACCTGGCGATGCTGCCCGAGGCCGACCAGCCCCGCGAGGCCTGGCCGTCGCCGCTGCGCGTCGGGCTGCCGGCGCTGCTCGAGAAGTACGACGGCCTGCAGGTCGTGGCACTCGCCTCCGGCGACCCACTCGTCTCCGGCATTGCGACGACGCTCGTCGACCTGCTCGGCAAGGACGCCGTCGAGATCGTCCCCGCACTTTCCTCGGTAGCCCTCGCACGTGCCCGTATGCGCTGGTCGGCTGAGTCGACCGAGGTCGTGACGCTGGTCGGCCGCGATCCGAACGTGGTGGCTCGCTCGCTCGCGCCGGGTCTGCGCCTCCTCGTGCTCTCGTCTGACGGATCGACCCCGGCGGAAGTCGCCAGGTTGCTTACGGCTGCTGGCTACGGAGCGAGCCCACTGACGGTGCTGGCGGAACTTGGCTCGGAAGCCGAGTCACGTACGGACGGGATTGCCGCTTCGTGGGGCGATCAGCGTGCGTCCGAGCTCAATGTCGTTGCCGTCGAGCTCATCAGCTCCGGAGCCCCGGCACTCGGGTTTGTCGCTGGCCTGCCGGAGAGCGCGTTCGAACACGATGGGCAGATCACCAAGCGCGACGTACGCGCGTCGGCGCTCGCACGCCTGGCGCCGCTTCCGGGTCAGCTGCTCTGGGACGTCGGCGCGGGTGCCGGTTCTGTCGCCATCGAATGGCTGCGCGCACATCCGACGTGCCGAGCGATCGCGATCGAGGCTCGGCAGGACCGGGCCGAACGCATCGCTCGAAATGCCGCCACGCTCGGCGTACCTGCTTTGAACGTTCTGACCGGGCATGCGCCCGAGGCTCTGGACGGTCTCGAGGCTCCCGACGCGATCTTCATCGGCGGCGGCACGTCCGAGGATGGCGTCCTCGACGCGTGCTGGACGGCCCTTCGCCCGGGTGGTCGGCTCGTCGTACACGGCGTGACACTCGAGACCGACTCTGAGCTGGCAGTTCGCTACTCGCAGCTCGGCGGAGAGCTCACCCGGCTCCACGTCGAGCACGCTGCGCCTATTGGCCGGTTCACGGGCTGGACTCCTGCTCGAGCCATCACGCAGTGGGCAGTCACGAAGGATGAAGACGCGTGACGGTACATTTCGTCGGCGCTGGCCCGGGTGCGGCCGACCTGCTGACGCTGCGAGCTGTGTCGCTGCTCAATGCGGCTGACGTGTGCGTATATGCCGGCACCTACATCGACGAAGCCGTGCTCGGCCACTGTCCTGACGGCGCCCAGCTCGTCGATACGCAGGACCTCGACCTCGACCAGATCACCGCTCGGATTGTCGATGCCCATGCTGCGGGCCTCGAGGTCGTACGGCTCTGCTCAGGTGACCCGTCGATCTACTCCGCGCTGCATGAGCAGACCAAGCGTCTCGACGCCCATGGTGTGCCGTGGGACGTGACGCCGGGCGTACCGGCCTACGCCGCGGCTGCGGCACTGCTCGGGGCCGAGCTGACCGTGCCCGAGGTCGTGCAGTCGGTGGTGCTGACTCGTACGCAGGCGCGATCGACGGCGATGCCGTCAGGCGAGGCGTTGGCCAACTTCGCAGCGACCGGCTCCACCCTGGTGTTGCATCTCGCGATCACCCGCGCCCGTGCGCTCGCCGCCGAGCTCGTCGAGGCGTACGGAGCCGACTGTCCTGTCGCAGTCGTCGCGAATGCCAGCCAGCCGTCTGAGGTCGTGCTGCGTGGAACCCTCGGCGACATCGCCGATCAGGTCGAAGCTGCCGGGCTGCGCCAAGCCGCCGTCATTCTCGTCGGCAAGGCGCTGGCCGAAAACGTTCGCGGAGCTGAGTCCTATCTTTACGACTCGAGGCGTGACCGCTCGGCGAAGCGCGGCGTCCAGACCTGACCTGCGGCGGTCGCACGGGTGCCGCTGGCGCCGATGATCAGCAGACACTTCATGTCGATCGAGTCGGGATCCAGCTTCTCCAGTGTCGTGACCGTTAGTGATTCCTCGTCTCGGCCGACGTCTCGGCCCACGACCACGACGGTGTCGCCGGAGCGGTGCTCGAGCAAGACCGCCTGAGCCTCGGCAACCTGCGTCGTACGAGAGCGCGAAGCCGGGTTGTAGATCGCGAGGACAAGATCGGCTTCGGCGACGGCGCGCAAGCGCTGCTCGATGAGCGACCAGGGCTTGAGGCGGTCCGACAGGCTCATGACCGCGAAGTCGCCGCCGATCGGTGCACCCGCGCGCGCTGCGACCGCTTGGACCGCCGAGACGCCGGGCAGTACACGGATCGGGACATCGGCGTATGCCTCGTCCTCGGCGGCTTCGAACACGGCCGCGGCCATGCCGAAGATTCCCGCGTCTCCGCCGGACACAACGGCGACGCGTTCGCCCTTGAGTGCGAGGTCGAGGGCCAGCCGGGCGCGGTCGACCTCGACGGTGTTGCCGGAGGCGTGGCGGGTCAATCCCTCGCGCTGCGGGACCCGGTTGACGTACGGCGCGTAGCCGACGACGTGCTGGACCTCGGAGAGTGCTTCGGTGACCTCGGGGGTGATCCACCTGTCGGGTCCGGGTCCGAGACCGATGACCAGAAGCTCTGCTGCGTCAGTGGGGTTCTCGCTGGTCTCGATACGGGGCTCGTCCCTCGCCCCACTCGACCGGCGAGAAGGGCCGGTGTCGCCGGGGACGACGATCAGCGAGAAGTAGGGAACCGAGTCGGGATCGACGTCCACGACCGGCAGCCACCGCTCCTCGGGCATCGACGCCCGCTCGACATACAGCGCGCCGTCCAGTCGACCTGCCTGGCGGAGTGCCGAGACCACCTTGGGGAACGTGCGTCCGAGCTTCATGATGATCGCGCCGTCCGTGTCGGCGAGGCGACGAGCCAGCTCGGCCTCGTCGAGGGTGCCGGGCAGGATCGTGAGGACATCGGTCTGGCGTACGAGCGGTGAGGCGACTGCTGCCGTCGCCGCGGCAAACGCCGGAACGCCGGGTACGACCTCGGTCTCGAACTGATCGGACAGCCGGTCGTGCATGTACATGTAGGACCCATAGAAGAGCGGATCGCCCTCGGCGAGAACGACGACCGTTCGGCCAGCCTCCAGGTGCACCGCGAGGCGAGCCGCTGACTCCTCGTAGAACTCGGCCATAGCGCCGGCATATCCGCCTGGGTGAGCCGTCGTTCCGGTCGTCACGGGGTAGCGGAGCTCTTCCTCGATCACGCCGTCGGGAATGAGGTCGGCCGCGATGCGGCGGGCATTCGACTGCTTGCCGACACCGGCGTGAAAGGCGATGACGTCAGCGGCGGCGATCAGGCGAGCGGCCTTGAGCGTCACGAGCTCGGGGTCGCCGGGGCCGAGCCCGACTCCGTACAAGCGGCCGGTCATTCTCGCTCCTGGGCGATCGCGTTGAGTGCCGATGCGGCCATGGCCGATCCGCCGCGTCGGCCGTGCACGGTCAGATAGGGGATGTCGAGCGCGAACGATGCGAGCGCTTCCTTGGACTCGGCCGCACCGATGAAACCCACCGGCGTACCGATGATCGCGGCCGGATGGGGTGCGCCGTCGAGCAACATCTCGAGGAGGTGGAAGAGCGCGGTGGGGGCATTGCCGAACGCCACCACGGCGCCTTCGAGACGGTCCTCCCACAACGAGACAGCCGCGGCCGAGCGGGTCGTGGCCCACTCCTTCGCCAACCCTGGGACTCGCTCATCGCGCAGGAAGCACAGCACCTCGTTGTCCTTGGGCAGCCGTGCGCGGGTCACGCCCGAGGCGACCATGTTGGCGTCCGTCAGGATCGGTGCACCCGACTCCAGAGCGCCACGGGCCGCCGCGACGAGGCGGGGGTGGATGTCGAGGTCTCGGGTCAGGTCGACCTGTCCGCAGGCGTGCACCATGCGTACGGCGACCTTCTCGGCGTCGGCCGGGATGTGTGACAGCTCGGCCTCGTCGCGGATCGTCGCGAAGGAGTCGACGTAGATCGCCGGGCCATCGGCCACGTAGTCGAAGTGCCGGGTGGGACGTTTCATTGGAGCTCCAGGTCGGGGATGACGACGCTCCGCCACGGCGTCACGATCACCTCGGTGCCCGCGCGATCCAAGATCGTGGTGGCGAGCTCGGGGGTGAGCAGACCGTCGGGCACGGCAACATGTTCGGCGCTGCGGCCATCGTCCTGCGCGATGATGCCGTATGGCGGGGGGAGCGCACTGACCTGGGTCCGCAGGTCGCGGGCATGGTGCTCATTCAGCAGTTCCTCGCCGCCTTGAGGCAGCTCGTCGACGTGCCACAGCGCGGTTTCGCCGTCACCGCGCAGAGTGAGGAACCTGCGCGCGTACGACAGCAGCGCTTCAGGTGCATCGTCGAGCGGGACGAGCGGACCCCAGAGATGCGAGCCGATCCGCAGCTGCACCGTCTTCGCGTCGACTGCCATCAGACCGAGGTCCAAGGACCGCGACTCGATGTCGCCGCGGCCGTCATCGAGCACGAACAGGAATCGTCCAGCAAGCGCCGCGAGGTCCGGATCGGCACACAGCTGCCGGTCGATCTCGAGCGCCGTCTCGCGGAGGTCGGCCTGACCGCCGATACGTCCGGTCAGCGGCGAGACCATGACATTGCGTACGAGCTCGTGGCTTGGCGATGGCAGCAGCCCAGCCTGGGTGAGGGCGTCGACCAGCGCGGCCGGAACGAAGCCGTCTGCATGGTCGATGCCGCGGAGCTGCAGGTTGGTTCGCTTGGTCAGCAGGATCGCGCCGTCAGCGTGCTCCGCAGCGATGGCGACCAGATCCCGCAAGGTCGAGGTGGGCAGCACGCCGCCGATGAGTCGCAGCCGTACGAGCGCTCCGTCGTCGGCGATCCAGGGACGCAGGACGCCCGGACACCGGTCGGAATAGGAGCGATTCTTCACCCCGTCATGGTGTCACGCGGGGTTTGGTGCCTCGTCCAGCACACAGTCGCCGCAGATCCCGGCGCCCGGCACCCGGTAGAACAGGCAGCACGATCGACGCTTGAACGATCCGGCCAGAACCCCCGTGTCGTGCAGCGTCCCCGCCGCGAGCAAGTCCTGCACCAGCTGGGTCGCGACCTCGGCGCGATCAGGGCGAGCAGCGCGCAGCATCGTCAATGCGCCCGCGAGGCTTGACGCGACATTGCCCCACAGCACCTGCTCGGACAGTGCGAACGTACGGGCGAAGGCCTCAAGCACTGGAGCCACGATCGGCTGCAAGACCTGCTCGTCGAGTCCTTGAGCGGTTGTCGGCGCTGAAGCGCCGCGCGCCAACGGCCAGGGACCGCTGACCGTTGGCTGCCACCACAGGGCATCAAGCGAAAGGTTCGGGACGTGATCGGCGAGCACCGCGCAGGCGAATGCCGGTGAGACAAGCCGTGCCGCGAGGCCGAGGAAGACAATCGATGCGGTTGCCCGTTCTTCGATCTCGTCGACCGTGACGCTCGATCGCTCGGCGAGCATTTCCCGCGCAGCCATCACCCGCTCGACCAGCACATTGGGCCGCTCCACGAGCTCGCGCAGCGGTCGCCAACCAGCTTCGGCGGACCAGCGGTCGAGGACGAAGAACGGTCCGACCTCCGCAGCGAGGTCGAGCGCCGCGTCATCCATACGGGCCATCATCCCGCACGTGGTCGAGCCGGTAGTCTGGTCTGCACTTCCACGACGCAGGAATCCGGTGCAACTCCGGAGCGGTTCCGCCACTGTGACAGCCGATGAGGCCAGCCAGACACTGAGCGTGGAGCAACCCACCACGCGGGGCGAGAACCCCGAGGAGGAACATGACGCGCATCGCGCTGCTGTCCACGTCCGACACCGACCTGCTGTCGGCCTGCTCGAGCGGTGCGGAATACCTGCTGGCCAATCCTTCGCGACTCGATGTCGCGACGGAGCTGCCGCCGGCGATCGAGGGTGTCGATCTTATCGTCGTACGCATCCTCGGCACGGCGAGCTCGTGGCGCGATGGCCTTGATGCGGTGCTCGCCTCGGGCGCACCGGTCGTCGTTCTTGGCGGAGAGCAGACTCCCGACGCCGAGCTGATGAGCTACTCGACCGTGCCGGTCGGTACCGCCGCGGAGGCACACCGCTACCTCGCCGAGGGTGGCCCAGCCAACCTCGGTCAGCTGCACGCCTTCCTGTCCGACACCGTTCTGCTCACCGGCATCGGCTTCGAGCCGCCCGCAGTGCTGGCGGAGTGGGGCGTGGCGGAGCGATCGATCGGCGCTGATCGGCCGCGCATTGGTGTCCTCTACTACCGAGCCCACGAGGCCTCCGGCAACAGCGGCTTTGCGCACCAGCTCGCTGACGCGATCGACGCGACCGGCGAGGCGTACGGCGTGCCGATCTTCAGCTCGTCGCTGCGTGCCGCTCCCGACGAGCTGTTCACCGAGCTCGCCACTCTCGACGCACTCGTCGTCACGGTGCTCGCAGCCGGCGGCACCAAGCCCGGCACCGTGAGCGCCGGTGGCGATGACGAGGCATGGGACGTCGAGCGCATGAAGGCCCTCGACATCCCGATCCTGCAAGGTCTCTGCCTGACCTCGAGTCGTGAGGACTGGGCAGCCTCGGACGACGGCGTCACGCCGCTCGACTCGGCCAGCCAGATCGCGATCCCCGAGTTCGACGGTCGCATCATCACCGCACCGTTCTCCTTCAAGGAAATCGATGAGGACGGTCTGCCGCGCTACGTCGCCGACCCCGAGCGCTGCGCCCGGGTCGCCGGCATCGCAGTCGCCCACGCACGGCTGCGCCACGTCGATCCTTCTGAGCGCAAGATCGTGCTGATGCTGTCGGCGTACCCGACCAAGCACAGCCGGGTCGGCAACGCAGTCGGCCTCGACACCCCGGTGTCGACGATCCGCCTGCTGCGCGAGATGCGCGACGCGGGCTACGACCTGGGCGCGCCCGGCTCGATTCCCGGTCTGGAGCTCGACGACCTGACGGAGGCGGGTGACGCGCTGATCCACGCGCTCATCGCGGCCGGTGGACAGGACGAGGAGTGGCTCACCCAGGTGCAGCTGACCGAGAGCCACGTACGCATCCCCGCTGCGCAGTACGCGGGTTGGTTCGAGGGCTTCCATCCCGACCTGCGCGATGCGATGCTCGAGGCGTGGGGTCCCGCGCCCGGCAAGCTGTTCGTGAACGATCAGCAGGAGATCGTGCTGGCCACGATCCGCGCCGGCAACATCGTGCTGATGATCCAGCCGCCCCGCGGCTATGGCGAGAACCCTGTCGCGATCTATCACGATCCCGACATGGCGCCCTCGCACCACTACCTGGCTGCCTACCGCTGGGTTGAGCAGGCATTCGAGGCCCACGCCGTCGTCCACCTCGGCAAGCACGGCTCGATGGAGTGGCTGCCCGGCAAGAACGCCGCGCTGTCGGCGGCCTGCGGCACCGACGCCGCGATTGGCAACCTGCCGCTGATCTACCCGTTCCTCGTCAACGACCCGGGCGAGGGCGCACAGGCCAAACGCCGCGCGCACGCCACGATCGTCGACCACCTCATCCCGCCGATGGCACGCGCTGAGTCGTACGGCGACATCGCCAAGCTCGAGCAGCTGCTCGACGAGTACGCCAACATCGCGGCGATGGACCCAGCCAAGCTGCCGGCGATCCGGTCGCAGATCTGGACCCACATGCGTGCCGCGGAGATGCACCGTGACCTCGGGCTGGACGACATCCCGGACGAGGACGACTTCGACGACTTCATCTTCAATGTCGACGGATGGCTCTGCGAGATCAAGGACGCGCAGATCCGTGATGGCCTGCACGTGCTCGGCCAGGCCCCTCAGGGCGAGGCGCGGGTCAATCTCGTGCTCTCGATCCTGCGGGCGAGCCAGATCTGGGGCGGCGAGACTGGAGCTGTCCCCGGTCTTCGCGCGGCTCTTGGTCTCAAGGAGGGCGCCGACCTGGGTTCGATCGACGAAATCGAGGAGCAGGCCAAGGAGCTGATCCAGGCCATGGAAGATGCTGACTGGGACGTCGCCACGGCGCGCAGTCTCACTGACGTACCGGACGTGGTGCGAGTTCTCGAGTTCGCGGCGACCGAGGTCGTACCTCGACTGGCGAAGACCACCGACGAGCTCGACCATGTGCTGCACGCGCTCGATGGCGGATTCATCCCGGCCGGCCCGTCCGGCTCGCCTCTGCGTGGACTCGTCAACGTGTTGCCCACCGGCCGAAACTTCTACACCGTCGACCCCAAAGCCGTGCCGTCGCGACTCGCGTGGGAGACCGGTCGAGCCATGGCCGACTCGCTGATCGAGCGTCACCTCGCCGACACGGGCGAGTACCCGCGCTCGGTCGGGCTCTCGGTCTGGGGCACGTCGGCAATGCGCACGTCTGGCGACGACATCGCCGAGGTGCTCGCACTGATCGGCGTCGAGCCGGAATGGGATCCCGCCTCCCGCCGGGTCAACGGCCTGCGCGTCGTGCCGCTCGACGAGCTGGCTCGCCCGCGCATCGACGTGACGGTGCGCATCTCGGGCTTCTTCCGTGACGCGTTCCCGCACGTCATCGGCATCCTCGACGACGCGATCCGTCAGGTCGCCGAGCTCGACGAGCCCGACGACCAGAACTACGTACGTGCCCACGCGCAGCGCGACCTGGCAGAGCACGGCGACGCCCGTCGCTCGACGACCCGCATCTTCGGGTCGAAGCCGGGCTCGTACGGTGCCGGCATCCTGCAGGTCATCGAGGCTGGCAACTGGCGCGATGACAAGGACCTCGCCGAGGTCTACACCGCGTGGGGTGGCTTCGCCTACGGCCGCGATCTCGACGGTGCGCCGGCAGCCGACGACATGCGCGCCAACTACAAGCGCATCGCGGTGGCGGCCAAGAACATCGACACCCGTGAGCACGACATCGCCGACTCCGACGACTACTTCCAGTACCACGGCGGCATGGTCGCGACCGTTCGTGCGTTGACCGGCACCGACCCCAAGGCGTACGTCGGAGACTCGACGACACCCGACGCCGTACGCACGCGGACCCTGCAGGAAGAGACGACGCGCGTGTTCCGTGCTCGCGTCGTCAACCCGCGGTGGATCGGTGCGATGCAGCGCCACGGCTACAAGGGTGCGTTCGAGCTCGCCGCGACCGTCGACTACCTCTATGGCTTCGACGCCACGACCGGCGTCGTCCACGACTGGATGTACGAGACCCTCGCCAAGGAGTACGTGCTCGACGAGGTCAACCAGGAGTTCATGAAGAAGTCGAACCCCTGGGCGCTGCGCGGCATCATCGAGCGGCTCAACGAAGCCGCCGATCGTGACCTGTGGGCCGATCCAGACCCCGACGTGCTGGCGGCGATGCAGCAGGTCTACCTCGACATCGAGGGCGATCTGGAGGACAAAGCCTGATGCGACGCATCCGCGTCATCGGCATCGGTCCGGGGGACCCGGACCAGGTGACGCTCGAGGCGGTCGCTGCGATGCACTCGGTGGCGTACTTCGTCGTCGCTGAGAAGGCCGAGGACGATCCGCTGCTCGCAGCCCGTCAGGCGCTGTTGGCGCGGCACGTTGGCCACGACGCAAAGGTCATCGCCGTACGCGATCCCGAGCGCGACCGCGATGACCCTTCGGACTATCAGGGCGCAGTCACTGACTGGCACGAGGCGCGAGCCGAGGCGTATGAGCGGGTGATTCTCGATCAGCCCGGTGACGTCGGATTCCTGGTGTGGGGTGACCCAGCGTTCTATGACTCGACGATCCGCATCGTCGAGCGCATCCTGGCACGCGGCAACGTCGAGGCCGAGTGGGACGTCATCCCCGGCATCTCCAGCCTGCAGCTGCTCGCCGCCCGGCACCGGATCGTGCTGCACGAGATCGGGCAGCCGATCACCGTGACGACAGCTCGCAAGCTGCGGGAGGCCGTTGGTGCCGGCGCCGACAACATCCTGATCATGCTGAGTGCCCGAATCGAGCTCGACGGACTCGACGACTGGCATATCTGGTGGGGCGCCAACCTCGGCACCGAGCACGAGCGTCTCGTCGCGGGCCGAGTCGGCGCCGTCGTTGACGAGATCGACGCTGCCCGCGCCGCCACGAAGACTGACGCGGGCTGGGTCATGGACGCCTACCTGCTACGCCGCTAGTCCTCGGGTTCGGCCGGCGGTTCCGCGCCTTCGTGTTCATCGCGGTCGGCCCACTCGAGCAACGGTGCGATGTCGAATGACGTCTGGTCGATGCCCTTGTGGAGATCACCGAGCTCGACATATCGGTGAGGAACCGTCGCGATCGTGAAGTCGTGCGGGTCGACGTCGTCGATCTCGTCCCAGCGGATCGGCGTCGAGACCCGACCGTCGGCCAACCCGCGTACTGAATAGGCGGCGGCAATCGTGTGGTCGCGGGCGTTCTGGTTGTAGTCGACGAACAGGTCGGTTGGGTCGCGGTCCTTGCGCCACCAGGTCGTCGTCACGTCATCGGGTGCTCGCCGCTCGACCTCGCGGGCGAACGCGAGGGCAGCACGACGTACGTCGGCGAAACCGTGTTCAGGCGGGATGCGTACGTAGATGTGCAGGCCTGAACCACCGGACGTCTTCGGGAATCCCGTGGCGCCGAGCTCGTCGAGCACCTCGTGCGAGACGTGCGCGACCCTTCGTACGGTCTCGAAGTCGCACTTGGGTCCCGGATCGAGGTCGATACGCCACTCGTCGGGCTTCTCGGTGTCGGCCCGACGACTGTTCCACGGGTGGAACTCGACGGTCGACATCTGCACCGCCCAGATCACGGTCGCCAGCTCTGTCACGCAGACCTCGTGGACGATCCGGTCGAAGCGCGGGAAGTGGATCGGCACCGTCTCGAGCCATGGAGGCGCACCGGGCGGCACCTTCTTCTGGTGCACCTTGTCGCCGGCCAGCCCCTTGGGGAACCGGTGCAGCATGCACGGACGTTCATACAGCGCGTTGACGATGCCGTCCCCGACTGCGAGGTAGTACTCGATCAGGTCGAGTTTGGTCCACCCGTGCTCTGGGAAGTAGACACGGTCGGGGTTGGTGACCCGCACGACCCTGTCGTCGACCTCGATCTCGATCGCGGGGGATGCCATGGCTCAACGGTAGAGGGTCAGGCGGGACTCAACAGGGCGCGCAGAGCACGTGCTGCCGACCGAATGTCCTCTGTGACGTCGACGGCGGCGGTGATGGCCTCGTCACTCATCCAACTTGCGCAGACCTGGTCGGTGCGGTCCTCGAGCTCGTTGCGGAATGCGGTGCCCGCCTCCGTGAGCTCGCCGGCTTCGTTGAGCCAACCGCGCTTGCGGAGCCGCTCCTTGCCGTCGGCCCACTCCTCGTCGCTCCAGCCGCGGAGTTGCTGCTGCTGGGGGAAGGTGCGACCGGCAGCGACGTTCAGCACATTGGCGTCGATGCCGTTCAGCCCTTCACCAACAAGCAGAGCGACATGGCAGTCGCCGCGGTACTCGCGTACGACTGCGTCGAGGACCCAGAAGCGCTCCAGCGGTTCGTCGGACAACGCTACGGACGCATGCGCAGCAGCGAGTGGCTTGCCGGCGAAGTCGAGCCCCGCGACGACCTTCTCCAGCGCATTAGCGAGCGGTACGGCCTGCTCGGCGGTGACGGCTTTGCGCAGGACTCCGGTCGCCAGCTCGAGGCGGGATGCGAGCACGACCTCTGGAGTCGCGAAGGACCAGGCGTCGGGAATCGCCCGCTGCACGAGATGCGGAGCGAAGCCGTGGAACGTCGCAATCACCAGTTCTGGCGACGCCGCTCCCATGGGAGCTGATCTGGAGGCGAAGTAGCCCATCCACGAACCCTTGAGCCCGATCGCCTTGTAGTGGGTTGCGGCCTCTGGCACGAGGTAGACGAAGTTGTTGAGAGCTTCGACCGAGCGCCAGAACGGGGTGGGGATCTCCATCGCGCCAGTCTGGACCATCAGGGCGTCTTGGTGGCAGTGGGATTGGGGAAGTTGATCGCGCCCGTCTTCAGCGTGGCGCGAGCCAGCGTTCGTACGCCGTCCTCGACCGTGATCGCGCGACCCGTGGCCTCCTTGTCCATGCCGGCCGCGCACACACGATCCGTGGCGTCCTCGATCTGCTTTCGTGCGGAAGCCCCTGAGTCGGTGATCGTGTCGTCGGCGTTGACCCATCCACGGCTGGCGAGCTCGGCGTATCCAGCTGCCCACTCGTCCTCGGTCCAGCCTCGCATGTTGCGCTGCTCGCCGACCGCCAGTCCGGCCGCGACCGCGAGTGTGTTGGCCGATGTGCCGTTGAGCCCGGCAGCGCCGAGGACTGCGAGGTGGCAGTCGCCGCGGTACTCGCGGATCACTGAGGCGGCCCACCAGAGCAAGCCGATGTCGTCGGTGGGCCGGGGCAGTGAAGCGTGTGCCGCGGCGAGTGGTTTGCCGGCGAAGTCGAGTCCGTCGACGATGGCCGCGAGCTCTTTGGCGACCTTGCCGGTGTTGGCGTCCGCGGCGTCGACGCCGGGGGTCAGCGCATCCCGGGCGAGGTCGAACCGGGCCTTGAGGATGTCGTCGCGGGACGCGAGCGACCAGGCGTCGGGGAGCGCTCGGTGCACCATCTTGGGCGCGAAGCCGTGGAACGTTGCAATGACCAGCTCCGGCGAGGGCATGCCCAACGCGGCTGAGCGGGAGGCGAAGTAGCCCATCCAGTAGCCCTTGAGGCCCAGGACCTCGTAGCGAGCCTTGGAGTCAGGAGCGAAGTAGACGACGTCGTGCAGCACCTCGACCGAGCGCCAGAACTTGGTATTCGACATGCAGGTGAGTATGCCCCAGCGGGTAGGGTCCGAGCCGTGACTGAGAACACGCGCATCCGGCTCGCCTCCCGCCCCATCGGAGAGCCGACCCACGACAACTTCAGCGTCGAGACGGCCCCGATTCCGAGCCCCGGTGACGGCGAGGCGCTTCTCCGGACGATCTACCTGTCGCTCGATCCCTACATGCGTGGCCGCATGAACGACGCCAAGTCGTATGCAGCACCGCAGCTGCTGGGCGAGGTCATGCAAGGCGGCACAGTCGCCGAGGTGGTCGAGTCGAACGATCCGTCGTTGAGTCCGGGCGACTTCGTGCTCTCGTACCACGGCTGGCAGGCGTACGCCGTGCTGCCGGCCAAGTACGTACGCAAGCTGGACCCCTCCAGCGCCCCCATCTCGACGGCCGTCGGCGTGCTCGGCATGCCGGGCTTCACGGCGTATGCCGGGTTGCTGCAGATCGGCAAGCCACAGCCCGGTGAGACCGTCGTCGTCGCGGCCGCTGCTGGCCCCGTCGGCTCAGCCGTCGGCCAGATCGCGAAGATCAAGGGTGCGCGCGCCGTCGGCATCGCGGGTGGTGCCGAGAAGGTCGCCTGGCTCACCGAGCTTGGATTCGATGTCGCCCTGGACCACCGCTCGCGGACATTCAAGGCCGATCTCAAGGCTGCTGTTCCCGACGGCATCGACGTGTACTTCGAGAACGTCGGTGGCCACGTGTGGGATGCCGTGCTCCCGCGCCTCAACACCTACGCCCGAGTGCCGGTCTGCGGACTCGTCGCCAGCTACAACGCCACCGAGCTTCCGTCCGGTCCTGACCGCACGCCGTACCTGATGACCTCGATCCTGACCAAGAGCATCACGATGCGCGGATTCATCCAGGACGAGTTCGTCAAGGCGCACTACAAGGACTTCCAGAACGATGTCGCCGGCTGGATCGCGTCAGGCGAGCTGCGGCATCGGGAGGACATCGTCGCCGGCCTGGAGAATGCGCCCGAGGCATTCATCGGGCTGCTCACCGGCAAGAACTTCGGCAAGCTGCTCGTCCAGGTCGGTGACGACTCCAGCCGCTAGTTCAGAACCATCCTGGGCTCACCCAATGAGCTGAGACCGTTGGCGCTGCGGGTGCAGGTGCCGCCCTTGGGCGCACCGGCGTTGTAGGCCTGGCGTACGCAGGACCGAGTCGCCAGCTGACCCCAGTAGTTCGGGTGGAGCGATTCCTGGATGTAGTACGGGCTGCTTCCGGCCGTCGAGACGGTACGGATCTGGTTGACCCACTCGGTCCGGTCGACGGCCGTCGACTGCGTCCACGAGCTCAGGCCGACCTCTTCGTACAGACCGACGGTGTTCTCGCACAGGCGGCGACCGTTGAATGCCTGCGACAGGTTCAGCGACTTGGTGTTGGTCAGGCCGGACTGGGTGATGGCGCCGGCGACCGTGTTGTTGATGGTCGGCAGCGCGCTGGAGTTGGCCCAGTTGGCGTCGCTGTTCCAGAACCCGCAGCCGCCCGTGTTCTGCCTGGAGTAGCCGCTCTCGCTGTATCGGAAGGCCGAGCCGTTGGGAAGGGGGGACGGGTAGTTCTGGACGAGCAGCGTCCACGAGCTGTCGGCATAGCCGGCGTTACGCATGGCAGTGCGGATGTTGATGAACGCGTTGGAGATGCGGGTCTTCACGGCAGACACGTTCGCACTGGTGAAGTTGGCCGTGACGCTGCTGTCGTCCTGGCAGTAGTCCTTCCACCAGGTCGGTGAGCCGAGGAAGTCGGCGACACAGGACTGGACGATGCTGGCGAAGTTGAAGTCGTTGCCGCCGATCGAGACCGCGACCATCTTGACGTTGTGGGTTGCCGCGAACTGCTGGAGCGCCTTGGCCTGACCGATCTTGCCGGCGCCGTTGTCGTAGAAGTCGAGGCCCGGCTTGAAGTACGTGCCACCGGCATCGGTCGCGGTCTTCGCTCCGGAGCAAGCCAGGTTGACGCTGTTGATCCCGCCGCCGATCTTGATCTCGGCGCTCTTGCTGCGGTGACACCGTTCGACCGTCTCGGCGGTGTTGGCGGCGTTGTCGAAGTACGCGGTACTGCCCAGGGCGTCGGCCGATGCCGAGTTGCTGTTTGAGGAGCCGGCCCAGCGACCGGCCTCACCGGAGATGTAGGAGTCACCGACGGACGCCACCCACGGCGTACCAACGCCGGGGCCGTCCGCTTGTGCCGGTGCCGCGACGAGCGTCATTGCAATGAACGAGAGTGTGAGCGCGCCCGCGACGATCCTTGCTACAGATCTGCGAGTTCGGGTGACCACCGACATGCATTCCTCCTGGGATAGGCCTCCCGCCCGGACTGAACGTAGTGGCCCACGTCACATTTGGGAAGGACTGTCCCGGCATGCCAGGGACTAGCTGTACTCGGCCAGGACGTTAGTGACACTGCTCGGCTCTTGACGTGGCGAAGACCTCCGGGTGCGGTGGAGATGTCTATGTCTTCAACCGTCCGGAGGTCCTCGTGTTCCACCGTAACTCTCGTCTGAATTTCC
>JBBSJW010000017.1:0-44860 GCA_038256885.1 Propionibacteriales bacterium
GGGCGGGCGCCGACGAGCAGGGCGAGGTTGACGCCGTCGAAGATCTTCTCGGCGTCATCGCCGATCTCGACGCCGGCGAGGGTCGGGAACGCGCAGTCGTCGAGCTCCATGACGACGCCCTCGAGCGCCTTGAGTGCCGGCGTGATCTCGAGCAGCTGGAGCTGGATCGGAGTGTCCGGCCCGAGCAGCGAACCGCTCGCGAGACGGAACAGCAGGCTGTAGCCGATCTGACCGGCAGCTCCGGTGACGGCGACCTTCACGGGGGTTGTGCTCACGAGTGTGCTCCTTGATGCATGGGGGACTCAGTCGAAACTAACCCACTGTGGCTGTACGAATGTGCTCGGGTCGGACCAATGCGCGTGTCTAATCTTGAATCGTTCCAGAAAAGGTGGTTGCATGAGCACGTGCTGACCGTCGATGACCCCGTTGAGCTGTTGCGGGGCGCCGGTATGCGCGTCACCCGGCCCCGGGTCGCCGTGATCTCGGCTCTGGCGCTGGCTCCTCACTCAGAGGTTGACCGCATAGCGGCCGACGTTCGAACTGAGCTCGGAGGCGTGTCGACTCAGGCGATCTACGACGTGTTGCGGGCGCTGACTGATGTCGGACTGGCCCGGCGCATCGAGCCTGCCGGTTCGCCTGCGCTGTTCGAGCTGCGCGTCGGGGACAACCACCATCATGTCGTCTGCCGCGAGTGCGGCGCCGTCGCTGATGTCGACTGCGCCCACGGCAGCGCTCCTTGCTTGACCGCTTCTGACAACCATGGCTTCACGATCGACGAGGCCGAGGTCACCTACTGGGGCACCTGCCCCGATTGCACACCTGTTCTTGAGCCAACCAACTGATCCGGAAGGAACACCATGCCTGACAACCAGGACCACAATGCCGTCGTAGGCGACATGAACGACGAGGAGAACGAGGGCCAAGGCAAGTGTCCCGTCTCCCATGGCGGACGTGTTCACCCGACCGAGGGCTCGGCCAACCAGGAATGGTGGCCCAACCAGCTCAACCTCAAGATCCTGCGCAAGCACACCGACGTCGCAAATCCGATGGACGACGACTTCGACTATGCCCAGGCGTTCAACAACCTCGACCTGGACGGGCTGCGCTCTGACCTCGCGGCACTCATGACCGACTCGCAGGAGTGGTGGCCAGCTGACTTCGGTCACTACGGACCGTTCTTCGTCCGCATGGCCTGGCACAGCGCCGGTACCTACCGGATCAGGGATGGCCGAGGTGGCGCTGGAGCAGGTATGCAGCGCTTCGCCCCGCTCAACAGCTGGCCCGACAACGGCAACCTCGACAAGGCTCGTCGCCTGCTCTGGCCCATCAAGAAGAAGTACGGCTCGGCGATCTCGTGGGCCGACCTGATGATCCTGACCGGCAATGTTGCCCTTGAGACGATGGGCTTCAAGACCTTCGGCTTCGCTGGCGGTCGTCCCGATGTGTGGGAGCCCGACGAGGACGTCTACTGGGGGCCCGAGGACGAGTGGCTCGGCGGCGACAAGGGTGGCGAGCAGCGCTACACCGGCGACCGTGAGCTCGAGAGCCCGCTTGCCGCAGTCCAGATGGGCCTGATCTACGTCAACCCCGAAGGCCCCGAGGGCGTCCCGGATCCGCTCGCCTCCGCGCGCGACATCCGCGAGACGTTCAGCCGCATGGCGATGAACGACGAGGAGACCGTTGCGCTGATCGCCGGTGGTCACACGTTCGGCAAGGCGCACGGAGCCGGTGACCCCGACGAGTACGTCGGACCCGAGCCCGAAGGCGCCTCGATCGAGGAGCAGGGTCTCGGCTGGAAGCAGTCGCTCGGCACGGGCACGGGCCGCGACGTGATCACCAGCGGCCTTGAGGTCACCTGGACACCGACCCCGATCGCGTGGGACAACACGTTCTTCGAAGCGTTGTTCGGCTTCGAGTGGGAGCTCAGCAAGAGCCCCGCCGGTGCCAATCAGTGGGTCGCCAAGGACGGCGCGGGGGCCAATACCTTCCCGGACCCCGAGACGAACGAGCTCACCCGTCCTCCGACGATGCTCACGACCGACCTCGCGCTGCGGTTCGACCCGATCTACGAGCCGATCTCGCGTCGGTTCCTCGAGAACCCGGATCAGCTCGCCGACGCGTTCGCTCGTGCTTGGTACAAGCTGACCCACCGCGACATGGGTCCGATCCAGCGCTACCTCGGACCGCTCGTGCCGCAGGAAGAGCTGATGTGGCAGGACCCGCTCCCCGCTGGCGGTGCCTCGCTCTCGGACGCTGACGTGGCCGAGCTCAAGGCACAGATCCTGGCCTCGGGCCTCACGGTCTCGCAGCTGGTGTCGACCGCCTGGGCGTCGGCATCGTCGTTCCGCATCAGCGACAAGCGTGGTGGCGCGAATGGTGCGCGCATCCGCCTCGAGCCGCAGAACAGCTGGGAAGTCAACAACCCCGACCAGCTGGCGACCGTGCTGCGTACCCTCGAAGGAGTCCAGCAAGCCTTCGGCAAGGGTGTCTCGCTCGCCGACGTGATGGTGCTCGGTGGCGCTGCGGCGATCGAGCAGGCGGCCAAGGCAGCGGGTCACGACGTACGGGTTCCGTTTACTCCGGGACGTGCGGACGCATCGCAGGAGCAGACCGACGTCGAGTCGTTCGCCGCACTCGAGCCGGTTGCTGATGGGTTCCGCAACTACGAAGCGAAGGGCAACCGCCTTCCGGCGGAGTTCCTGCTGATCGACAAGGCCAACCTCCTGAGCCTCAGCGCGCCCGAGATGACCGTGCTGGTCGGTGGCCTCAGGGTCCTCGACACCAACTACGACAACTCCGCGACGGGCGTCCTCACCGACAAGCCGGGAACGTTGACGAACGACTTCTTCGCCAACCTCCTCGACCTCGGTACGACGTGGACAGCCGCAGCGGCGGACTCGTCGACGTACGAGGCACGTGACGACTCGGGTGCCGTGAAGTGGACAGGAAGTCGTGCCGACCTGGTGTTCGGCTCAAACTCCGAGCTGCGCGCGATCGCCGAGGTCTACGCCAGCGACGACGCCAAGGGCAAGTTCGTCACGGACTTCGTGGCTGCCTGGTCCAAGGTCATGGATCTCGACCGGTACGACGTCGGCTAAGGCCGCCCGCGGCCGTGCCCGACGGAGCGCTAGCGAAGCGGGAGCGGCTCGCGGCGAAGCCGCCACACTGCGAAGCGGACGTCTGACAGAGACACGCGAAAGGCCCGGTCGCGATGACCGGGCCTTTCGTCTGTATCGGTGTCTAGCGCTTGCCTTCGATCTCGACGCCGGAGCGCGCACCGCCGGTGAGCAGCTTGTAGCCGATGCCGCCGACGATGCCGCCGACCAGCGGCGCCACGATGAACGCCCACAGCTGTTCGATGCTGTCGCCGCCTGCCAACAGGGCCGGTCCGAGTGACCGGGCCGGGTTGACCGAGGTGTTGTCGACCGGAATCGTCACGAGGTGGATGAGCGTCAGCGCAAGGCCGATCGCAATGGGTGCGAAACCTTCGGGTGTCCGTCCTGACGTCACCGCCAGGATGATGAACACGAACAACGCGGTGAAGATGACTTCGGTGGTCAGCACCGACAGCAGCGAGTAGCCGCTGAGCGCGTCACCCCAACCGTTCGACGCTGCTGCGAACGACGACTTGCGGTCGAAGTCGGCGTTTCCCGAACCGATCGCCCAGATGGCGAGGACGCCCAGCACTCCGCCGGCGACCTGAGCGGCGACGTAGAGCAACACATTGCTCCACTCGAATCGCTTTGCTGCCGCGAGGCCGACGGTGACTGCCGGGTTGAAGTGTCCGCCCGAGATGGGTCCCACGGCGAACGCCATGGTCAGGACGGTGAGGCCGAAGGCCAGCGCGACGCCGTGCGCGCCGATTGCCTGGCCGGCGAGGATCGCGCTGCCGACGCCGCCCAGGACGAGCACGAACGTGCCGAGTGCTTCGGCGGCGAGCCGTGATGACATTGGGGTGGTTGTAGCCATGATGAGCTCCTCCACTTGGGGCCGCCCCCTGCGGCCAATTCGAGTGTATGGCTGCGAGACGCTGCGAGAAGGTTCCGTCAGGAGTGTCGACAACCGTGAGATATCTTGATGTCGAACGAATTTTCTGCGCCGAGGAGGCTGGCCACATGGCCAAGATCATCTACACCCACACCGACGAAGCGCCCTTGCTGGCCACGTACTCGTTCCTCCCCGTGATCGAGGCGTATGCCTCGACTGCCGGCGTCGAGGTCGAGACCCGCGACATCTCGCTGGCCGGCCGCATCATTGCCCTGTTCGGCGATCGTCTGACGCCTGAGCAGCAGATCGGCGATGCGCTGACTGAGCTGGGCGACCTTGCGAAGACGCCGGAAGCCAACATCATCAAGCTGCCCAACATCAGCGCCTCGATCCCGCAGCTCGAGTCCGCGATCGCCGAGCTGCAGAGCCAGGGCTATGCACTGCCTGACTACCCGGACAACCCGCAGACGGACGAGGAAAAGGAAGTCCGCGCGCGCTACGACAAGGTCAAGGGCAGCGCCGTCAACCCTGTCCTCCGAGAGGGCAACTCCGATCGCCGCGCACCTGCTTCGGTCAAGAACTTCGCCAAGGCTCACCCGCACTCGATGGGGGCTTGGACCGCCGACTCCAAGACGAACGTCGCCACGATGGACGCCGACGACTTCCGCGACAACGAGAAGTCTGTCGTGCTCGAGGCCGATGACGCGCTGACGATCCAGCTCGTCAGCGCTGACGGCAACACAACCTTGCTCAAGGAAGCGTTCCCCGTGCTCGCCGGCGAGATCGTCGACGGCACCGTGATGCGCGCATCGGCTCTCGACGCCTTCCTGGCCGCGCAGGTCGAGCGCGCTCGTGCTGATGGCGTCCTGTTCTCGGTCCACCTCAAGGCAACCATGATGAAGGTCTCCGACCCGATCATCTTCGGCCACGTCGTCAAGGCGTTCCTGCCTGATGTGTTCGCCCAGTACGGCGACGACCTCGCGGCCGCTGGACTGAGCCCGAGCAACGGCCTCGGCTCGATCATCGCCGGGCTCGACGAGCTCCCCAACGGTGCTGAGATCAAGGCCGCGATCGACGCTGGAATCGCCGCTGGTCCGCCGCTCGCGATGGTCGACTCCGACAAGGGCATCACCAACCTCCACGTCCCCAGCGACGTCATCGTCGATGCGTCGATGCCGGCCATGATCCGTACATCGGGCCACATGTGGGGCCCCGACGGCGCCGAGGCCGACACGCTCGCCGTGATCCCGGACAGCTCGTACGCCGGCATCTACCAGGTCGTCATCGATGACTGCCGGGCCAACGGTGCCTACGACCCCACCACGATGGGCTCCGTGCCCAACGTGGGTCTCATGGCGCAGGCGGCCGAGGAGTACGGCAGCCATGACAAGACATTCGAGATCGCCGCGGCTGGCACTGTGCAGCTCGTCAACCGCGCTGGCGACGTGCTGATCGAGCACGCAGTCGAGTCCGGAGACATCTGGCGCGCCTGCCAGACCAAGGACGTGCCGATCCGCGACTGGGTCAAGCTCGCTGTCACCCGTGCCCGGGCGTCCAACACGCCCGCGGTCTTCTGGCTCGACACGACACGTGCGCACGACACCAACCTGATCAACAAGATAGAGGCCTACCTCCCCGAGCACGACACGGATGGTCTTCAGATCGAGATCATGTCGCCGGTCGAGGCGACGAAGTTCTCGGTCGACCGCATCCGCAAGGGTGAGGACACCATCTCCGTCACCGGCAACGTGCTGCGTGACTACAACACCGACCTGTTCCCGATCCTCGAGCTCGGTACGAGCGCCAAGATGCTCTCGATCGTGCCGCTGATCAACGGTGGTGGGCTGTTCGAGACAGGTGCCGGCGGCTCGGCCCCCAAGCACGTGCAGCAGCTCGTCAAGGAGAACTATCTGCGCTGGGACAGCCTCGGCGAGTTCCTGGCTCTGGCTTCGAGCTTCGAGCACATGGCCACGACTACCGGCAACGCGCGCGCGCAGATCCTGGCCGACACGCTCGACCGGGCGACCGGGACGTTCCTCAACGAGAACAAGTCACCGGGCCGCAAGCTTGGCACGATCGACAACCGCGGCAGCCACTTCTACCTCGCCTTCTACTGGGCGCAGGAGCTGGCCAAGCAGACCGAAGACGCAGAGCTCGCGGCAGGCTTCGCGGAGATCGCCGGAGCGCTCGGGTCGAATGAGCAGAAGATCGTCGACGAGCTCCTCGCCGTGCAGGGATCGCCCGCCGACATTGGCGGCTACTTCCGACCCGACGAAGCCAAGACCAACGCAGTGATGCGCCCGTCGGCAACGTTCACCGACATCCTCAAGGACCTGGTCGACCGACTCGGCTAAGAACGCAGCTGTTTCTCTGACGGGGTCCAGCCTCGGGCGCGCGCCTTGAGGCGTACGTCGCCGAGCAATGACGTGAGTGAGGAAGCGACCAGGTCGATGGCCTGGGTCGCTTCCTTGCCGACGTCGGTCAGGAGGTTGACCACGACCTCGCCGGAGTCGAGCTGGGCCCAGCCGCCAACCACCTCGCCGTTGGCCCAGACGGTCGGACCGGCGTTGCCGTTGATGTCGAACAACAGCGAGCGGTGCGGCCCGAGGTAGAAGTCGCGGTGCTTCCAGCCCATGATCGTCGGATCGAGCGCCGGGAGCAGCGCCACCCACGGCTCGTCATCCGTCGCGGGCTCGGCGTCGCCGGGGAGGATGTAGCCGACCTGACCGTCGAGATCGACCTCGACGACTTCACAGCGGGCGAGGGTGGCACGTGTACGGGTCTTGGTCCAGCCAGTCCACCAGGCGAGGTCGTCCTCGGTCGCCGGGCCGTATGACGCCAACCACCGGTGGGCGATCTCCGCGGCTGCATCGTCAACCGAGATGTCGCGGACGACGTCAGGGGCCCAGTTGTCGAGGCTGCTCCACCGGAACTGAGTCGAGGTCCACGTGCCACGCGGTCGCGCTCGGATGATCTCGCCCTTGGCCGACATGAGGGTCAGCATCCGGCTGGCGAGGCCCTGCGTGGTCTCGTACTTGGTTCCGGGGGCCAGGACGAAACGTGTCATGAGTCGTTCATCAATCTTGCCGAGCTCGGCGCTGGTGATCTCCCCGGCATCGTGGACAGCTTTGAGAGCGATGTCCTCGACCTCACGGACCCAGGTGGCTGGATCGTCGGTGATCTTGGCCTCGGTGAGCATCTTCTCGAGCAGTCGACGCTGTTCGCGGGCGACGGTGTCTGCTGCGCCCGCATGGCAGGCGGCCACCAGATCGCGGGGAACGGCGAACACGGTGCGCCGCATGGCGAGCACTCGTACGAGCGAGCGGTCGTCGTACAGCGCCTTCTCGATGTCGGCGATCGATCCGTCGTTCATTCGGGCCAGCGCGGCGAGGAACGTGGTCGCGGGGTCGGTGCCATGGAGGGCGACGACACTGCGCGCCGCACCGACGGGATCCTTTGCACGATGACCCGGCGAGAGCGCGTGTCGTTGGCCAAGACGTACGCGTCGCTCGGCCGCGATGAAAGTTCGCACGGCTCAGCCTCGCACGACGCTCAGACAGAAGCCGGCGGGGAATAACACGCCGAGGCCAACGACTTGAATGAACCTGTGAGCACTCCCGAGATCCCCGTCAGCACGCGGCATCTTTCATTGGCGCTGCTGGCGTTGGCGTTGGGCGGATTTGCGATCGGGACGACCGAATTCGTGACGATGGGACTGCTCCCGGACATTGCCGAAGGCATCGACGAATCGATCCCCACCACGGGCCATCTGATCACCGCGTACGCGTTCGGTGTCGTCATCGGCGCACCCGTGATCGTGTCGCTCGGGGCACGGCTGCCGAAGAAGGAGTTGGCGATCGGACTGATCCTCGCCCTGGGCATTGGCAACGCCTTGACGGCGGTGTCGAGTGGCTACCTGCCCGTGATGGCTGCTCGCTTCGTCGCGGGTCTCCCGCACGGCGCCTACTTCGGCGTCGCCTCACTGCTGGCTGCTTCCCTCGTACGTCCGGAGTACCGCGGTCGTGCGGTCAGCTCGGTCATGCTCGGTCTGTCAGTCGCGCTGGTTGCTGGCGTTCCGGTTTCGAACCTGCTCGGTCAGCAGCTCGGCTGGCGGAGCGCCTACTGGGCTGTCCTCGCGATCGCGGCGCTGGCCGCGGCGATGATCGTCGCCTTCGTTCCGCACTCGCCAGCCAACCTCGACGCGACGCTCCGGGGAGAGCTCGCGGCACTCAAGCGCCCGCAGGTCTTGTTCGCGGTGGCAGCTGGGCTGGTCGGATTCGGCGGCCTGTTCGCGATGTACAGCTACATCGCGCCGATCGTCACTGATGTCACCGATCTGTCGCGCGGATGGATCAATGTCTTCCTGCTGGTCTTCGGCATCGGATCAGTGTTCGGCTCGTGGGCCGCTGGCATGCTGGCCGACTGGGACATCGAGCGATCCGTCCTTGGCGGGCTCGCCGCGACGGTCGTGGTGCTCGCCGCGTTCTATTTCGCGGCCGGAGTCACGATCCCCGCGCTGGTGCTGGTGTTCTGCGTCGGCAGCCTTGGATCGGTCGTCGCCATCACCCTCCAGATGCGGCTGATGGACGCGGCAGGCGATGCGCAGATGCTGGGTGCGGCGCTCAATCACTCGGCCCTGAACATCGCCAATGGGCTCGGCGCCTGGCTCGGCGGGGTGGTCATCGCCGCAGGTCACGGATACCGAGCGACCAGTCTTGTTGGCATCGGCCTCGCCGCCGCAGGTCTCGTGATCTTCGCGATCGGCGTCGCAGCCGATAGACGTACGCGAGTGCCCGTCAGTCCATGATTTCGGCGGCGGCGCGTTCGCCTGAGCTGATGGCGCCGTCGATGTAGCCGCACCACCGGACGGCAGTCTCGGTGCCTGCCCAGTGGATGGGTCCGATCGGTTCTCGCAGTGAGTACCCGACCTGGGTCCATGCTCCCGGCGGGAGATGGGCGCCGTAGCAGCCGCGAGTCCACTCTTCCTTGGACCAGTCTCGCTCGATGTACGCGACCGGTGTGCGAGCTGCCTCTCCGAAGTAGTGCGCGAGCACGTCGGTCACAGCCTTCTGACGGTCGGCCGGGTCCGCGTCGCTCATCGCGAGGCCGTCGGCACCCTCGATGAACGCCAGGATGATTCCGGGCTGACTGTCACCGGGAGGTGTCGCGTCGAACATGACCTTCACGGGCGACGTGTCGCCGGCCGCCTCGCCGCTGAGTCCGCCCTCGCGCCAGAACGGGCGGTCATACACGGCATGGCATTTGATGACTGAGCCGTGAGGCATGCGCTGGGTCAGCGAGTCGCGGGTCGCCGGCAATGGCGGGTCATACGAGATACGCGCAGCCAGGGTCGGCGGGATCGCGACAACGACGCGCTTCGCCTCGTGCTGGCCCTTGGTCGTCGTCACGACGACCCCGTGGTCGTCATGTGTGATCGTCGTGACTGGCTCGTTGAGACGCACACGGCCACCGAGCCCGGCGGCGAGCCGCACGGACAGCTGCTGCATGCCGCCCTCGACACGAGCGTGCTGGGCGCCGCCTTCGGTGCTGATGAGGTACTCAAAGCTCACGCCGGACTTGGAGTAGAACATCGCGTGCAGCATCGAGAGGTTGGCGGAGGTCGTGGCGAACACGCCCTCGCATGCGATCCGGAAGAAGTCTCGAGCCTTTTCGGTTCGGCAGGCGCCTCGGATCCACGACTCGAAGGTCTGGCCGTCCCACTTGTCGGCCTTTGGCGTGCGCCATGGCTGTTCGAGGTCGACCCGTTTGGCGAGTCGCTCAAACCGTGCGAGCGCTTGCCCAACGTCGACGAGCGTCGCTGGTCCCAGTCGCGGCGTGCTGCCCGTGTAGCGCGACTTCTTGCCGCGAAGGCTGATCAATGTCTTGCCGTGGCCGCCCTGGTCAATCGTGGTGAGGCCGAATCGCTTGAGCTCGGCGGCCAGCAGGCGTTGGTCAGGGCCGATCCACTGACCGCCTGAGTCGACGCGCAGGCCGTCTGTACCTGGGACGTCCTCGGTCAGGGTGCGTCCGCCGACCCGGTCGCGGGCCTCCAGTACGAGGACTTCCTGGCCTGCGGCTGCGAGGCGATCAGCGGCGACGAGGCCGGCGACGCCTGCTCCGATGACGATGGTGTCGAGCTTCACCAGACGACCCTAGGCGACTTTGTGCACGTCCGGTGCTGGAAGCTAGCTCACGACTCGGTCAGCGCCGACCTGCACGCGTAGCCATACGCGATCGCCCTCGTGCAACCCGAGCGCGACTGCCTCGGCCCGGGTCACGACGACCTGGATCGGAGTCTTGTCGCCACCGTTCTCGGGGGTGACCTCTAGCCGGATCTCGAATCCGACGCGGGTCCACCGAGTGATCGTGCCGACTGCGGCGGCGGCCTGCTCGTAGCGAGAGATCTCGATGTCGTGCGGACGCACGAGCTTGTCACCCAGCGTCGTGACCGGACCGAGGAATGACAGGACGAAGTCGCTTGCTGGTCGGTCATACAAGTCGTCGGGGGAGCCGATCTGCTCGATGCGTCCCTCATTGATGATGACCAGGCTGTCGGCGACCTCGAGCGCTTCCTCCTGGTCGTGCGTGACGAACACCGTCGTCACGTGCATCTCGTCGTGCAGGCGACGGAGCCAGTCGCGCAGCTCCTTGCGGACCTTGGCATCGAGGGCGCCAAAGGGCTCGTCCAGCAGGAGCACAGTCGGCTCAATGGCCAAGGCGCGAGCGAGTGCCATGCGCTGGCGCTGACCTCCGGAGAGCTGGGAGGGCAGGCGCTGCGACCACTGCTCAAGGTGCACGAGCTGGAGCAACTCGTGGACCTTGGCCTCGATCTCGTCCTTGGGGCGCTTGCGGATCTCGAGGCCGAACGCGATGTTCTTCTCGACCGTCATGTGCTTGAACGCTGCGTAGTGCTGGAAGACGAAGCCGACATTGCGCTTTTGCGCCGGTACGTTGGTGGCGTCGACACCTTCGATCTCGACCGTGCCGCTGTCCGACGACTCGAGACCGGCGATGATGCGCAGCAAGGTCGACTTGCCTCCACCGCTGGGTCCGAGCAGTGCGGTCAGCTGTCCGGTCGGCACGCTGAGGTTGATGTCCTCCAACGCGACGAAGTCACCGAAGAACTTGTTGATGCCGCGGATTTCAATTCCCATCGGTGTTCTCCTTGGGTCGAAGGATGGTCACGAGCACGAGGGCTGCGACGGCAATGAGTGCGAGCAGGAAGGAGGTCGCGTACGCGGATCCCTGCTCGAAGTCCTGGTACTTCTCCTCCACGACGAGCGTGGCAGTCTGCGTTTGCTCGGCGATGTTGCCAGAGACGATCTTGACGGCCCCGAACTCGCCGAGCGAGCGGGCGAGGCTGAGCACCACGCCGTACACCAGTGCCCAGCGGATGGACGGAAGCGTGATGCGCCGAAACGTCTGCCACGGTCCGGCGCCGAGGCTCCGCGCAGCCAGTTCCTGGTCGGTCCCTATCTCTTGCAGCACGGGCACGAGCTCGCGGATCACGAGCGGCAGGCTGACGAATGCGGTCGCCATGATGATGCCGGCTGGCGCGAACGCGATCTGCAGTCCTGCCGACTCGAGGGCTGGTCCGAAGGTGCCATTGGTGCCGCCATATGCGAGCAGCAGCGCGAGACCGACCACGACGGGGGAGACTGACAACGGCAGGTCGATCAGCGCCGAGAGCACGCCGCGGCCCGGGAAGTCGTAGCGGACGAGCAGCAGCGAGATGCCGACGCCGAAGACTGTGTTGATTGCGACTGCCCAGACGGCGACGTAGACCGTGAGCTGAAGCGCGAACGTCACGGCGGGGTCGCTGAACGCGGCTTGCAGGTTGTCGAGCCCGCCGTCGAAAGTCTTGATGCCGACGAGTGCAACGGGCCATGCAACGAGGAAGAACAGATAGGCGACGACAATCGAGCGTCGGAGGTACGTGCCGGCCGACTTCTTGCCGAACGTGCTCGGCTTTCGTTCATTCACGACGCGCCACCACCGTCGAGAGGATCTGGAGCAGGACGATTGCGGCGAGGGCGACAAGAAGCAGCAGAACGGCGACAGTGGCCGCAGCTGCGTCATTGCCGTTTTCGATGTAGGTCAGGATGCGCACCGAGGCGACCTCAGTCTTGTTGGGCAAGTTGCCCGAGAGCAGGACTAGCGATCCGTATTCGCTGATGCCGCGAGCGAACGACAGCGCTGCACCAGCAGTGATGGCCGGGGCGAGGGCCGGCAGCAGGATGCGTCTGAACGTCGTGAATCGACTGGCGCCCAGCGATGCTGCGGCTTGCTCGACCTCGGGGTCCAGCTCAAGGAGGACTGGCTCGACCGTGCGCACGACAAACGGCAGTGTGACGAACAGCAGGGCCAGGAAAACCGACCGCTCTGTGTTGGCGACGTTGACTCCGAGCGGGCTCTGCGGGCCGTAGAGGCTGAGCAGCACGAGGCCCGCAACGATCGTCGGCAGGGCGAACGGGATGTCGATGATGACTTCGAGGATCCGCTTGCCGGGGAAGTCGTCTCGGACGAGTACCCAGGCGATCAGAGTGCCGAAGACCACGTTGACGAGGGTGACGATGAACGCCTGCGTCACCGTGAGGCGCAGGGCCGCCGCGGTCTGCGGATTGGTGAGCGTGTCGCGGAACGTCGCCCACCCGCCTTCGGTCGACTGAACGACAACGAGGGCGAGCGGGATGAGGACGAGCGCGCTGAACCACGTCAACGCGATCCCCAGGCCGAGGCCTGAGGATCGCGTCAGGGACGTGGCGCTCCGGGAACGACGCTTGCGCGCCGATCCTGGAGTGAGAGCCGATTCGGCTGTCACGACTTCCCGGATGCCGCGAGGAGCTTGGTGATGATGCCGTCCTTTTCGTCGAAGAACTTCTTGTTGATGACGTCCCAGCCACCGAAGTCGCCGTCAATCGTGAACAGCTTCTCGGGGGTCGGGAACGGATCGTTGGGGTCGTTGGCGCCCTTGACCGTACCGAGAGTGACACCTTCAACACTGTCGAGAGGTCGGAAGCCCTTGGAGACGTACTGCTCTTGGCCTTCCTTCGTCAGTACGAAGTCGAGGAACTTCTTTGCCTCTGGCGCAGCCTTCGTGGTGACGGCCGCTGGGTTCTCGATCTTCAAGGTGTCCGAAGGAATGACGTAGTCGATGTCCTCGCCGTTCTGACGAGCCAGGATCGCCTCGTTCTCGTACGAGATCAGGACGTCGCCCGTGCCACCCTGGAAGGCGGTTGTCGCGTCACGGCCACTGCCGGGAAGAGCCTTGACGTTCGCGAACAGCGACGCGAGGAAGACCTTCGCGTCCTCTTCGTCGCCGCCGTTGGCGATGGCGTGTTGCCAGGCCGCCAGAATGTTCCAGCGTGCCGCACCTGACGAACCCGGATTGGGCGTCACGATGCCGACACCGTCTTTGGCGAGGTCGTTCCAGCCCTGGATGTTCTTGGGGTTGCCCTTGCGGACGACCAGGGCGACAACGGAGTCGGTCACGATGCCCTTGTTGGGTCCAGCATCCCAGTCCTCGGCCACCAGCCCGGCATCGACAAGACGTGTGATGTCGGGGGTGATGGAGAAGTGGACGTAGTCAGCCTTGAGGCCGCGGGCCACGGCGCGACTCTGGTCGCCGGATGCGCCGTACGACTCTTTCCAGCTCGTGCCCTTGCCTGCGTCAGTCTTGGCGAATGCCGCCTCTGCAGCGTTGTTGCCCGCCTTCGGGACGGCAAAGCCCACGAGCGAGAGGGTGGTCTTGTCCGACGCGTTGCCTCCGGGAGCACATCCCGCCACCACCGCGGTGCCGACGACGAGTGCGGCGGCCACGCGGATGATCTTCATGTTCCTGCCTCTGGGTCAGGCACGCCACGGCGCGTGCTCTGACCATCAAGTTAGGCCGATCTGGCAGCGCGACTTACCGATCTCACTATTTGGGACAGCCCGCCAGATGGTGAGATCCGCCGCTACAGCACGAAGGGGTCAGGCGAAAACGACGGTGCGTGGACCATTCATGAGCACGCGTGACTCGGCATGCAGCTTGACCGCGCGCGAGAGGGTCTGGGCTTCTACATCACGACCGACGCGCGCAAGATCTGCTGCGGACATCCGGTGGTCGACGCGCATCACACCCTGGTCGATGATCGGACCTTCATCGAGCTCGGTCGTGACGTAGTGCGCTGTCGCGCCGATCAGCTTGACGCCGCGATCGTGCGCCTGCTGATAGGGACGGGCACCCTTGAAGCTGGGAAGAAAGCTGTGGTGGATGTTGATTGCTCGACCGTCGAGCGCTCGGCATGTCTCGTCCGCCAGAATTTGCATGTAGCGGGCGAGCACGACCAAGTCGATGGCGAGCGCGTTGACCAGCTCGAGCAACTGGGCCTCGCTCGCAGCCTTGTCGTCGACGGGCAGGTGATGGAACGGGATGTCATACGCCGACGCGAGTCGCTCGAGGTCTCGATGATTTGAGACGACGGCCGGTATTTCGATGCCAAGCGACCCGGTGCTCTGCCGGTAGAGCAGATCGTTCAGACAGTGACCTTCCCGAGAAACCAGTACCAAAGTCCGCGTCGGCGTCTCAGCCACTACGAACCGGTAGTCCATCTGGTGCTGTTGGCCGAGCTCAGCGAATCGCGCGCCCAGCTCTTCGGGCGGGGGATTGGACGGCAGGGTGAAGTGCACACGCAGAAAGAACTCGTCGTCGCTGGTGTCGGAGAACTGTTGGCTGTCGAGGATGTTGCCGCCGGCCTCGGCGATCCACCGCGTGACGGCGTAGACCAGCCCGGCACGGTCAGGGCAGGAGAGCGTCAGGACATAGGTCGGGGTCATGTGGCTGCCAGTCGAGTGTGGTCGGCCAGGATCATGAAGAAGCCGATGACCACGGCCCAGAGTGCCGACCAGGGCTTGTAGTCCGCGGGCAGGCCAGTCGTTGTGCTCATACCCGCCACTCTAGGTCGCGCCTACGACGGTCGGAGGAGCTCGTAGCCGTGCAGGTCGACGTAGGTGCCGTCGCCCAATCGCTCGGCTAGCTGTTGGGTGCCGTAGCGGCTGAACCCTGCGGCCTCGGCGACCTTGTTGCTGCCGTGGTTGCCGTCGGCGGCGTAGAGCGCGAGACGGCGGCGATCGAGACCGTTGGGGCTGAATGCGTGAGCGACCACGAGGCGTACGGCCTCCGTCATCACGCCCTTGCCTCGAGCATCGGGATGCATCCAGTAGCCGATCTCACCCGAGGTCGGATTGGGACCGAGCATGTCCATCACTGCGACATTTCCGAGCAGCTGATCCGTGACCCGGTCGGCGATGGCCCACGTCGCCTTGGCCCCTTTTGCGGCCTGCCAGATGCAGGTGTCGACGTATTCGCGCGCCGTCTTCTCCGTGTACGGGTGGGGGAGGCTGTTGAGCCAGTGCCTCGTCTCGGGGTCGCTGCACGCCTCCGCGATCCGCGAAAGATCAGCTTCGGTGTTCGCTCGCAGTATCAACCGATCGGACTCGAGCACCGTCGACTCGGCCCAGGTCGTACGAGGGATCGGGGCGTCCCCGAACTGGATCGATGCGGTCCAGGCGTCCAGCGCGACGCCGCGTTCGAGCAGGCTCCCCGGCGTAGTTCCGTGAAGGGTGAATCCCGTGGAGTGGGCGATGCGCAGCGACGCCTCGTTTCCGACGTGGGACCGCCAGTGCACGATCTCGATCCCGCCCTCGTTGAACGCCCAGTCGACAGCCAGCCGTACGGCGCGAGCCATCAGCCCTTTGCCACGCGCCCACGGGTGGAGCGCAAACCCGATGTCGCCGATCGGGCCCTGACGGATGTCCACGTTGCCGGCGAATCGACCGTCGGCCTCGATCGCCCAGATGCGGTTGGTACCTTCGTCCCAGCCACGCGGGATGATGCCGAGCGCGAAGTCCTCGCTCATCTCCCTCGTGTGCGGAGTGGCGACCGACGTCCAACGAACCATCTGAGGGTCGTTGGCCATCTCGAGCATCGCCTCGATGTCAGCCGGTACGTGTGCTCGCAGCGTCACCTGACCGTCCGACAGCACGGGCACGTTGAGTGGCCACACCATCTCTGGCCCGTTCATGCGAGACGCCGGGTCATGCGCGGTACGGATCGGCGGGATAAACACCCAAAATCGTCACGTCAGTGGTGAAGAACGCGAGCTCTTCGAGCGCACGCTTGAGCGGCAGGTCATCCGGATGGCCGTCGACCTCGGCAAGGAACTGCGTCGCTGCGAATTCGCCACCCACCATGTAGCTCTCGAGCTTGGTCATGTTGACGCCGTTGGTCGCGAATCCGCCGAGTGCCTTGTAGAGCGCTGCGGGCAGGTTGCGCACGTTGAAGATGAAGCTCGTGACGACGGGACCGTTGCTGGCTGGAGCGACCTTGGGATCGCGCGAGAGCACGACGAATCGCGTCGTGTTGTGGTCCTCGTCCTCGATGTCTGTCGCCAGCACGTCGAGGCCGTAGATCTCGGCGGCGAGTGGCGGCGAGATCGCGGCCTGTGTCGGATCGGCAGCGTCGGCGATCTCGCGAGCTGCACCGGCTGTGTCGCCCGAGATCACGGTCGTGAGGCCGTACTTCTTGATCACCTTGCGGCACTGGCCCAGTGCGTGAACGTGGCTGTGCACGGTCTTGATCGTGTCGAGGCTCGAACCAGGCACACCCAGCAGGCTGAACTGAATCCGGAGGAAGTGCTCGGCGATGATGTGCAGCCCGGACGTGGGCAGGAAGTGATGGATGTCAGCGACACGACCGGCGATCGAGTTGTCGATCGGGATCATTGCCAGCTCGGCCTCGCCTGACGCGACAGCGGCGAAGACGTCCTCGAACGAGGCGCAGGCCACTGCTTCGGCGTCGGGGTAGTTCTCCCGCGCCACGATGTGGGAGTTCGAGCCAGGCTCTCCCTGGTAGGCGATCCGAATGTCGTTCACGCCGTCACGTCCGTAGAAGAGCAAAGATACGGACGCACCGGCATGATTCGTGTCTGATTGTTCTCTCGCTGGCGCTCGTTCACGGCACCAGTGTTTCAGACGAGATGCGCTCCACCGGCCGCGTGTACGACGAAGGCTTCCGGTGCTGCCCAGCTGCGGGCGGCATAGCGTGCCTCGACGCGCTCTCGTACGGTCGCGACCTTGTCGAGGGGTACGAGGGCAATGGCGCTTCCACCGAACCCGCCGCCGGTCATACGAGCGCCCAGAGCGCCGGCCTCGATCGCCGCCTCAACTGCGGTGTCGAGCTCAGGGCAGCTGACCTCGAAGTCATCCCGCAGCGACTCGTGCGAGGCGGTGAGGATTGCGCCGAGCTGCGGCCAGGCACCACGGTTCAGCGCGCTGACAGCGGCTCGTACGCGAGCGGTCTCAGTGAGTACGTGTCGCGTGCGCGCCTTGAGCACCTCGTCGGTGAGCTTCACGGTGGCGTCGAGTCCGGCCTGCGAGAGGTGCTCGAGCCCCAGCTCAGTCGCTGCGCGCTCGCACTGGTCACGGCGGGCGGCGTACTCGCCGTCAGCAAGAGAGTGGTGTGCGCCGGTCGCAATGACGAGCAGGATGAGGCCAGCGCTCTCCCATCCGATTGGCACAGCCTTTGTCGTCGGGGGAGCGGCGGCGGTGTCGATCAGGATCGCGTGACCGTCCTCGCCGTGAAGTACGGCGAGCTGGTCCATGAGGCCGACCGGCGCTCCGACGAAACCGGACTCTGCGCGCTGCGCGATCACCGTCAGGTCCGCCTTCTCCAGGCCGAGACCGAAGAGCTCATTGACCGCTGCGGCAATGCCACACGTCACCGCAGCGGACGACGACAGTCCCGCACCGGACGGCAAGTCCGACTCGATGACGATGTCGACGCCGCCGAACGTCTGCCCGCTTTCGGCGAGGCTCCAAATGGTCCCGGCGGCATACGCGGCCCAGTCAGCGACATCGCCGGGCTGGACCGAGACCGGGAACGATGCCTTGGCCGAGCCTGCTCGATCGGTCCACACGTTGACGATGTCGTCGTCGCGACGGCGGACCTTGATCGTCAGCGTTCGGTCGATCGCCATGGGTAGGACCGGTCCACCGTTGTAGTCCAGGTGCTCACCGATGAGGTTGACTCGTCCGGGCACGATCCACTGGCGCACGTCGGTCACCCCGTGACTCTAGGACACGAGTGGCTGGCAGAATGCGCACATGCCTGCTGACCGCCGACCTCGCGTTCTGTCCGGTGCCCAGCCGACTGCCGACTCCTATCACCTGGGCAACTACTTCGGTGCTTTCAGGCAGTGGGTCGCTTTGCAGGATGAGTTCGACGCGTTCTACTTCATTCCCGACATGCACGCGATCACGGTCGAGTACTCGCCCGACGATCTGCGCGAGCGGACGTACGTCGCTGCCGCCCAGATGCTCGCCGCAGGAGTCGATCCCGAGCGCAGCGCGCTCTTCGTGCAGAGCCATGTGCCCGAGCACGCGCAGCTCGCCTGGGTGCTCGGCGGCGTGACCGGCTTCGGCGAAGCAAGCCGCATGACCCAGTTCAAGGACAAGTCGTCCAAGGGTGGCGCCGATAGCTCGTCGGTCGGACTCTTCACCTATCCGATCCTGATGGCCGCCGACATCCTCATCTATCAGGCTGACCAGGTGCCAGTTGGTGAAGATCAGCGCCAGCATCTCGAGCTCGCCCGCAACCTCGCGCAGCGCTTCAACCACCGGTTCGGTCAGACGTTCAAGGTGCCCGAGGCCTACATCGTCAAGGAGACCGCCAAGATCTATGACCTGCAGGATCCGACGGTCAAGATGAGTGGTTCTGCCGCGTCGCACAACGGCGTCGTCAACCTGACGGACGATCGCAAGAAGGCAGCCAAGAAGGTCAAGTCTGCCGTCACAGACTCCGGCGACGAGGTCCGCTTCGACGAGAAGGAGAAGCCCGGGGTCTCCAACCTGTTGGTGATCTACTCGGCCCTGACCAAGCGCACGATTGCCGACATCGAGCGTGAGTACGTCGGTCAGCAGTACGGGGCGTTCAAGGTCGCGTTGTCTGAGCTGGTTGCCGACTTCGTCGGACCTTTCGGCGAGCGCACCCGCGAGCTGCTCGACGATCGCGCCGAGCTCGATCGCATCCTCAAGGCTGGTGCTGAGCAGGCCCGAGCCGTTGCGGCGCAGACCCTCGAGCTCGTCTATGAGCGCTCCGGATTCGTACGTCCCACATGAACCAAACCATCGGTGTCGCGATCCCGGTCCCAGAACCGTATGGCTCATTGCTGCGCCAGAAGCGCGCGGAGTTCGGCGATCCGATGGCCAGGACAGTACCGAGCCACGTGACGTTGATCCCTCCCACCGACGTGACCGAGGCTGAGCTCGTGGGTGTCTGTGATGCGCTCGAACGCGCATCAGCAACGCTGCCGCCGTTTCCGATGCGACTGCGCGGTACTGCGACGTTCAGGCCGGTCTCTCCGGTCGTCTTCATCGCGGTCAGCCAGGGCATTTCCTACACCGAGATGCTGGCCAAGTCCGTACGGTCGGCGCTCAAGGTCGAAGAACCGGAGTTCCCGTTCCATCCGCACGTGACGATCGCGCACAACATCGACGATGTGGGCCTCGACCGTGCATACGACGAGCTCAGCGGATTTGAGTGCCAGTTCATGGTTGACGGGTTCGCGCTCTATCAGCACGACGATGTCGATGGTTGGGCCCCGAAGCGTACGTTCGCTCTCGGCCCCGAGCCCCGCTAGGCCGTGTCGGCGCCGACGGTGGTCAGGTGCTCAAGCAGCTCGGCCTTGAAGGCGCGGGCAGCCAGCGGCAACGCCTCTGAGCTGCGGTGTGCCAGGGCGATGACGCGGTCGAGCGGGGGATTGTCCAGCTGGGTGGCGCGCAGCTGTGGGCGATTGGTCAGGACCATGCTCGGTACGACCGCGTAGCCGAGCCCGGACTCGACGAATCGGAGCACAGCACTCATCTCTCCACCCTCGACAGCGAAGCGCGGCTCGAACCCGGCGGCTCGGCAAGCCCGGAGTGTGACGTCGCGCAGGTAGTAGCCCTCGCGGAACATCACCAGCGGCATGTCCTTGAGATCTTTGACGTCCATCCGCTCCGGAAGTTCAGAGTTGGCAGGACTCGCGAGCACGAGCTGCTCACGCAGGACCGGTGTGGTCTCGATGTCGGGATCGTCAGTGATGAGCGGGACGATCAGGAGAGCGACATCCAGTCGTCCCTGCACGAGCTCGCGGGTCAGCACCTGCGATCCGGCCTCGTGCACCTCAAGGTCGATGTCGGGGTATTTGCTGTGAAACCTGTGCAGCGCCTCGGGCAGCAATCCATCGCAGAGAGAAGGTGTCGCGCCGAGTCGTACGCGGCCGCGTCGCAGGTTGGCGACTTCCTTGACTGTGCGCTCGGCGCTCTCGACGTCGATCAGGATGCGCTGGGCGTGCGGGAGCAGTGCTGCACCGGCGCTGGTCAGCTCGATCGCGCCACGGTTCCGTACGAACAGGGGAGTGCCGAGGGAGTTCTCGAGCACCCGGATCTGCTTGGAGAGGCTGGGCTGCGAGACACCCGTGAGCTCGGCTGCCCGGGTGAAGTGCCGCGTACGTGCGACGGCAACGAAATAGCTGAGCTGCTGGATCTGCACGGATCCATCCTTCCATAGCCATTGGCTATGAAACGTCGCCTCACTATGACTTTGCGCGAATGAGCGGACAGTCCTAAGGTGTGGGCCGTGACCACCACCTCACCAGCTCCCTCGTCTGGAGCACCGTTGAAGGGGCCCAATGGGGCCGGACGCGCGGCAATTGCCGCCCGAACTCTGCGCAACGACAGGTGGTGGCTGCCACCGCTCGCGACCGCACTCGGCCTTGGTGCCTGGGTCGCCTACGCGACCGTGCGTGCGTTCATGCAGAAGGACTACTTCGTCGAGTCCTACAACTACCTGACCCCGTTCTATTCGCCGTGCGTCTCGAACGGCTGTGTCCCGGAGTCCTCGCACTTCGGCCAGTTCCTGCCCGATCAGTGGTGGCTGCCGTACGCCGCACTGACGCTGCCGTTCCTGCTGCTGTTCCGCATGACCTGCTACTACTACCGCAAGGCCTACTACCGCGCGTTCTGGCTTTCACCGCCCGCGTGTGCCGTGGCCGAGCCGCACCAGAAGTACACCGGCGAGACGCGTTTCCCGCTGCTGGGCCAGAACCTGCACCGCTACTTCTTCTACGCCGCGGCGATCATCTCGGTGATCAACACGTACGACGCCTTCTACGCGTTCCAGACCGCCGAGCACGAGTTCGGCTTCGGTCTCGGCAACATCATCCTGCTCGTCAACGTGATCGCCCTGTGGGCCTACACCGTGTCGTGCCACTCGTGCCGCAGCCTGATCGGTGGCCGTCTGAACCACTTCTCCAAGCACCCGATCCGCTACAAGCTCTGGGGCTGGGTCTCCAAGCTCAACGGTCGCCACATGGGACTCGCCTGGCTGACGCTCGGCACCCTCGCGCTGACCGACTTCTACGTCATGGCCGTCTCTGCCGGCTGGATCGACGACCTTCGTTTCATCAACTGACGGACTGAATTTTCATGACTGCTGATATCGAGACACACACATACGACGTCGTCATCATCGGCGCCGGCGGCGCCGGTCTGCGCGCTGCGATCGAGGCCCGCGTGTCGGGCAAGAAGACCGCGATCATCTCCAAGTCGCTTTTCGGCAAGGCCCACACGGTCATGGCCGAGGGTGGCTGCGCGGCTGCGATGGGCAACGCCAACTCCAACGACAACTGGATGGTGCACTTCGGTGACACCATGCGAGGCGGCAAGTTCCTCAACAACTGGCGCATGGCCGAGCTGCACGCCAAGGAAGCTCCGGACCGGGTCTGGGAGCTCGAGACGTACGGCGCACTCTTCGACCGCACGCCCGATGGCCGCATCAGCCAGCGCAACTTCGGTGGCCACAGCTACCCGCGCCTCGCCCACGTCGGCGACCGCACCGGCCTCGAGCTGATCCGCACCCTCCAGCAGAAGATCGTCTCGCTGCAGCAGGAAGACTTCCGCAACACCGGCGACTACGAAGCCAACATCAAGGTCTACGACGAGACCACGATCGTCGACCTGCTGAAGGACGGCGACAAGATCTCAGGCGCAGTTGCCTACCAGCGCGAGTCCGGACGCCATCTGCTGTTCGAGGCGCCAGCGATCGTCATGGCAACCGGCGGCATCGGCAAGTCCTACAAGGTCACCAGCAACTCCTGGGAATACACCGGCGACGGTCACGCGCTCGCTCTTCGCGCCGGCGCCTCGCTGATCAACATGGAGTTCCTGCAGTTCCACCCGACGGGCATGGTCTGGCCGCCTTCGGTCAAGGGCATCCTCGTCACCGAGTCCGTACGTGGTGACGGTGGAATCCTGACCAACTCCGAAGGCAAGCGCTTCATGTTCGACTACATCGCGGACGTGTTCAAGGATCTCTACGCGACGACGCCCGAAGAGGCCGACCGCTGGTACACCGACGCTGACAACAACCGTCGTCCCCCCGAGCTGCTGCCCCGCGACGAGGTCGCCCGCGCGATCAACTCCGAGGTCAAGGCTGGTCGCGGATCACCGCACGGTGGCGTCTACCTCGATGTCTCGAGCCGGATGCCGGCCGAGGTCATCATCAAGCGCCTTCCGTCGATGCATCACCAGTTCAAGGAGCTCGCGGACGTCGACATCACGAAGGAGCCGATGGAAGTCGGCCCGACGTGTCATTACGTCATGGGCGGTATCGAGGTCGATCCCGACACCGGCGCCGCTTCGGTCGACGGTCTGTTCGCTGCCGGTGAGTGCTCCGGCGGCATGCACGGCTCCAACCGCCTCGGCGGCAACTCGCTGTCGGACCTCTTGGTCTTCGGCAAGCGCGCTGGTGCCGGTGCTGCGGAGTATGTCGACAAGCTCGGCGAGAACCGCCCCAAGGTTTCGGACGAAGCAGTCAAGGAAGCCCGCGATCGTTCGGTGGCTCCCTTCGGTGACGGTGGCCAGGAAGGCGCCGAGAACCCGTACACGATCCACCAGGAGCTCCAGCAGTCGATGAACGACCTGGTCGGCATCATCCGCAAGGCCGAAGAGGTCGAGCAGGCTCAGGGCAAGATCGACGAGCTCCGCGAGCGTGCCAAGCACATGGTCGTCGAGGGTCACCGCCAGTTCAACCCGGGTTGGCACCTCGCGCTCGACCTGCGCAACATGCTCCTGGTCAGCGAGTGCGTTGCCAAGGCTGCGCTCATCCGTACCGAGAGCCGCGGTGGCCACACCCGCGAGGACCACCCCGCCATGGATGCTGAGTGGCGTCACCAGCTGCTCGTCTGCAACATCAAGGACGACGGTTCGGTCGACGTTCAGGCGAAGGAGCAGATCCCGCTTCGCGAGGACCTGCTCGATCTGTTCGAGATGAGTGAGCTGAAGAAGTACTTCACCGAGGCTGAGCTTTCCGGAAGGAAGAACTGATGAGCTACGAACAGAACTTTCGTGTCTGGCGCGGCGATGTTGAGGGTGGCGACTTCGAGAACTACGACGTCGAGGTCAACGAGGGCGAAGTAGTCCTCGATGTGATCCATCGCCTGCAGGCGACTCAGACACCGGACCTGGCCGTTCGCTGGAACTGCAAGGCCGGCAAGTGCGGCTCGTGCAGCGCCGAGATCAACGGTCGTCCGCGACTGCTCTGCATGACGCGTATGTCGACGCTGCCGCAGGAAAGCACGGTCACGATCACGCCGATGCGTACGTTCCCCGTCATCCGCGACCTCGTCTGCGATGTCTCGTTCAACTACGAGAAGGCCCGCGAGGTCCGTGCATTCGTACCGCCGGAGGGCCTCAAGCCGGGCGAGTACCGCATGCAGCAGGTCGACGTCGAGCGCTCGCAGGAGTTCCGCAAGTGCATCGAGTGCTTCCTGTGCCAGGACACCTGCCACGTGCTCCGTGACCACGAGGAGAACAAGCCGGTCTTCTCCGGCCCGCGTTTCCTGATGCGCATCGCCGAGCTCGACATGCACCCGCTGGATGCCGCCGCTGAACAGGGCGTCAACCGCAAAGCCGCCGCACAGGACGAGCACGGTCTGGGCTTCTGCAACATCACGAAGTGCTGCACCGAGGTCTGCCCCGAGCACATCAAGATCACCGACAACGCACTCATCCCGCTCAAGGAACGTGTCGTCGACCTGAAGTTCGATCCGATGATCCGTCGCAAGAAGAAGGCCAAGGCCTGATTCATCCCTTTGGGATTTCAAGTTGCGGGCTGAGGCACGCTGCCTAGCGTGTAGTCATGCACGTCGAGCGTACGTTCACGGTGTCCCAATCACCTGAGGCTGTCTTCGCCTACCTCAGCGACTTCGAGAACACCGAGGAATGGGACCCCGGAACCATCACCACCCGGCGCACGAGTGGCGATGGCGGCCTCGGCACCACGTACGAGAACAAGTCGTCCTTCATGGGCCGCAAGACCGAGCTGACGTACGAGACGATCGGCTACGACGAGCCGACGTTCTTCTCGTGCCGGGGTCGCAACAAGACGGCGACGGCGACCGACACGATGACGTTCACCCGGACTGCTGAAGGCACCCAGATCCACTATCGAGCGGACTTTGAGTTCCACGGACTGGTGAAGTTCATCGCGCCGCTGGTCGTGGGCCCCAAGCTGAGTTCTCTGGCTGACGAGACGGTCGAGCAGATCGAGAAGACGTTCCAGAAGCGCTAGTTGCCGGCGGCGATGGCTGCCTTGAGCTTGGCGAGCTTGTCGGCCGAGATGCCGCCCTGCGCATGCAGCTCTTCGAGCACCTTGACCCGGTCTGCCGGATCGGCGGGAGCTGCGGTGAGCTGGCCGAGCTGACCGTTCATGATCTGTCGCAGTGTGATCATGCCGTCTGTAGGCGTGGACTTCAGCGCCGCCGCCGAGATCGGCTTGTCGAGGACGAACCTGGACAGGCCGCCGAACAGTCCGCCTACGACGCGACCCAGCACGATGCGCGCGATCACCGTCAGGACGAAACCGCCGATCGGTACGAGCACGGCAATGACCGTCAGTGCCGTGGGGCTGTCGAATAGATCGAGGATCCCGTCCATGGCCGGATGCTATCCAGATCCGTCCACGAGGCAGAGCGTTTTGGGTCAATGGGAGGTCGCAGCGATATCCTGAGCGGATGCGTCTTGCAGAATCACTCACCCGCTCGATTGAGGTCGTCACTCCCGACCTCATCGAGGTGCGCCGTGATCTGCACGCCTTCCCCGAGCTGTCGTGGCACGAAGAACGTACGACGGACGTCGTCGCATCGTGGATGGACAAGCTCGGAATTCCCTACGAACGATTTGAGGGCACCGGCCTGATGGCCGAGGTCGGGCCTGACGAAGGCCCCATCGTCGCCCTGCGCGCCGATCTGGATGCGCTTCCGGTCGAGGACACCTCACAGGACCCCTGGAAGTCGAGCGTGCCCGGTGTCTCGCATTCCTGCGGACACGATGTTCACGTCGCAGCACTGCTCGGCGCGAGTGTCGCGCTGGCCGAGGCTCATGCGATCGAGCCGCTTCCCGTACGCGTCCGCCTGATCTTCCAGCCGGCCGAAGAGATCATGCCTGGTGGCGCGCTCAAGGTGCTCGCCGCCGGCGCACTCAAGGGTGTGGGTCGGGTGTTCGCGCTGCACTGCGATCCGTCACTCGACGTCGGTCAGGTCGGCCTGCGCGAAGGCCCGATCACCGGTGCGTCCGACCGCATCCACGTCGTCCTCAGCGGTCGTGGCGGGCACACCTCGCGTCCTCACATCACCGAAGACCTCACCTACGCGCTGGGCAGTCTCGTCACGCAGCTGCCCGCAGTCCTGTCGCGACGCTTTGATCCCCGAGCCGGCGCCAGCATGGTGTGGGGCAGCATCCACTCCGGCAACGCCTCCAACGTCATCCCGTCGACAGGTGAGCTCAGCGGCACGCTGCGCATGCTCGACGCCGCGGCGTGGCACCAGGCCGAGCACCTCGTCCGCGGCCTGATCAGCGACATCATCGAACCGTTCGGAGTGAGCGCAGACGTCACCTACGTACGCGGTGTCCCGCCTGTCGTCAACGACTTCCGGGCGACCGAGGTCCTGCGTCAGGCCGTCACCGAGGCCGTGGGTCCGAGTGCCGTTGCCACGACATCGCAGAGCCTCGGCGGCGAGGACTTTGCTTGGTACGTCGAAGCCGTGCCGGGTGCAATGGGACGTCTCGGAACACGGACGCCCGATGGTCCGACGTACGACCTGCACCAGGGCAATCTGCGCGTCGACGAGCGAGCCATCGCGATCGGCGCCAAGGTCCTGGCCTGCGCTGCCGTGACCTGAGGCCGCCCGCGGCCGAACGGCGCGGCGTGCTAGCGAAGCGGGAGCGTCGCGTGGCGAAGCCGCCATGCTGCGAAGCCTGCAGTCACCTGAGCACCAGCCGTAACACCGCCCCCGTATTACAAATCGGTATCAGGCAGCGCAATATCGCTCAGCCGCTCCCATGTGGCCAGATCGCCGACTAGGGTCGAACGATGCCGGGGTCCCGGCTCTCGTACCAAGGAGGAATTTTGCGTCGATTGACGAAGGCCACCGCTATTGCCGGTGTCGCCGCACTCGTGCTCGCTGGAGCAGGCTGCGGAAAGAACAGTGACGGGAACGATGACACGTCGTCGAAGGGCGACGACTGCGTCAAGGTCGACGCCGACAAGAAGGTCGGCATGGCGTTCGACGTCGGCGGACGCGGCGACCAGTCGTTCAACGACTCGGCTGCCAAGGGCCTCGACAAGGCCGCTTGCGACCTCGGTTTCTCCGCCAAGACGGCTGAAGCTCAGGACGGCGAGGCCGAGTCGGCCCGTGAAGGCCGCCTGCAGCAGCTCGTTGATGCCGGCTACAACCCCGTGATCGCCGTGGGCTTCGCCTACTCCGCATCCGTGGCCAAGGTCGCCACGGCCAACCCGGACGTCAACTTCGCCATCGTCGATGACGGCGTCGAGGGCAAGAACATCGCCAACCTGCTGTTCGCAGAAGAGCAGGGCTCGTTCCTGGTCGGTGCAGCTGCAGCGCTCAAGTCCGAAGCCGGCAACATCGGCTTCGTCGGTGGCGTCGAAGTTCCGCTGATCAAGAAGTTCGAAGCTGGCTACATCGCTGGCGCCAAGGCGGTCAACCCGGACATCAAGGTCCAGAGCCGCTACCTCACGCAGCCGCCGGACTTCAGCGGCTTCGGTGACCCGGCCAAGGGCAAGACAGCTGCAGAAGGCATGTACGACGCCGGCGCAGATGTCATCTACCAGGCTGCCGGTGGATCCGGTGGCGGTGTCTTCGAGGCTGCAGCCGCAGCTGACAAGAAGGCCATTGGTGTCGACTCCGACCAGGCGTTGACTGCAGATGCCTCGGTCAAGGACGTCATCCTGACCTCGATGCTCAAGAACATCGATGTCGCCGTGTTCAACTTCCTGAAGTCGGTCGACGACGGCGACGTCCCGACCGGTCCGACGACGTTCGACCTCAAGGTCGACGGTGTTGGCTACTCCACCACTGGTGGACAGGTTGATGACATCAAGGAGAAGCTCGACGAGTACAAGCAGCAGATCATCGACGGAACCATCAAGGTTCCGACAGCACCCTGATCAACTGCTGACGTGGCCCGGGTCTCGCGATAGCGTGGGCCCGGGCCACACCCGTCCCCGACGAGAGGTGAACCGTGAACAGCACCACCACCGGCAACGACGTCGTGGTCAGGCTCCGAGACATCGGCAAGACCTTTCCTGGCGTGGTCGCCAACCATGACGTCAACATTGACGTCCGGCGCGGCACGGTGCACGCGATCGTGGGCGAGAACGGCGCTGGCAAGTCGACGCTGATGAAGATCCTGTACGGCGTGCAGAAGCCAGACTCGGGGACGATCGAGGTCAACGGCACACAAGTTGCCCTCTCGTCGCCCGCTGACGCCATCGCCGCGGGAGTCGGCATGGTGTTCCAGCACTTCATGCTGGCCGACAACCTCACCGTGCTCGAGAACGTCGTTCTCGGTGCTGAGAAGCTCCACGGCATAGGCGACGATGCCCGCGCCAAGATTCGTGAGATATCCGAGTCGTACGGGCTCGACATCGACCCAGACCGACTTGTCGAAGACCTCGGGGTCGGTGCGCGCCAGCGCGTCGAGATCCTCAAAGTTCTCTACCGCGGCGCCAAGATCATCATTCTTGATGAGCCGACCGCCGTGCTCGTCCCGCAGGAGGTCGACGAGCTGTTTGGCAACCTGCGTGAGCTGAAGTCCGAAGGTCTCGCCGTCATCTTCATCTCGCACAAGCTCGACGAGGTCTTGTCGGTCGCCGACGAGGTCACCGTGATCCGCAGGGGAGCGACGGTCGACACCGTCGCCGCGTCCTCGGTCAACTCCAAGCAGCTCGCCGAGATGATGGTCGGCTCAGAGCTCCCCAACCCGAGCACCGAGACATCGACCGTGACGGACAAGGTTGAGCTCGAGGTTCGCGACCTCACGCTGCCGGCTCCCGGTGGTGGGCGCGACCTGCTGAGTGACATCGATCTGGTCATCCACTCGGGCGAGATCCTGGGCATCGCTGGAGTCGAAGGCAACGGCCAGGCAGAGCTGGTCGAGGCGATCATGGGTATGCGTTCGGGTGCATCAGGCAAGATCCTCCTCGCGGGCAAGGACCTCACCCACGAATCAACGCGAGACCGCCGCGAAGCCGGCATCGGCTACATCCCCGAGGACCGGCACCGTCACGGACTGCTGCTCGACTCGCCTCTGTGGGAGAACCGCATCCTCGGTCACCAGACCCGTGAGCCCAACATCAAGGGACCGCTGATCGATCGCGCTGGCGCTCGCAAGGACACTGCGCGCATCATCGCCGACTACGACGTTCGTACGCCGGGCATCGACACCCTCGCTCGTGCGCTCTCGGGCGGCAACCAGCAGAAGCTCATCGTCGGTCGCGAGATGGCGGGCAACCCGAGACTGCTCATCGCGTCGCACCCCACCCGCGGCGTCGACGTCGGAGCCCAGGCCGCGATCTGGGGACACATCAAGCGTGCTCGACGCGAAGGACTGGCGGTGCTGCTGATCTCGGCCGACCTCGACGAGCTCATCGGCCTGTCCGACACGATCAGGGTCATCCTGCGTGGGAAGCTCGTGGGTCAGTTCGATCCGTCGTCGGTGACGCCCCAGATGCTCGGCTCGGCCATGACGGGAGCTGACGAATGAGGAATCCACGCAACACCAAGATCGCGCTCGCGATCGGTGCACCCGTACTCGCGCTGATCGCAGCCTTCCTGATCACGAGCCTCGTGCTGATCCTGGCCGGCGACGACGTGGGCGGCGTGTGGAGCCAGATCCTGAGCCTCCCCAGCAACCGTGGCTACGTCAACATCATCAACTCCGCGACGGTCTACTACCTGTCGGCGATCGCCGTGGCGATCGGGTTCCGCATGAACCTCTTCAACATCGGCGTCGACGGCCAGTACCGCGTAGCGGCATTCGCTGCCGCGGTCGTGGCCGGTGAAGGCTGGTTGCCGGGCTACTTCAACACTGCGCTCGCGATGCTCGCCGCCGTTCTGGTCGGCGCGGCGTGGGCCGGTATCGCTGGACTCCTTCGTGTGACGCGAGGGGTCAGCGAAGTCATTTCCACGATCATGCTCAACTTCGTCGCGACGGCACTCGTGGCGTACTTCCTGCGCAAGGTCGCCGTCGACAACCCCGGCAGCAACATCACCGCCACCAAGGAAGTCCCGACGGGCAGCCGCGTTGGTGGCTTCAGCCTGTTCAGCGACGTACCGGCCACGGTCTACGGTCTGGTGTTCCTCGCCATCGCCGTGGGCTTCACCTACTGGTTCGTCATCAACAAGACGCGCTTCGGCTTCGACCTCCGGGCAACAGGGTCGTCTGAGACGGCCGCCGTTGCCAGCGGCATCAACGTCAAGAAGATGATCCTCATCTCGATGCTGCTGTCCGGTGGCGCCGCTGGCCTCGTCGGTATGCCGCTGTTGTTCGGCAACGACTACGCCTACGGATCGACGTTCCAGTCCGGACTCGGCTTTGCCGGCATCGCGATCGCCCTGCTGGGTCGCAACCACCCGATCGGCATCGCGCTCGGTGCGCTGCTGTTCGCGTTCCTCGACGAGCAGTCCAACCCACTGCAGATCCTGCTCGACGTCTCGCCTGACATCGTCAAGATCACCCAAGGCACGATCGTCCTCACCGTCGTGATCGCGTACGAGGTGGTGCGCCGCTATGGCGTCCGGCTCGAGCAACGCCGGGTGGCAAGCGCCTTGGATGACGAGCCTGCGACGGAAGGAGCGAAGGCATGAGCGAGCGCCAGCGAGAGAATCATGAATCAATGTTCATGCCGACGCCTCCGTACCGTGCCCTTTCAACGGGGGTGGCGGCATGAGTGTTGTCACTGACGCCGTGGCTCCGGTCGCGGCAGCTGCCAAGAAGCTCACCTTCGGCTGGGCCATGATCTGGTTGGCCGCCGGACTCGTACTGTTCTCGGCCCTGCGCATCATCACGGGTGCCGACGATCTCGGTTCGTCCGGCACGTTGCGTGCAACCCTCGTGGCGGCTGTCCCGATTGGTCTCGCCGGTCTGGGCGGTCTGTGGGCTGAGCGCGCGGGCATCGTGAACATCGGCCTCGAGGGAATGATGATCCTCGGAACCTTCGGTGCCGGCTATTTCGGCTACTTCTACGGCCCCTGGCAGGGTGTCATCGGCGCGATCGCCTTCGGTGCTGCCGGCGGCCTTTTGCACGCGGTGGCGACCGTGACCTTCGGTGTCGACCACATTGTCTCGGGTGTCGCGATCAACATCATCTCGCTCGGTGCCGTGCAGTACCTCGCAGCGCTGGCGTTCACCGGCGTACCCGGAGGTGGTCAGACCCAGTCGCCGACGATCCCGAGCTTGCCGACGATCACGCTGGACTTCCTTGGCGATCCGCTCCTCGACCTGGAGAAGAAGCACTGGTTCGTGGTGTCCGATCTCGCGGCGATCTCCCGAGCGTTGGTCACCAACCTCTCGGTGCTCACGATCATCTGCCTGTCGCTCTTCGTGCTCACATGGTGGGTCCTGTGGCGCACCTCGTTCGGACTGCGCCTTCGCTCCTGTGGCGAGAGCCCCGCGGCAGCGGAGTCCCTCGGCATCAACGTGATCCGCTACAAGTTCATCGCCGTCGTGATCTCGGGTGGATTCGCGGGTCTGGCCGGTGGCTTCCTTGCCCTGGTCGCATCCAGCACGTTCCGTGACGGTCAGACGGGCGGACGCGGCTACATCGGTCTCGCCGCGATGATCTTCGGCAACTGGCGACCGGGTGGACTGCTCGCGGGCGCGGGACTGTTCGGCTACACCGACACGCTGCGTCTGCGTGGTGGTGGCGAGACCATCCACGGACTCCTGCTCCTGGTTGCGGTAGGACTGGTGCTCATGGCGGTCTGGCAGATCCGCAAAGGCCGCAAGGTCGCTGGCGCCGTCACGCTCGGCATCGGCATCCTGATCGGGCTCTGGTACTTCTTCAGCGACTCGATCCCCGAGGACCTGACCGGCATGACACCGTACGTCACGACGCTTCTGGTGCTGGCGCTGTTCTCACAACGACTACGAATGCCCGCGGCTGACGGCAAGCCCTATCGCAAGGGCAGTGCCGGCTGATGGCGTTGGGGATCAAGGGACCAGGCGACCCGGTCGACTGGGACGCCCTCACCCGCTATGCCACTGAGGTGATGGGTCGGGCATACGCGCCCTATTCGAACTTCAAGGTCGGTGTCGCTGGCCTTGTCGACGATGGCCGAGTCGTGCTCGGCTGCAATGTCGAGAACGCCGCGTACGGCGTTGCGCTGTGCGCCGAGTGCGGGATGGTGTCTGCGCTGCACGCGACAGGCGGCGGTCGCCTGATTGCGGTCGCCTGCGTCGACTCGCACGGCAAGCCGCTGATGCCCTGTGGACGCTGCCGTCAGCTCCTGTGGGAGAACGGTGGCCCCGACATGCAGCTGCTGACGGCAAGCGGCGTCAAGACCATGACCGAGGTGCTTCCGGATGCCTTCGGCGCGGACGACCTCGCCAAGGATTCGGAAGAGTGACTTGACGCGTTACGCAGTCCAGCTGGATCCGGGGGAGCCGTCGTTCGTACGCGATCCCTATCCCGTGTTGGCGTCGCTGAGAGCCAACGGACCCGTGCTGTGGCACGAGCCGATGGGCATGTGGCTCGCGACGACGCACAAGTCGGTGAGGGCGGTGCTGCGCAGCCGCTCGTTCGGGCGGATCTGGTCTGACTGGGAACCGGTCGACGAGCTTGAGCCGTTCAACACGCTGCATCGCAATCAGATGATGGAGAACGAACCCCCAGCTCACACGCGGCTCCGCAAGCTGGTGGCCGGCGCATTCGGGCGTGGCCACGTTGAGCGCATGCGCCCCCGCATCGGGGCGCTCGCCGCCGAGATGGTGGAGCAGCTCGACGATCGGTTCGACGTACTTGCCGACTACGCCGAGCCGATGCCGGTCTATGTCATCGCAGACTTGCTCGGCGTACCTCGCGAGGACCATCAGCTACTTCGGACGTGGTCCCAGGCCATCGTGCACATGTACGAGCCTCGTCCCAGCGCTGAGGTCAAGGACGCTGCTGTCGAAGCGAGCACAGCGTTCTCCGACTACGTGCGCGCAGTCGTGACTGATCGTCGTGAGGCTGCGTCATCAGGGAAGGGGGGCGAGGACCTGATCAGCGATCTGATTCGCGAGGGTCGACGGGGTACCCCGCTCACCGATGACGAGCTCGTCGCCTCGGTCGTGCTGCTGCTCAACGCCGGACACGAAGCTTCGGTCAACGCCTTCGGCAACGGGATCTACGCGCTGATGTCGCATCCGGACCAGCTCGCTCGCATCACGTCGGGCAAGGTGCCGATGGAGATCGCGCTCGAAGAGCTCCTCCGCTTCGATGCGCCGTTGCAGCTGTTCGAACGTACGGCCACTGCCGACGTCGAGATCTCCGGCCAGCTGATCAAGTCTGGTCAGAAGATCGCCTGCCTGATGGGGTCAGCCAACCGTGACTCGGACGCATTCGCGGACGCCGACGTGTTCGACGTCGGCCGTGACCCCAATCCGCACGTCGGCTTCGGCATGGGTCGACACTTCTGCCTCGGTGCGCCGCTGGCACGCCTTGAGCTGCAGATCTCGATGTCACATCTGCTCCGGCGCTTCCCCCGCCTCGAGCTCGACGGGGAGGCGCCACGGCGACCGACCTGGGTGCTGCGGGGGTTCGAGAGCATAGGAGTTGCTCATGACTGAACCATTCGACGCTGTTGAGGTCATTGCGACCAAGCGGGACAAGGCTGAGCTGAGTGATCCCCAGATTGATTGGGTCGTCGATGCCTACACGCGTGGGGTGGTCGCGAACGAGCAGATGTCGTCGCTCGCCATGGCGATCCTGCTCAATGGCATGAATCGCCGTGAGATCAGTCGCTGGACCAACGCGATGATCGCCAGCGGTGAGCGCATGGATTTCTCCAGCCTGACCTGGAGGACCGCCGACAAGCATTCAACGGGCGGTGTCGGCGACAAGATCACCCTTCCGCTGGCTCCGCTCGTCGCGGCCTGCGGCGTCGCCGTACCTCAGCTCTCGGGACGTGGGCTCGGGCACACGGGCGGCACCCTCGACAAGCTCGAGGCGATCCCTGGATGGCGCGCTGAGCTCAGCAACGACGAGATGATGTCGCAGCTCGAGGACGTTGGTGCCGTGATCTGTGCCGCCGGAGCGGGTCTCGCGCCGGCAGACAAGAAGCTGTACGCCCTGCGCGACGTCACCGGGACGGTCGAGGCGATCCCGCTGATCGCGAGCTCGATCATGAGCAAGAAGATCGCCGAGGGCACCGGCGCACTGGTGCTCGACGTCAAGGTCGGCACGGGTGCGTTCATGAAGTCGCTTGATCAGGCCCGCGAGCTTGCCGAGACGATGGTGGCGCTCGGCACCGACGCAGGGGTCAAGACCGTGGCGCTGCTGACTGACATGTCGACACCGCTCGGGCTGACTGCGGGCAACGCCGTGGAGATCGCCGAGTCGGTCGAGGTGCTGGCCGGCGGGGGACCGGCAGACGTTGTCGAGCTCACGGTTGCGCTCGCTCGCGAGATGCTCACCGCAGCCGGCAAGGATGACGTCGACCCAGCCGAGAAGCTCGCCTCAGGTGAAGCGATGGACGTCTGGAAGCGGATGATCTCGGCGCAGGGTGGTGACCCTGATGCGGCGCTCCCGACGCCGAAGGAGACGCACACGGTCAACGCCGAGGCGAGCGGCACGCTGACCCGACTCGATGCTCTCGCAGTCGGTGTCGCGGCGTGGCGCCTGGGTGCCGGACGATCGCGTCCCGGCGAGCAGGTACAGGCGGCAGCGGGCATCGTGTTGCACGCCAAGCCCGGTGACGCCGTCACCGCAGGTCAGGCGCTGTTGACCCTGCATACCGACACCCCCGAGCGGTTTGAGCGGGCCATCACCGCTCTCGAAGGCGGCTATGACATTGGGACGGGTGGCGCTGAGGCGGCCTCCGTCGTCATCGACCGGGTTGAGTAGGTTGGACTGATGCGCATCTTGAACAATCGCAAGGAGATCGCCGACGCCGCTGGCGAGGAGCTGGGCGTCAGCGAGTGGGTCGCCGTGACGCAGGAACGCATCGATCTCTTCGCCGATGCGTCGGGCGACCGCCAATGGATCCACGTCGACCCCGAGCGTGCGGCCGACGGACCATTCGGCGCCACCGTCGCGCATGGTTATCTCACCCTGTCGATGCTCCCGCTCCTTGGCGCGCAGGTCTACGCGTTCGCAGGTGACGTCGCTCGGGTCAACTACGGGCTCAACAAGGTGCGCTTCGTTACGCCGGTCAAGGTCAATTCCAAGATCCGCGACCGGGTCGAGCTGCTCTCCGTGGAGGACATCGACAAGGGACAGCGCGCTACGCTCCAGCACACCGTCGAGATCAAGGGCAGCGACAAGCCGGCATGCGTTGCCGAGACCGTCGTCCTGCTGATGGGCACCTGATGTCTCCGGCAACAGCGGCGCAGATTGCGAAGGCGCCGAAGGCTGCGCTGCACGAGCACCTGGATGGTGGCGTACGTCCTGCGACCATCGTCGAGATTGCCAATGAGATCGGCCACGACCTGCCCGCTCCGGACGCTGACTCGCTGGGTGCGTGGTTCGAGGAGTCGTCGAGCTCGGGATCGCTCCCGCGCTACCTCGAGACCTTCGTCCATACGGTCGCTGTCATGCAGCGCCCGCAGGATCTGGCTCGGGTGGCACGCGAGTCGGTGATCGATCTGGCGAGCGACAAGGTTGTCTACGCCGAGCTCCGCTGGGCGCCTGAGCAGCACCTGTCGGCTGGTCTGGCGCTGCAGGAGACAGTCGAGGCAGTCCAAGCCGGTATCGAGGAAGGTCGCGCTGAAGCGGCCGCCCAGGGCAACCCGATCGTCGTCGGCCAGCTGCTGACCGCGATGCGTCACGCCAAGCGTGGACTCGAGATCGCCGAGATTGCCGTCGAGTACCGCGACAGAGGGGTCGCCGGCTTCGACATCGCCGGCGCTGAGGACGGCTATCCGCCGATCCTGCACCTTGAAGCATTCGAGTTCCTGCACCGCGAGAACGCGCACTTCACGATCCACGCGGGTGAGGCCTTCGGCCTGCCGTCGATCTGGCAGGCCATCCAGCGGTGTGGTGCTGAACGGCTCGGTCATGGCGTACGCATCGTCGACGACATCGACTTCGATGCTCCCGGCGGACCCAAGCTCGGTCACCTCGCTGCCTACATCCGTGATCGCCGTATCCCGCTCGAGATGTGCCCATCGTCCAACATGCAGACGCGTGCTGTGCCCGACATGAAGTCGATCGCCGATCACCCGATCGGCAAGCTCAAGGAGCTCGGTTTTCGCGTGACGATCAACTGCGACAACCGACTGATGAGCAACACCTCGATGAGCAAGGAAATGCAGCTGCTCGTCGACGCATTCGGCTACACGACGGACGACCTGCGGTGGTTCACGATCAATGCGATGAAGAGCGCTTTCCTCCCGTTCGACGAGAGACTTGCGATCATCAACGACGTCATCAAGCCGGCCTACGCCGCTCTCTAGGCGGGCCGACGTCAGGAACCGAGGCCGAGGAGCATCCTGCGGGCTCGGCGGGGTGTCACCGGCTCGCAGCCGTGCGCGACGGCATCGGCGATGATGCGCGGCTCGTCCTTCATCAGTCGCCACCCGCGGCGTACGAGTACCCACGGCGCCTTGCGGCCCTCGCGGAGGTCGCGGGCAAGGCGCAGCCCGAACGTGATCATCCGGTTGCGGCGCAGGCAGATCGCGGCGTCGAGCATCCCGGCTTCGCGACATGCGTCGACGATGGCCGGTGCGAACAGTCCCTCGGCTATGAACCGGTCGCTGGTCAGCGTGAGGGTATGTGAACCCGTACGCGCGCTCGCTGCGATGTCATAGACCGGCACCTCGGTGACCCCGTCCTCGCAGAGCTCCTTGACGGCAGTGACCGCGGCGATCGCGTTCCATGACTCGACGTCGTCCCAGTCGACGATGCCAAGACTGGAGCGCGGCATGTCGGGCTCGTCGGCGTCGCGATAGAAGTCGTCGAGTCGGAGGACCGTCCAGCCCAGGCGCGCAGCAAGGTGCGACTTGCCGGACCCCGAAGGCCCGGCCAGGATCACGACTCCCACTAGACGCCTATGGGGTGCCAGACCGTCTTGGTCTCGATGAGTGCTTCGAGCCGGGCGAGGCTCGGCTCGGCGAGCCAGTCGACCTGGACGGCAGGTGCGCGCAGCACCCGCTTGAGGTTCTCGGCCGACGCGACTTCGAGTTCAGAAGCTAGCTCGGCGTCGTCGACGCCTGCAAGGTCGAGCGCGTTGACGTCCATGTGCGATGCCAGCCACGGAGCGATCTCGGCGGCAGAACCCGTCAGGATGTTCACGACACCACCGGGGACGTCCGACGCTGCCATGACCTCCGACAACGTGACGGCAGGCACTGGCTGGGTTTCGTCAGCAATCACAATGACGGTGTTGCCTGTAGCAATTGCCGGAGCGATGACGCTGACGAGCCCGAGCAGCGGGGCGCTCGGCGCGACGATTGCCACAACGCCGGTCGGTTCGGGCGTCGAGAGGTTGAAGAACGGGCCCGACACGGCATTGGCGTTGCCGAGGACCTGGACGTACTTGTCGGCCCACCCGGCATACCAAACGACTCGGTCGATCGCGGCATCCAAACAGGTCGTGGCCTTCCTTTCGGTCAGGCCACCACCAGTGCGGAGCTGCTCGATGAACTGCTCACGACGGCCTTCCATGACCTCGGCGATGCGGTAGATGACCTGGCCGCGGTTGTAGGGCGTACGCGTCGACCAGCTACCGAATGCCTTCCGGGCGGCCACGACAGCATCGCGGGCATCCTTGCGCGAACCCTTCGCCATGTTGGCGAGGAACTCGCCTTTGGAGTCGAGCGCCTCGTACGTACGTCCGGACTCCGAGCGCGGGAATGCGCCGCCAATGTAGAGCTTGTGCGTCTTGCGCACCTCGACGCGTGCCATCAGACAGCTCCCTTGAGGTAGGCGGCGAGACCGTGCTTGCCGCCTTCTCGGCCATAGCCCGACTCCTTGTAGCCACCAAACGGTGACGACGGATCAAACTTGTTGAACGTGTTGGCCCACACCACACCGGCGCGCAGCTGGTTGGCCATCGACAGGATCCGCGAACCCTTCTCGGTCCACACTCCGGCCGAGAGACCGTACGGCGTGTTGTTGGCCTTCTCGACGGCCTCCGACGGCGTACGGAATGTCAGAACTGACAGGACCGGCCCGAAGATCTCCTCGCGCGCGATGCGATGCGCCTGGGTGACGCCGGTGAAGATCGTCGGCGGGAACCAGAAGCCGCTGTCGGGAATCTCGCACGGCACGGACCAGCGCTCTGCGCCCTCGGCGTCGCCGATGTCGGAGAGCTCCTTGATGCGGGCGAGCTGTTCGGACGAGTTGATGGCACCGATGTCGGTGTTCTTGTCGAGTGGATCGCCGAGTCGCAGCGTCGACATACGGCGCTTGAGGCGATCGAGGACGTCGTCGTAGATGTTCTCCTGCACCAGAAGGCGTGATCCTGCGCAGCACACGTGGCCCTGGTTGAAAAAGATGCCGCCGACGATGCCTTCGATGGCCTGATCGAGCGGCGCGTCGTCGAAGACGATGTTGGCGGCCTTGCCGCCGAGCTCCAGAGTGACCTTCTTGTCGGTGCCGGCGACGGATCGGGCGATGGCCTTGCCGACCGCCGTCGAGCCGGTGAACGCGACCTTGTCGACGTCGGGGTGGGTGACAAGCGCCTCGCCGGTGGCGCCTGCACCGGTGATGATGTTGACGACACCCGGCGGCAGATCAGCCTGCTGGCAGACCTCGGCGAACAGCAGCGCGGTCAGGGGAGTGGTCTCGGCGGGCTTGAGGACGACGGTGTTACCGGCCGCGAGCGCCGGGGCGATCTTCCAGGCCAGCATCATGATCGGGAAATTCCAAGGGATCACCTGGCCCGCGACGCCGAGCGCCTTCGGGTCGGGACCGAGTCCTGCGTAGCCGAGCTTGTCGGCCCAGCCGGCGTAGTAGAAGAACCACTGCGAGACCAGCGGCAGGTCTACGTCGCGCGACTCCTTGATCGGCTTGCCATTGTCGAGCGACTCCAGGACCGCGAACTCACGCGAGCGCTCGGCCATGATGCGAGCGATGCGGTAGAGGTACTTGGCCCGCTCGCTGCCGGACAGCTTGGACCAGACGGTCTCGTACGCCTTGCGGGCTGCCTTGACCGCGAGGTCGACGTCTGACGCCGTTGCCTCAGTGATCTCGGCGAGCACTTCTTCGGACGACGGGCTGATCGACTTGAACGACGTGCCCTTGCCGTCGGTGAATTCGCCGTCGATGAAGAGTCCGTACGAGCTCTTGATGTCCACGATGGCGCGCGACTCGGGAGCCGGCGCGTACTCAAAACTCTTTTTCTTGGCAGCCATGATCAGTCCAGGGTGACGTAGTCGGGGCCGGAGTAGTGGCCAGTGGCCAGTTTCTGGCGTTGCATGAGCAGGTCGTTCAAGAGGGTGGAGGCGCCAAAGCGGAACCAGTCAGGGTCCAGCCAGTCCTCGCCGACGATCTCGTTGACCATCACGAGGTACTTGATCGCATCCTTCGACGTACGGATGCCGCCGGCAGGCTTCACGCCGACCTGGCGGCCGGTCTCGGCGCGGAAGTCGCGTACGGCCTCGAGCATCACCAAGGTGACGGGGAGCGTCGCGGCGGGCTGCACCTTGCCGGTGCTGGTCTTGATGAAGTCGGCGCCAGCCTGCATCGCCAGCCACGAGGCCTTGCGGACGTTGTCGTACGTCTGCAGCTCGCCGGTCTCGAAGATCACCTTGAGGTGTGCATGCGATCCGTCTGGACGGGCGCACGCATCGCGAGTGGCGACGATCTCGTCGTGCACGAGGTCGTAGTTGCCGGCGAGGAATGCGCCGCGGTCGATGACCATGTCGATCTCGTCAGCACCGGCCTCGACGGCGTCGCGAGTGTCGGCGAGCTTGATGTCGAGGGCAGCGCGGCCTGACGGGAACGCGGTCGCGACACTGGCCACCTTGAGGCCAGAGTCACCTAGCGCTTCCTTGGCGATGGCGACCATGTCGGGATAGACGCAGACAGCAGCGGCGGCGGGGCACGTCGGATCGGTCGGATCGGGTCGCATCGCCTTGTTGGCCAGGGCCCGAACCTTGCCCGGAGTGTCAGATCCTTCGAGCGTCGTCAGGTCGACCATCGAGATGGCGAGGTCGATCGCCCACGCCTTGGAGGTGGTCTTGATCGAGCGGGTACCGAGTCCGGCAGCGCGCGCTTCCACGCCGACCTGATCGACGCCGGGAAGGCCATCGAGGGTCTTGCGCAGGGATGCAGTCGCAGTCACTCGTCAAGGTTAGTTGCAAGTGGCGCGAGCCGGAAACGTCGCGCGTGGGTGCTTGGCTGTCTGCATGACGATGTCGACCTTTCTCCTCGTTGTCGCGACTACCCTCACGGGGCTGTCAGCCGGCCTGCTTGCGACGTTCTCCTATGCCGTGATGCCCGGACTGAGCCGTTGTGACGACGACGCGTTCGTCTCGGCGATGCGCGGCATCAACGTGGCGATCCTCAACCCCCTGTTCGCCCTGGTGTTCGTCGGATCGGCCCTAGCGACCGTCGCATCGCTGGTCGTCGGATGGGACGAGCTGGCTCGCTTCTGGGTCATCGCAGGGCTCGCGACCTACGTCGCCGGAGCGTTCTTGGTCACGGGGGCGGTCAACGTACCCCTCAACAACGAGCTCGAGTCGGGGACCGGCAGCTCGGCTTCGTTGCGTGAGTCGTTCGAGTCGCGATGGGTCGCGTGGAACCACGTGCGCTCGGTGCTCACAGTTGCCGCGTTCGCCTGCCTCGTCGTGGCGTCGCTGAAGTCCTAGACCCCGAGCGCGGCAGCCAGGTCAGCCTTGATCGCGGTCAATGCGGCATCAGCGGTCGTACGCGCGGCCTCGATCGAGTCGTCAACAGGCACGACCATCTCGAGGTAGCACTTGAGCTTGGGTTCGGTGCCCGACGGCCGACAGATGATCCGGCTACCGCCGTCGAGCTGGAGCCGAATGCCGTCGGTGGGAGGAAGCCCCTGATAGCCGTTGGCGAGATCGTCGACGGCGGTGACGTTCTGGCTGCCGAGGGTCGACGGGGGATTGGTCCTCAGCGTCTCCATCGCCCGGGCGATGATCGCGAGGTCCTCGACGCGCACGGACAGCTGAGTGGTCGCGTGAAGTCCGTGCTCTCGGTAGATGTCGTCGAGGCGGTCGATGAGGGTCCGGCCTTCGGCTTTCAGCCCGGCGGCCAGCTCGAGCACCGTGATGACCGCCGATACGCCGTCCTTGTCACGGGCGATCTCGGGGGCGACGGAATAGCCGAGGGCCTCTTCATAGCCGTACGCGAGGTCCGGGATCTTGCCGATCCACTTGAACCCCGTCAGCGTCTGATGCCACGGCTGGTCGTACGCCGCGGAGATCCGGCCCAGCAGATCGGACGACACGATCGACGAGGCGTACGTACCGGTGACGCCGCGACGCAGCAGGAAGTCGGCCAGGAGGGCTCCGACCTGGTCACCACTGAACATTCGATAGGACTCGCCGTCGCGTACGCCAACAGCGCAGCGATCGGCATCGGGGTCGTTGGCCACGATGATGTCGGCGCCGACCTCCGAGGCGAGCTTGAGCGACAGGTCCATCGCGCCCGGCTCCTCGGGATTGGGGAACGCCACGGTCGGGAAGTCAGGATCCGGGTCACCCTGCTGCCGTACGACGTGCAGCGGCGGGAAGCCAGCGCGCGCCACGGTCTCGACGAGCGTGTCACGACCGACTCCGTGCATCGGGGTGTAGACCGCGACGATGTCGCGGGGCCCCTCGTCCGGCAGCGCGACGACGGCCTCGATGTACGCCTCGGCGACCTCAGGACCCAGCCGCTCGTACTTATCGCTACGTGGCAGCTCGTCCACGCGCCCGACTCGGTCGATCGCGCTGGAGATGTCGGTGTCCTCGGGTGGCACGATCTGGCTCGAGTCGGCGAGGTAGACCTTGTAGCCATTGTCCTGGGGCGGGTTGTGCGAGGCGGTGACCATCACACCGGAGCTGCACCCAAGGTGGCGGATCGCGAACGCCAGCACGGGCGTCGGCAGGTGGGTGGGCAACAGGTACGCGTGGACGCCCGCGGCTTCCATGATCTCCGCGGTGTCGCGGGCAAAGATGTCGGAGTTGTGGCGGGCGTCGTAGCCGACCACGACGGACGGCCCAGAACCGTCAGAACCGGTCTCGCGCTCGACGAGGTAGGCGGCCAGTCCTGCGGCGGCCTGTGCGACGATCACCCGGTTCATCCGGTTGGGACCTGCTCCGAGCGCACCGCGCAGGCCAGCCGTACCGAACTGCAGGCGGCCGGAGAACCGGTCCTCCAGCTCAGCGGTGTCGTTGGCGTCGATGAGAGCCTGGAGCTCGTCGCGGGTGACGGGATCGGGATCCTGGCTCAGCCATTCGAGTGCCTGCTCGATGACGCTCATCAGATCCTCGGCAGCACGTCGGCGAGCAACGTGCCCATCCGTGATGCCGCAGTCTTGCCGGCTTCGAGCACTTCTTCATGGTTGAGGGGCTCGCCGGAGATGCCGGCTGCCAGGTTTGTGACAAGCGAGAGTCCGAGGACCTCCATACCCGCCTCACGGGCAGCAATCGCCTCGAGCACGGTGGACATGCCGACCAGGTCGCCACCGATCGCGCGCACCATGTTGATCTCGGCCGGCGTCTCGTAGTGGGGCCCTGGGAACTGGACGTACACGCCTTCGTCGAGCGTCGGGTCGACTTCTTGGAACATCGCGCGGAGGCGCGGGGAGTAGAGGTCGGTCAGGTCGACGAAGTTGGCACCCTCGATCGGCGAGGTCGCCGTGAGGTTGATGTGGTCCTTGATCAGCACCGGCGTACCGGGCACCCAGCTCGCGTTGAGACCACCGCAGCCATTGGTCAGCACCATCGTCTTCACGCCGGCGGCCGCGGCCGTACGTACGCCGTGCACCACAGAGGCGACGCCGCGTCCCTCGTAGAAGTGCGTGCGGCCCAGGAAGATCAATAGGCGTTTGTCGCCGAGTGCGAGCGAGCGAATCGTGCCACCGTGGCCGGCGACTGCGGGAGCGCTGAATCCGGGCAGCTCGGCAACGGGGATCTCGAACTCCGGCTTGCCCAAGGCGTCGGCGGCAGGGAGCCAGCCGGATCCCATGACGAGTGCCGTGTCGTGCGGGGCTCCACCGGTGCGATCTCTGATCGCGTCGGCGGCCTGCTGGGCACGTTCTTGGGTGGTGCTGCCTGAGGTGCTCACCTGCCGTACGTTATCCGCTCGCGTCGGAGAGTGGCGATCGGATGACGCCCTTCGGCGCGATGCGACTGCGTCGCCGGAGCGCCTCCCGCTTCGCTAGGGTCTGGCATGGACGCGCCGCGTCGGTGGGAGGATGTTCGTGTGACACATGTGACGATCATCGGCGGCGGACCGGGCGGCTATGAGGCCGCCTTGGTGGCGTCTCGCCTCTGCGCTGATGTGACGTTGATCGAGCGCGATGGCGTCGGCGGTTCGACCGTGCTCACGGACTGCGTTCCCAGCAAGACGCTGATCGCCACATCGGATCTGCTGACCGACGTCAGCGGTGCAGCCGAGCTGGGTATCGAGGTGCCGACCGCCGTACGCGCCGATCTCGCCGCCGTCGACAACCGCGTGCTGGCGCTGGCACAGGCCCAATCGGCCGACATCGCAGAGCGGCTTGTTGCCAGCGGCGTGAAGCTCATCTCGGGCACCGCGATGATCGAGTCTGCGCAGGTGGTCGTCGTCGACGGCACGCAGCGCATCGGGACGGACGCGATCCTCCTGGCGACAGGGGCCCATCCGCGCGTGAGCTCGGACGCGCAGCCGGATGGCGAGCGGATCCTGACCTGGGAGCAGATCTACGCGCTGCAGGAGCTTCCTGAGCACATGATCGTCGTCGGGTCAGGCGTGACAGGAGCCGAGTTCGCCAGCGCCTACAACGGTCTCGGTGCCACCGTCACACTCGTCTCGAGCCGCGATCGCGTGCTGCCCGGCGAGGACGCCGATGCCGCCACCGTCATCGAAGACGTCTTCAAGCGGCGCGGGATGACGGTCCTCGGCAACTCTCGTATGCAGAAGGTCGAACGCACCGACGAAGGAGTTCGCGTCACGTTGACTGACGGACGTACGGTCGACGGCTCGCACTGCCTGCTGGCGCTGGGCTCGATCCCCAACACCGACGGACTCGGCCTCGACGCCATCGGCGTCGAGCTGAACGAGGGCGGGTTCATCGAGGTCGACAAGGTCTCGCGTACATCGGTGCGCGGCGTCTACGCCGCCGGCGACTGCACCGGCGTACTGATGCTCGCGTCGGTAGCTGCTCAGCAGGGGCGCATCGCCATGTCCCACCTGCTGGGCGATGCCGTTCACCCGCTCGACCTGGGCAAGGTGTCGAGCAACGTGTTCACGTCACCTGAGATCGCGACCGTCGGTTTGTCGCAGAAGCAGGTCGACGAATCTGACATGCAGGTCGTCGCGGCAACGCTTCCGCTCGCTTCCAACGCTCGAGCCAAGATGCAGGGCGTTCACGATGGCTTCGTCAAGATCTTCGCCCGCCGGGGGATGGGCATCGTTGTTGGCGGAGTGGTCGTCGGCCCGAAGGCCAGCGAGCTGATCCACGTCATCTCCTTGGCGGTGTCCGCGTCGCTCACGGTCGACCAGGTCGCCGACGCTTTCACGATCTATCCGTCGCTCTCGGGCTCGGTTGCTGAAGCCGCACGGCGCCTCCACGGCACTCCCTGACCCCTGACAACGCCAGAAATTACAGGCTTGTAGTTATGTGACAGATGTGGCTTATGTGACGAAAGTCGTGTGTACTTCAGTGGTTAGTGAGAGCCTTCCCCGCTCGCTCATCCACCTGAATGGATTGTCTTCATGACACTCAGGCGCCTGCTGTTCCGTGGCCTGGTCCCGCTGTCTGTCTTTGCCGTGCTCGCAACCCTGATGGTTGCGCACGGGATCAGTCGTGCAAGCGATGGGCAGGTAGACGAGCAGGCGAGCCAAGGCACGCCCGCGGTGGTCCGTGATCGAGCGGTTCCTGTGACTCCAAAGGCGGAGCGCGAGCCGGCTCCGCCCCGTACGAGCGAAGACGAACCTGAGGAAGACGACGCCCACTCCGCTGCCGACACGGTGGTCGCGCAGCTCCCTCCGACCAATGTGGCGAAGTTCTCGCTGCTGGGCGTCACCTGGCGTGAAGGCTTGGTCGACGCAGAGACGGTCGTCGAGGTGCGTTGGCGGGACGACGAGGGATGGTCCGAGTGGACCGAGCTGGACGGCGACCCGGCAGAC
>JBBSJW010000018.1:0-43973 GCA_038256885.1 Propionibacteriales bacterium
CGAAGGCGCTGGCCCGAGGGATCGTCGTCCGCTCCAATCACGGCGAAGCCGTCTGCTGAGCGGACGCAATCACTCATGGGCCCCGCTGATCGCGCCGAAGGCGCCAGCCGAGGGATCGTCGTCCGCTCTGTACACCGCGTCGCGGTTTGTTGAGTGGACGACGAGACTCATGGGCCCCTCCATTGCGCCGAAGGCGCCGGCCCGAGGGATCGTCGTCCGCTCTGTATTCACGGCGAAGCCGTCCGCCCAGAGCGGACGCAGACACTCATGGGCCCCACCACGCGTGCCGCCCGCGGCGCTGCCGGGCCTCTGCCGCTTGCGGCCACCGCCCCCGCATCGCCGCCTTCGCACCAAACGAGGGATCGTCGTCCGTCGGTTCCACGACGAACCGTCCCTCATCGGCCCCGTGAGCCGAAGGCGTCAGCCGAGGGATAGTCGTCCGCTCCGTATCTCGGTGATTCCCGACGCGCATGCAAAGGCACCTCGCCACCACCAGTGCGGTGACGAGGTGCCAATACGTTGCACTGCTTAGACGCGCGCTCCGCGACGGTTGAATATGCTCCATCCGCCGGGCCCGACGGCCAAGCCAACGATGACGAGCACGATGCCCAGCAGGACGCTGCCGTTGATCAGGCTGATGATTCCGTAGATCACGAGGGCAACGGCTATGAGCCAAAGAAGGATTCCCATGGTGTTTCCTTTCGTCTTCGAGCGGCGCAAGCCGCGTCGCTCAGGTGGGTCGTGTGGTGTTAGCGAGGAGGGAGCTCTTCACGACGGGCGCCACGTTCGCGCTGTCCGTTGAGGGCCAGGCTGAGAATGATGCCCAGAGCGCCAGCGGCCATGCAGATGTAGCCGACGGCTACCAGGTCGACGCCGCTGAGACGGTCAGCGACAGCGAAGGCGAGAACTGCGCCCAAAGCGATGAGTCCGATTGATCCACCGAAATACATTGTGTTGCCTTTCGTTGATGTCGCTTGAAAGAAGCTGTGCCCAGGGGGGCGACTTCCACATGCGAGCAACTCTCCATGTACCCCCTGGGCGACGCACCGAAACCCATCGACATGGGTGCACGGCGAATCGGGGACCGCGATGAGCGGCTGATCCGTCACCGGATGTGAAGGGCGCGGATTGGCTCATACTGAGCGGCATGACTGATCGCACTGTGCTCATCACTGGCTGCTCCTCCGGCATCGGCGAGGCAACAGCCGAACGTCTCGCGAAGGGTGGCTGGACGGTCTACGCCACGGCTCGCCGACCCAAGACCCTTGAGGGCCTCAAGGCCAAGGGATGCCGCGCCCTGGCGCTCGACGTGACCGACGAGGATTCGATGAGCGCAGCGGTCCAGACGGTCCTGAACGAGACGGGACGCATCGACGCGCTGGTCAACAATGCGGGATATTCGCAGTCCGGCGCGGCCGAGACGCTCGACCTCGATGACGTACGCCGTCAGTTCGAAACGAACGTGTTCGGTTTGCTCCGGATGAGCCAGCTCGTCCTCCCGGCCATGCGCGAGCAGGGCTCAGGACGCATCGTGAACATCTCCTCGATGGGCGGCAAGCTCGTCTTCCCGGGCGGCGGGATCTATCACGCAACGAAGTACGCCGTGGAGGCCTTGTCGGACGCCATGCGTTTCGAGGTCGCCGGATTCGGGGTAGAAATCGTCATTGTCGAACCCGGCCTGATCGCCACGAACTTCGAGAATGCTGCGGTTGCCTCGATGGCAGGCAATGACGACGGACCGTACGCGAAGTTCAACGCCCAGGTCGCGAAGTCGACCAAGGAGGTCTACTCCGGTCCCATGCGGCACCTCGGTGGCGCACCGGATTCGGTCGCCAAGGTGATCGAGAAGGCGCTCAACGCCAAGCGGCCCAGGATCCGCTACACCGTGACGGCGTCGGCGAAGATGTCGATCGCGACGCGACGACTTATCGGCGCGCGCGCTTGGGACGTGGCCATGAAGAGTCAGTTCCCGCAGCCGAAGGCGACAAAGCGCGCGTAAGGATGAGCACGGCACGGTCGTCGTCGCCGGACTCAACCTGGGCGAGGATCCGCCGCGGTGCCTGATCGAATCCTGTTGAGACGACCTTGGCCGCGATGGTGCGCAACCACTCGATGCCCGAGGTGAAGTCCTTCGTGCGGCTTTCGACAACACCATCGGTGTAAAACATCAGCGCGTCTCCGGCGGAAAGCCCACCCACCGTCTGATGGAACTCCGCATCCTTCGTGATGCCAAGAGCCGTGCCCCGCGCACCATCAATGATCCATTCGCACTGGGCCGCATCCCATCGCAACGCAGGCGGGTGGCCAGCGTTGATGATCGTGTACGCACCTGTGTCGAGGTCGATCAGCACGTGCACTGCTGTGGCGAATCCCTCGTTCCAGTCCTGTCGGAGCAAGAAGTCGTTGGCGGCAATGAACAGCCCCAGCGGAGGCAAGGCACCGATCAGTCCGCCCAATGCACCTGCGAATTGCAACGACTGCGTTCCGGCCGTCACTCCCTTGCCACACACATCGACCAGGACCATTTCGAGCCGAGACTCGTCGTCCGACAAGTTGGCGACCAGGAAGTCGCCGGCGAACTTCACGCCACCGGCAGTCAACATCGCCGACTGGGCGGTCCACCCGGTCGGCCGCGGGGGTCCGACACCCTGCGCCTGGAGTCGATCTCGCAGATCGACCAGCATCGCCTCTCCCAGCGGTCCTGGCAGTCCGCTGCGGCGACGACTCGAGTCGAACAGCAGGATTCCGAAGATGACGGCGATCGCCGCCAGAGAGCTGACGCGGCCGGCGACGAAACCCGACTCGGATGACTCCTTGGCAACCGTGCCACCGAGGCACAGCACCGTGAAGGCGATCAGCGTCAGCAAGGGTTTGAACCGAAGCGCCAGCATCCCGAGGAGTGCGGGTATGACAAATGTCCCAGCAGGTACGGCGGAGTAGCTGAGCAGCGAGATCAACGTCATGCCGAAGACCGTGCCGATCAGAGCGGAAAGAACCAGGAACTGACCCTCATTGGAGCCCGTACGCCAGCGAATTATGCGGTCGTCGAGGTACCTCGCTATATTCGGCGTCGCCCTGCGGAACCTGTTAGCCACCCGGTCGACCTTATCGACGTTGCTGGCACGACGGACACCAAAAGAGGTTTCTGCCGGCATGAACACGCGTGCACACGGAGGTGCCGCACACGAGGCATGCCTGACCGTCGCGCCGATAGACATAGACCTCGCCACCATGATCGTCCACCCGGGGGTCACGGCCCATCGCCTCCGGCTCGTGCTCGGGATCCACCGTGTCGATGCGGCCGGTTTTGACACCAGTCCGCATCAACGCCCTCAGGTCAGTCCACATTGCCGCGAACGTGTCGCGATCAAGCTCATGCCCAGCGAGGTCTGGGTCGATCCGGTGCCGGAACAGCAGCTCGGCGCGATAGACATTGCCTACGCCGGACAGCACACGCTGATCCATGAGCAGGGTTGCAATCGGCGCACGAGACGAGCTGATGCGCTGCCACGCCTGATCCGGATCAGCATCTGCCCGTAACGGGTCTGGTCCGATCCGATCGATGAGGGCGTCGGCTTCCTCGGGCTCGAGGAGCTCACAAACGGTCGGCCCGCGCAGGTCGGCAGTCGCCGCCTCCGTGGCCAGGCGCCAGCGCACTTGGCCCACGACCGGCTGATCGGCGGGCGCCACGACGAACGATCCGTAGATCCCCAGATGTACGTGCACGCGCTCGCGCACTCCTGCGAAGTCGATCAGGAGGTGCTTGCCCCAGGTTTCTGCCCGCTCTAGAACGCGACCGTCGACGCGAGCAGCTCCAACATCGAACCGACCCTGCGGGCTGGAAGAGGCTACGACGCGACCGCCGAACGAGTCGGTCAGCTCGGAGGCAAGGCGGTGGAGCGTGTGCCCCTCAGGCAAACTGGCCGGTCTCCTCGTACGCAAGCAGCAGATCGATTCGGCGCTGGTGGCGAGCCTCGTTGCTCCACGGCGTCGTCAGGAACGACTCGACGATCGCGACTGCCTCGTCGGCCGTGTGCATACGGGCGCCGACTGACACGATCTGCGCGTTGTTGTGCTGACGCGCTAGCGCAGCAGTCTCGACGCTCCACGCGAGTGCTGCGCGAGCACCTTTGACCTTGTTGGCGGCAATCTGTTCACCATTGCCCGATCCCCCGATCACGATGGCCAGCGAGCTCGGATCGGCGACGGCAGCAGCAGCGGCGTCGACGCAGAACGGCGGATAGTCGTCTTCTGCGTCATATTCACGCGCACCGTGGTCGACGACGTCGTGGTCGTTGGCGTTGAGCCAGGCGATCAGGTGGGTCTTGAGCTCGAAGCCTGCATGGTCGGCGGCAATGTGAATGCGCATGGATGAAGTGTGTCAGCCCCGGATCGGTCGCGTCACCCGTGTCGGCTCAGCTGAAGTCGAGCTCACCCGCACGAGTGCGCTTGAGCTCGAAGAAGTAGTCGAACCCGGACAGCTGGCGGGTGCCGTCGAAGATCACGCCGGCATTCTCGCCGCGCGGAATCTTGGTCAGCACCGGTCCGAAGAACGCCGTGCCGCCGATCGAGACAACAGGAGTTCCGACCTCTTCGCCGACGCGATCAATGCCGTCCTTGTGCGAAGCACGAACCGCGTCGTCGAGGGACGTGTTTTCTGCCGCGTTGGCGAGCTCGAGCGGGAAGCCGATCTCTTCAAGCACCTCTTCGTACAGGGCCCTGTCGAATTCGCGACCTTCGTTGTGATGCTTGGTGCCGATCGAGGTGTAGAACGGTCGCAGCGCCTCGGTGCCGAGCTGCTGCTCGATCGCGATGGCGATACGGACCGAGCCCCAGCCGCGCTCGATCATCTCCTTGTACTTCTCGGGGACGTCCTTGTCCGCATTGAGCACCGACAGGCTCATGACGTGGAACGTTGTCTCGACGTCCCGTACCTTCTCGACCTCGAGCATCCAGCGGGACGTGATCCACGCGAACGGACACAGCGGGTCGAACCAGAAGTCGACAGTCTCTGTCGCGGTCGACGGGGCGAAATCGGTCCGGGCGTCGGTTAAAGTCATACAAGATTCAACAACTTGCCCACGGCCCGGATTCCAGCTGCGCCTGTGACGTGCTTCACCTGAGGCTAGGCAGGAGACGACAACGGACTTCCTGCTCGCATCTCCTCAACGAGCAGCTGTGCCACTGCGTCGAGATCGGTGCCATTGCCGCCAACCGCGACCTGCCGTTGGTACGACGCTCCCCCACGGACGATCTCGTCGATCCCGGCGAGCTCGTCTGTGCACTTGAGCTTCTCGGCGACCGGTTCGAGTCGCTTCAAGAGCTTCGCCAGATCGGTCGTGACGAGCTCTTCCTCGGCGTTCTTGTCGAGAATCAGGATCGCGTCCATGCCGTAGCGCGCTGACCGCCACTTGTTCTCCTGGGCGAACCACGGAGGTACGGTCGGCAGCTCGCGCCCGGCATCCAGCTCGCTCGAGAAGTACTCGACAAGGCAGTGAGTGAGTGCCGAGATGCTCATCAGCTCCGACATCGTCGGTATGCCGTCGCAGATGCGCACCTCGAGAGTGCCGAACTTGGGTGACGGGCGAAGATCCCAGCGGATCTCGTCGAAGACGTCGATGACGCCCGTCTTGAGCATGTCGGCGACATACCCCTCGAGCTGACCCCAGTTCTCGAACTGGAAGGGCAGTCCCGCAGTCGGCAGCTGCTGGAACATCAGGGCGCGGTTGGACGCGTAGCCCGTCGCCTTGCCGCCCCAGAACGGTGACGATGCGCTGAGCGCCTGCAGGTGTCCGTAGTACGTGAGCATCGCCCGACTGATCGGCAGCACCTTGTCCCGGTCCTCGATGCCGACGTGTACGTGGACGCCGTAGATCAGCATCTGCCGACCCCACCACTGCGTACGGTCGATCAGCGTCGCGTAACGCTCCTTGTCGGTCACCTTCTGGTGGTCCCAGGCCGCGAACGGATGCGTGCCGGCGCACATCAGCTCGACCCGCAGCGGATCCGTGATGACCCGGATCTCGTCGATTGCCCGCTGGAGATCGGCACCCGCCTCAGCGACGGTGTGGCAGACCCCGGACACGATCTCGACAGTGTTGAGCAGCAGCTCCTGGCGGATGTGCGGGTGCTCGCCGCCACCAGGTGGGGCCACCGCATCGAGCACCGTCTGCGCCACCTGGCGCAGGTCGCCCGAATCGGTGTCGACGAGGGCGAGCTCCCACTCGATGCCGATCGTCGACCGCTCGGACTCCGCGAACGGTATACGCATGCCATCATCCTGCCCGAGATCGGGCAGATGCCCGACTCATCTCGTGAACCAGCGCGTGAAAGCATGGCGACATGCCTGGAACCAACCTCACCCGCGAAGAAGCCAGCGAGCGTGCAGCGATCATCTCCACAGAGACATACGATGTCGCGCTCGACCTCACCCTCGACTCCGAAACTCGCTTCGGATCGACCACGACGATCACGTTCGGGGCGACCCCCGGAGCGTCGACATTCGTCGATCTGGTCGACGGAGAGATCACCTCGATCACCCTGAACGGCGCCGATGTCGACGTGTCCGCGTATGCCAACAGCCGCATCGCGCTGACCGGTCTCGCCGAGAAGAACGAGCTCCGAGTCGTGGCCACCTGCGCCTACTCTCGCTCCGGCGAGGGCCTTCACCGCTTCGTCGATCCGGTCGACGGACGCGTCTATCTCTACACGCAGTTCGAGGTCCCGGACGCCCGCCGCGTGTTCACGACGTTCGAGCAGCCCAACCTCAAGGCAACGTTCGAGTTCCACATCACCGCGCCGTCCGGCTGGGAAGTGGTCTCCAACTCCCCCACGCCCGAGCCCGTACCGGGTGGCACATCAAAAAGTACCTGGCACTTCGCGCAGACCAAGCGCATGTCGACCTACATCACCGCGCTCATCGCTGGCGAGTACTACCAGGTCACCGACAAGTACAAGGGCGCGTACGACGAGATTCCGCTCGGCGTGTTCTGTCGCCAGTCGCTTGTCGAGCACCTAGATGCCGACGACATCTTCCTGATCACCAAGCAGGGCTTCGAGTTCTTCGAGGGCGCCTTCGAGATGGGCTACCCGTTCGGCAAGTACGACCAGCTGTTCGTGCCCGAATACAACATGGGCGCGATGGAGAACGCCGGCGCCGTGACGTTCCGGGACGAGATGATCTTCCGCAGCCGCCAGACCGTCGCCGCGTACGAGCAGCGCGCCAACACGATCCTGCACGAGATGGCGCACATGTGGTTCGGCGACCTCGTGACGATGAACTGGTGGGACGACCTGTGGCTCAACGAGTCGTTCGCGGAGTTCGCGGCGTCGCACTCGGCGGCCAACGCGACACGCTTCACCGACTCCTGGACCAGCTTCACCAACAGTCGCAAGAACTGGGCTTACCGCCAGGACCAGCTGCCGTCGACCCACCCCATCGCCGCCGACAACTACGACCTGCACGCAGTCGAGGCCAACTTCGACGGCATCACGTACGCCAAGGGTGCGTCCGCGCTCAAGCAGCTCGTGGCCTGGGTCGGCGAGAAGGACTTCTTCGCCGGACTGCGCGCCTACTTCACCAAGCACGCGTACGGCAACACGGAGCTCTCAGACCTGCTCAGCGAGCTGGAGACTGCCTCCGGACGCGAGCTGGGCGACTGGTCCAAGGAGTGGCTGCAGGCCTCGGGCGTCAACACGCTAAAGGCTGTCTTCGAGACGAATGACGAGGGCATCTTCACGTCCTTCAACATCGATCAGACGGCGATCGAGGCATACCCCACATTGCGTCGCCACCGCATCGCCATCGGCCTCTACAACCAGGTCGAGGGACGACTCGTACGCACCGAGCGCATCGAGACCGACATCCGGGGCGCCTCGACCCCGATCGCAGAGCTGCTGGACCACGCACAGCCTGACCTGATCCTGATCAACGATGACGACCTGACGTACGCCAAGATCCGGCTCGACGACCGCTCGTTCGACACCTTGCTCGAGAGCATCGCAACGTTCGACGAGTCACTCCCCCGGGCCCTGTGCTGGGGATCGGCGTGGGACATGACCCGCGACGCCGAGCTGCCCGCGTCCGACTTCGTGGCTCTCGTGCTCGCCGGGGTCGGCTCCGAGACCGACCTCACGGCCGTCTCATCGCTGCTCCGCCAGGCGCAGAACGCGGTCAACATCTACACGGCAGACGACGCACGTACGGACCTCGCTGAGAAGTGGGAGTCGGGCCTGCGTGCTCTGGTCGACGACGCCGAAGCAGGCAGCGATCACCAGCTCGCCCTGGTCAGTGCCTACGCCAACGCGGCTTCTGGTCCCGTCCGTCTTCGCGAGCTCCTCGACGGTGGACTCGAGGGACTTGCTGTCGACACCGACCTGCGCTGGACGCTGCTCACCGCCCTCGCCCGTCTTGGCGAGGCCGATGAGGCAGAGATCGTCGCCGAGCTCGAGCGTGACAACACGATCTCGGGTCAGGAGCACGCTGCCTCGGCTCGTGCGACCCGGCCGCTGGCCGACGCCAAGGCTGCTGCATGGGACGCGGTCGTCAGTGGGGACGTGCCCAACGAGACACGTCGTTCGATCGCCTACTCGTTCCAGGTCTCCGGCCAGGGCGAGCTGCTCGAACCGTACGTCGACCGCTACCTCACGATGGCCGAGACCGTGCTCGAGGAGAAGGGCGTGTGGATGGCGCAGGTTGCTCTGATCCCGCTCTTCCCGCTGGCCAATCCGTCGCAGGCAACGCTCGACAAGGTCGATGCCTGGCTCGCAAAGACCGAGGCCGGGGCAGCGACGGTGCGCTATGTGTCAGAAGGGCGCGACGACCTCGCCCGTGCCCTCCGTGCGCAGAAGGTCAAGGTCTAGGCATCTGTGTCACCAGCGGCGGGCGGGCGCCAGCTGGTGATGAGGAGAAACGCGGCACCGAGGATTCCGGCACCGGCAGCGATCAGACCCACGGTGATGCCGTGCAGCTCGATACCTGCGGCGTGATCCAGAGAGATCTCGCCGGCACCGAGGACGGCCAATGCGGTGAGCGCGAAGGCGACCGTGGCGACGTACTCATAGCCCTCGCCGGGGTTGAAGATGAAGAAGCCGTTCTTGCGGTGCACCGTCACGAACGCGACCGTCATGGTCGCGATGCCAGCAGCAGCGGCGAACGGGACGAACAGGCCCAGCAGCAAGAGGACGCCGCAGGCGACCTCCATGTAGGCACTCATCGCGGCATGCACCTTGGCTGGGCGCAGACCGATGCTCTCGAACCAGCTCGCAGTGCCGGCCAGACCGCCTGAACCCCAGCCGTGGTTGCGGCCATGCATCAGCAGCACCGTCCCCAGTGCAATGCGCAGGATCAGTGCTGCCAGATCTGCGCTTGTCATGATCAGTGGTGGCCGGGGAGCTCGAGCTCGGTACCGGGTTCAGGTACGAAGTTGTTGCGCGCGGTCAGCAGCGCGAACAGCGAGATGACGACGAACAGACCGACCGTGCCGCCTCCGAACAGGATCAGGGTGTCGAGGACGCTGCGACCCTCGCCATCGGGCCAAGCCGCGCTGTTGGGCTCATCGGCCAGTGCAGTCGTCGCGCCAATGGCGACATACGTCGCGGTGGCGAGCAGCAAACCGAGGACACGGGTGGGAGTCGTCATGGGTCAATCGTAGCCACCCGTAGGCTGGAGGAATGCTGCACCTCGACGTCAACTGGGACATACCCCGGGACCGCGCCATCGACTGGTTCGTGGCCACGCCAGGAACGATCATCCTGATCATCATTGTCGGGCTTCTCTTCCGCTGGTTCGTCAACCGGGCGATCGACAGGATTGTCGCTCGTGCCAGCAAAGGCAGCCTGCCCAGCCTCCTCGCGAACTCCAAAGCCGGCGACTTCCTGTCTGACCTGCGCCCCGGCAACAACGAGCGCCGCAGGCAGCGCGCCGAGACCATGGGATCGCTGCTCAAGAGCATCGCTTCGGGCCTGATCCTGGGTGTTGTCAGTGTCATGGTGCTGGGCAAGCTCGGCGCTCCGATCGCTCCGATCCTCGCGAGCGCCGGCATCATCGGCGTCGCGTTCGGCTTCGGTGCGCAGAACCTCGTCAAGGACTTCTTGTCCGGCATCTTCATGATCCTCGAGGACCAGTACGGCGTCGGCGACGTCGTCGATCTCGGCGAGGCTACGGGAGTCGTGGAGGCCGTCGGCCTTCGCGTGACCCGCCTCCGCGACGTCAACGGAACGGTTTGGTACGTCCGCAACGGCGAGATCCTTCGAGTCGGCAACCAGAGCCAGAACTGGGCGCGTACGGTCCTCGACATCACCGTTGGATACGAAGCCGATCTCGACCAGGTGCAGACGATCCTGCAGGAAGAAGCCACCGCAATGTTCGAGGATCCCCAGTTCCGCGACGTCATCATCGAGGCGCCGGAGGTGTGGGGTGTGGAGCGTTTCGACAAGGATGGCGCCGTCGTACGCGTCGTGCTCAAGACCGCGCCGTTGGAGCAGTGGCAGGTGGCTCGCGCGATGCGCCAGCGGATCAAGCATCGCTTCGACGCCGCCGGCATCCGTATCCCGACGTCGTTCCAGACCTCGATGGGGCCTGACACACCATGAGTGAACAGACTTTCTACGAGGCCATCGGTGGCCACGACACGATCAAGCTGATCGTTGACACGTTCTATGAAGGCGTCGAGACCGACGAAGTTCTACGTCCGCTCTACCCCGAGGAAGACCTCGGACCTGCCAACGAGCGGTTCCGGATGTTCCTCGAGCAGTACTGGGGCGGACCGACGACGTACTCCGATCAGCGCGGCCACCCACGCCTGCGCATGCGCCATGCCCCGTTCGAGGTGACGATAGAGGCTCGCGACCGCTGGCTCGTGCACTTCCGCGCTGGCCTCGACAAGGCAGCACTCTCGCCCGAGCTCGACCAGCAGTTCTGGGACTACGTCCAGCACGCGGCCCAGTTCATGGTCAACTCCGCACGCTGACGCGATACGAGGACCAACTAGAAGCGGAGGCGGTCAGCTCTCCTCGATAGGAATGAACTCCGAGAGGAGCTTCTTCTCGTCGTCCTCCAGCTTGCGTGACATCTGCGCTGCCATGTCGAACCCGACCAGCACCGAGCGAGCATGCGCGTACAAGCGACCCTCCTCGGCGATCTCGGCCTCGATGTGGATCGAGGAGTCGCCGATACGGCTGATCCACGAAGTCACCGGGTACGGCTCCCGTCGCCACGGAATCGGCTCACCGAAGGTGATGTCGACGTGTCCGACCACGAACCGGCTCGCCCCAGAGCCGTCGGTGCGCAGTGACGAGAACAGGATGATGCGCGCTTCCTGGAAGAACTCGAATGCCTTGGTCAATGACGCGACGCCCGTTACATCGACGTCACTGCGACGCAGGCGCAGAGGGAACGGCTCAAACGTCGCCTCGCCTCGTTGGACCTCGACGGGAGGTCCGAACACGGTGGTGACCCGCGCAAACACGGTCTCCGCGTCGCCGCTGATGATCTCCTGTACGAGCTGGTCTCCCTCACGCGTGGACGTCACTCGTACGGGACGCTTGCTCAGCAACAGCGGGCGGAGGAAGTCGACCGCGATGCGCTGCACACGTTCGTCGGCGCCGACAATGCCGTCTTCGACGAGGATTGCGCGGGCCTCGGCCGCGTAGTCGAGGTAGACGACATTGTTGACATGGTTGAGCGAGTCGAGGTCTGCCCAGCGCATCGGCAGCTCGTAGACGTGTTGATTGGCCACCCGCCGATGATGGCAGACGACCCACTAAGCGCTGGCAGTCTCGTCAATCTCGATCAGCGGGTCGCCCTCTTGGACGATCTGTCCGACCTCTACGAGGATCTTGCTCACGAAGCCTGAAGCCTCGGCGTACACCGGGATCTCCATCTTCATGGTCTCGAGGATCGCGAGCACGTCACCGGCTCCGACCTGATCGCCTTCGCGCGCGATGATCTTCCATACGTTGCCGACGATCTCGGCCCGTGCAGCAAACATCAGGCAGTGCCGGCGGTGAGCATGCGCAGTGCTGCGGTCATGCGATCGCGGGTCTCCTCGGGATGAATCACGTCATCGACGATACCGGCCTCGGCTGCCAAATAGGGGCGAGCAACTTCCTCGCGATAGACCGCAGCCAGCTCGTCGCGCAGGACGGTCGGCTCCTCAGCCTCCTTGAGCGCACGACGGTGCAGCAGCGCCACGGCGCCGCCGGGGCCCATGACAGCGATCTCCGACTGCGCCCAGGCCCAGTTGACGTCGGCGCCAAGCGAAGCGGCGCCCATCGCGATGTACGCGCCGCCGTACGCCTTGCGGACGACGACCGTGAGCTTGGGCGACGTTGTGTCGACGTACGCCTTGAGGAGCTTGGCACCATGCGTGATGATGCCGCGCCCCTCTTCGACCGTGCCCGGGATGAAGCCCGGAACGTCGACGAAGGTGATGACGGGGAGGTCGAAGCGGCCACAGAAGTCGACGAACCGGGCTGCCTTGACGGCCGCCTTGGAGTCGAGGATGCCGCCACGCGCATTGGGCTGGTTGGCCAGCACGCCGACGGCATGACCGTCGAGGCGGGCGAACAGCGTGAGGATGCTCGGTGCGTGCGTCGGCATGAGCTCGAGGCGCGCGCCGTTGTCGAGCACACCGTCGATGACGGCGTTCATGTCGAAGACGACACTCGACTTCTCCGGGACGATGCCGGGCAAGCGCTCAACGGCGCCCGGGTTGGCGGGCATCGGGCTCTGACGCTTCTGCGCACCGCCCTTGTGCGTAGGGAGGAATGACAGCAGCAGGCGTGTCGCGTGGAACGCCTCTTCTTCGCTGTCGACCTCGAGGTGGGCAACGCCGCTGACGCGGGTGTGCAGGTCGGATCCACCGATGTCCTCAGCCGTGGCGTCCTCGCCGGTGACTGCCTTGACGATGTCCGGGCCGGTCAGGAACATCTGTCCCTGCTCCTTGACCATGATCGTCCAGTCAGTGAGAGCCGGTGAGTACGCGGCCGCGCCTGCGCAGGGGCCGAGGATCAGAGAGATCTGCGGGATTCGCTTCTGTGCCTCGATGTTGAGTGCAAAGATGCCGCCACAGCCGTGCAGCGCGAAGATGCCGTCGTGGATGCGGGCTCCACCCGAGTCGTTGATGTAGACGATCGGGTAGCCCTTGTCGATCGCGAAGCGCTGGGCCTTCTGGATGCTCTCGGCCATGACTGCGCCGATCGCACCTGAGGCCACTGCCGCGTCGTGCGAGACGACGACGAGCGGGTGACCATCGGTCGTACCCCAGCCGGCGATGACGCCGCTGCCCTGACCGGCGCCAGCAGAGCGCAACGGTGTCATGGACACGAACGAACCCTCGTCGACGAGCATCTCGGCACGCTGAAGTGCCGTGTAGACCCGCTTGCCCTTGGGCTCGACGTGGGCGAATCGGTCCGCGCGACGCTGCGTAAGCATCGAGCGATGACCTTGGCCTTCAACGAGTTCTGCGTCAGGCGCTGAGAGCACCGAAGGTGTTTCACGTTGCGACACGACGACTCCTAAAACATGAGGTTTTCCTCAACTATACACAAACATGAGGAGAACCTCACTTTCTGCGGGCGGCGATTTCCGGTGATTTGGCTCTCGCGTGCTGGGTGTGTCTGCGATACGGTTCTGAGGAACTTGCTAAGCAAGCGCTTAGGACATGATTTTCAGACAGCACCGTGAAGGAGCAGAACAGTGAGCGAAGCCCGTACCGCGATCGTCACCGGAGGAGCCCGAGGAATCGGCGCCGGAGTGGCCCAGCGACTTTCGGCCGACGGGTTCAAGGTCGCCGTCGTCGACCTCGACGAAGGTTCCTGCGCAGGCACCGTCGACGCCATCACCGCCGCCGGTGGCTCAGCACTCGCCGTTGGCGCCAATGTGGGCGACGAGGAGCAGGTCGCAGCCGCGTTCAAGCGCGTTGAGGCCGAGCTTGGCGCCCCCACCGTCCTGATCAACAACGCCGGTGTCATCCGCGACAACATGCTCTTCAAGATGACAACGGACGACTGGGACACCGTCATGAACGTGCACCTTCGCGGCGCCTTCCTGATGTCCAAGGGCGCTCAGAAGTACATGACCGAGGCAAAGTGGGGCCGCATCGTCAACCTCTCGAGCAGCTCGGCGCTCGGCAACCGCGGCCAGGCCAACTACTCGGCCGCCAAGGCGGGCGTTCAGGGCTTCACCAAGACACTCGCCATCGAGCTGGGCAAGTTCGGCATCACGGCCAACGCGATTGCTCCGGGATTCATCCAGACGGACATGACGGCCTCGACGGCTGAGCGTCTCGGCGTTGCATTCGACGACTTCATCAAGTTCAGCGCCGAGCAGATCCCCGTGCAGCGTGTCGGCCAGCCCGAGGACATCGCCCACGCGGCATCGTTCCTCGTCAGCGAGGGCGCTGGCTTCGTGTCGGGTCAGATCATCTACGTCGCCGGCGGGCCGCTCGGCTGATGACGGGCGATCCCAAGGGGCTCGATCTCGGGGCGCTGCATGCGTGGCTGTCCGCCACAGAGCCGAGTCTCGCCACCGGGCCGCTGTCGGCGAGCCTGATCACCGGCGGGAAGTCCAATCTCACCTATCTGGTGAGTGACGGGACGAGCGACTATGTCGTTCGCCGCCCTCCCCTGGGTCACGTCCTTGCGACCGCGCACGACATGGGCCGCGAGTACACCGTCATGACCGCGCTGGGCCAGACCGACGTGCCGGTCCCTCAGACCCTCGCCCACTGTGAGGATCCCGACATCCTCGGCGCTCCGTTCTATGTCATGGCGAAGGCCGATGGCACCCCGTACGGTCGCGCCGCGCAGCTCGAGCCGCTGGGTGCAGACCGTACGCGCGCGATCACCGAGCAGCTGGTCGACACCCTCGCAACGCTGCATGCTGTCGACTACCAGGCCGTCGGCCTTGCGGACTTCGGTCGGCCAGACGGCTACCTCGAGCGCCAGGTCTCTCGCTGGAAGAAGCAGCTTGCGGCATCCACCAGCCGTGAGCTCCCCGGGATGGATGAGCTCATCGCCCAGCTCGATGCCAACATTCCGACCACCAGCGACGGCACGATCGTGCACGGCGACTACCGGCTCGACAACGTGTTGGTCGATGACCAAGACAACATCACCGCGGTGCTCGACTGGGAGATGAGCACGCTCGGCGATCCGTTGACCGATGTTGCGGTGCTGCTGGCTTATCAGCAGCTGGCCGAGGAGGCTCCGCCCTCAAGCATCGGCGCGGCAATGGTCACAGATGCACCGCTCGCTCCCGGCTACCTCAGCCGTCACGACACTCTCGAACGCTATGCCGCGAAGTCCGGAAGAGACGTCAGCAACATCTCGTTCCACCTGTCGCTGGCCTTCTTCAAGCTCGCTGTGATCCTCGAGGGCATCTATTTCAGGCACACCGCGGGGCAGACCGTCGGCACCGGATTCGACGGAATCGGCGACATGATTGACCCATTGATCGCCGCAGGACGCGCCGCTTCGCGCTAGGGTCAACGGCGTGACGGCCGAGATTCTCGAACCCAGGCGCCGCCCGACTCAAGAGCGCAGCCACAAGAAGTTCGACCACCTGTTGCTGGTGGCCCGCGAGCTGCTGCTCGAAGTCGGGTTTGAGTCGTTTACCTGTGAGGAAGTCGCTCATCGCGCCGGCCTGCCGATCGGCACGCTCTATCAGTTCTTCCAGAACAAGTACGTCATGGTCTGCGAGCTCGACCGCGTCGACGCCGTGGCCGTACGCATGGAGCTGGCGTCTTTCGCCGAGGCGATCCCGTCACTCGACTGGTTGAAGTTTCTCAACCGGCTTGTCGACCACATGGCCAAGATGTGGGTCGATGACCCGTCACGCCGCGCTGTCTGGCTGGCGGTCCAGTCGACCCCTGCAACGCGCGCCACGGCCGCGGTGACCGAGCGCGAGCTTGCCGCCGAGGTTGCCAAGGCCCTCGCTCCCCTGACGCCAGGAACGCCGCGCGAACGGCGCACCATCATGGCTGAGGTGTTGGTGCACGTCGTCTACTCGATGCTCAACTTCTCGATCCGCGATGGTCAGGAGCACACCGAGGCGGTCATCGAGCTCAAGCGACTCGTGATGGCCTACCTGCTGAGCGCCGAGCACTCGGAGTAAATCAGTCGGACAGGATGACGTAAGCGGTCGCGTAGTCGCCGTCGTGACTGAGGGACACCTCGAAGTTTCGTCCGGCCAGGCGCTTGGCCACTTCGCCATGAAGCCGTATGCGCGGTCGACCCCACGCATCGGTGACGACCTCGATCAGGTGATGGATGCCCTCGTCCATGACCGGCGCTTCGCCGTACATCGATACCGACCAAGCCTTGATCACGGCTTCCTTGGCCGCCCAGCGAGCGGCGAAGTGACGCGCGGGATTGGAGGGACCACTCCGCGCATCACTCCGCTCGCCAGGTGAGAATGCCTCCGCAAACCTCGTACCAGGCTGGCCAAGCTGGTCCGCGAACGTAGGAACGTGGACCAGGTCGACACCGACCCCGAGGATCGTCATTGGCATGACACCGACTGGTACATGTCTCCCTCACCCAGTCGTGCTTGCGGATCCAGGAGCATCGCAGCCTCTCGGGCCCGCACTCCCTCGCTACCGAGGCGACGGTCGGGACGTTCGTACAGCGAGGGGCCGCCGTACATTGCCCGAACCAGACGCATCCGGCCCTCGATCGTCCGCGCTTCCGCGCGGGTGGCGTAAGAGTCACGCTCCTCGCCCGTCAAGGTCGCAAGGAAGGCTTGAGGGTTGACCAGCGCGATCAGGCCCGCCACGTGACCGAAGCCGAGGCTGGTCACGAGGCCTGCCTTGAGCTGACCGGTCGCCAGCGGTTCACGGAGCCATACGAGGTGCTCGTGCTCGGCGAGATCGTCCATGACGCAGTCGAGACTGCGGTTGGGAGGAACGACTCCGCCCGTGAGCACCTGGCTCAGGCCGATGAGCTGGAACGCTGCCGCGCCACCCTTCGCGTGACCGGTGAGGGTTTTCTGCGAGATGACGTAGAGCGGGTTGCCCTTGCTGCGGCCTATCGCCGCTGCGAGACGCTCGTGCAGCTCGGACTCGTTGCGCTCGTTGACGCCCGTCGACGTGTCGTGCTTCGACAGCACGCCGATGTCGTCGGCAGTCAGGCCGACCTGCGCCAGCGACTTAGCCAGCGCGGACTCGCGTCCACCACGACCTGCGGCCAGAGCGCCGATGCCCGGGGCCGGGATCGACGTGTGAACACCGTCTGCAAACGAGCCGGCGTATGCCACGACTGCGAGAACGGGCAGACCCATACGAGCCGCGACGTCGCCACGAGCCAGCAGGATCGTGCCGCCGCCCTGTGACTCGACGAAGCCGCCATAGCGACGATCGTTGGCACGGCTGAAGTAGCGATCCTCGAGGCCCTTGGCTTTCATGGCCGCCGAGTCAGCGGTGGCTGACATGTCAGCGAAGCCGACGATGCCTTCGACGCTCAGGTCGTCGAACCCGCCGGCGACGACGAACTCCGCCTTGCCGAGCTTGATCTTGTCGACACCTTCCTCGACGGAGACCGCGGTCGTGGCGCAGGCGGCGACCGGGTGAACCATCGCGCCGTAGCTGCCGACGTACGACTGCACGACGTGCGCTGCGATGACGTTGGGCAACGCCTCCTGGAGGATGTCATTGGCCTTGTTCTCGCCCAGCAGGGTGTCGAGGTAGAGCGACTGCATCGACTGCATGCCGCCCATGCCGGTGCCCTGCGTGTTGGCCACGAGGGCCGGGTGGACCCAGCGCATCAGCTCGGACGGGTCGAAACCGCTCGACAGGAACGCGTCGACGGTGCAGATGAGGTTCCACAGTCCGACCCGGTCGATCGACTCGACCATCTCGGCCGGCACGCCCCACACGGTGGGGTCGAAGCCGGTCGGGATCTGGCCGCCGACAGTGCGAGTGAGCTTCATCCGGCGCGGCACGCGAATCTCGGTGCCGGCCTTGCGGGTCACAGTCCAGTCGCCGTCGGCTGTTGCCGCGATGACCGTGCGCTCGGTATCCGCGTCGCGCAGTGCGCGCGCCTCGGACTCGTTCGAGACCGTGAAGGAGAGGTCCTTGTCGAGGAACACCGAGGTCAGCAGCGGAGCCGCGTTGTCGACCATGTTGCCGTCGTCGACGTAGCGGCGGATGCCACAGGCTTCTCGGACTGCGTCCTCGTAGCGGTCGGCAAGGTCAGCCTCATCGACGCTCTCCTGCGACTCAGTGTCGTACCAAGCACCAGCGGTGTTGTCCCAGGCCACGAGCCCGGTCGTCCACGCCAGCTCGAGAATGCCGGCTGCCGACAGCTCGTCGGACACCTCCACCTCGAAGCGGGTGCGCGAGGAGCCGTACGGGCCGAGCTCTCCGGCACCGACCATGACGACGAGATCCTCGGGGCGCGCCTCGACGGGAGCCCAGTCGAGTGTCTCGACCCGGTCGACCTGTGCCGGCGACGGCGCCAGCGCGGCGATCATGCCGGTCTCGTCCTCGGCCTCAGCTGCGGGCCGCTCGACGCCTTCGGCGAGTGCTCGCATGTCGAGGTTCACGCCACCGAGTCCACCCGTGAGGTCGACCGTCAGCGGCTCGAGTTGTGCCGCGGCGCGAGCCGCAGGGGTGCAGGTCTCGAGCAGCGCTTCGGCCATTTCGTCGGGCGTCCACGTGCGTACACCAGCCGCCTCGACAGCCTCGACCAGCGGATCGTTGCCACCCATCAGGCCTGTGCCACGAACCCAGCCGATGATGGCGTGGCTCAGCGTGACGCGGTTGGCCCAGGCGGGCTCAGCCTTCCAGCGGGTGACCAGTGCATCGAGGGCTGCCTTGGCTTCGCCATAGCCGCCGTCTCCCCCGAACATGCCGCGGTTGGGCGAGCCCGGGAGCACGACATGCAGTGTTGCGTCGATGTCGTGGTCCTGGCCGTGCGCCGACAGCGAGGTGATGAGGCGCTCAACCGACCAGAGCAGGATGCGCATGTCGATCTCAGTGCGGCTTCCGACGTCCGACATGTCGCCGGCCACTCGACCCGCCGCAAACGGGAAGAGCAGCGTCGGCGTCATTGCAGGCTTCAGCACCGTTGTCGTACCCGCACGGGTCTGCGTCTGCTCGGCGCCGATCCACTCGGTCAACGCGTCGACGTCAGCGAAGGACGCCATGTTGGCCGGGACGACCCAGAGAGCAGCACCGTTGATGGCATGCGTGCGGTAGAGGTCGCGGTAGAACGCGAGACGCTTGGGATCAAGCCCTGACGTCGTGGCAACGACCGTGGCGCCACCGGCGAGCAGCTGCCCGACGATGCCTGCGGCAATCGAGCCCTGGCTCGCCCCGGTCACGACTGCGGTCTCGCCGGCCCACGGAGCCGTCGGCTCGGTGAGGGCGTCTGCTGCGATCTCGGCGAAGCGGTCCCGGAGGTTCGGATCGCCGTTCGTGGCATGCCACGTCGCCTGGGCCGCGAGTGCCTTGCCGACTCCAACGAAGCTGACGTCAAGATCGTCGCCATGAACGATGCGGGCGAGGTCTTCACGCGCACTGGCCCAACGATCGTCGAGCTGTACGGCCTTGGCTTCGTCGAATGCAGGCGCGGTGAGCTTGGCCCAATCGCCGCCGAGCTCGGACTCGACGCGGTCGAGGATCGCAGCGTCGTCAGCATTCGGCTCGACGACTGTCGGCACCTCGTTGAGGCCGAGCTGGTCGAGTACGAGGCGGGCTGCCGAGGCGAGCACGCCATCGGGACCGGTGATCTGTGCCGCGAACTCACCGAGAGCAGCGGCATCGATCGTGGCTTCTCCTCCGCCGGTTGACGGGAGATCAACGCTGACACCGTGGCGTGCTGCGACTGCCCCAACGCTGGCATCGATGGCCGCGTCGACATCGGCACCTGTGGCGAGGCCGCTCAGTGAACCGAAGTCACCGCCGCGAACGCTGGCGCCCTCGCGGCTCGACATCGCAAGCTCGGCAAGTGCGTGACTCGCCCAACCCGGTCCGAGCTGCCAGACGTCGGTAACGCGCTCGGCGACGTACGCCTGACGCTTGCCGGTCGGGCCAAGCAACTTCTTGAGGTGATCACCGAGTGCCTCGGTGAGGACCTGGCCGAACGCCTTGTAGCCACGCGCCAGGCCCTTGACCTGACCCGACAGCGTCGCCAGGTCAGCATCAGCAGCACCGTCAATGGCACCGAGTCCGAGCTCTCCACCCAGGTCTACGAGCAGCTGGTTGCGTCGTGAGGACGCTCCGTCGCACAGCGACTCGATCGAGTCGGCGGCACCGATCTGGTCGATGCGCATCTTGGTCCACCAAGCGATGAGCACGGTGGTCGCGTCAGCTGCATCGAAAGTGATGTCGGCAGGACGCGGGCCACTGCTCCCCGAGGTGACCAGTGGAACATTCGGCGAAGCCGCATCCGAAATGGGCACCTCGACAACTGCCTCTTCCTCGTCGAACTCAACCATCTCCTCATCGGTGCTGAAGACCGCGGCGCTGTCGCGCTCGAAGTTGAGCACCTCGACAGGTCCGCCGTGACGGCCCGGGAGCTTCAGAGTCTGCGACGCGAGGTTGGCGACCGTAGGTGCTTGGCCAACGCCGATCTCGATGAACCGCTCGACACCGAGCTCACCGAACATCAGGTCCTGGGTCTCGATCCAGCGCACCGGGCTGGCGAACTGCCAGGCCAGGAGCTCGATCAGCACGACACGGCACAGCTCGCCGGGCTTCTCGGACCACGCGGCGAAGTCAGCGAGGACTGCGTCTAGCGGCTCGGACGGTACGAGGTCGGCGATCTCCTGGATGAACGCGCGATCCAGCGAGAATGGCTTGGGCACCAGGTTGGGGACATACCGACCGGCGAGGATTGCCGGGTCGATCGTCGGCGGCAGCAGCTCGTCAAGTCGCGCCCGGAAGTCCGGCACACCTCCGCGGAGCACCGTCGAGTGGAATGGCACGTCGATGCCCGGGATCAGGATGAAGGCACCCTTGCCGCCGAACTCGTCACGACGCTTGTTGACGGCGACTTCGAGGATCTCGAGACCTCGTACTGTGCCGGCGATCGCGTATTGCGAGTCGCGGAGGTTGTAGTTGACGATCTGGAGGAACTCGCCCGAGCTCTCGGCGAGCCCGTCGACGAACTCCTTGACGTTGTCGTCGACCAGGCCGATCTGTGACGGCCGGATCGCGGCGAGTCGGTAGTCGCTGCGTCCTTCGGCGTCACGCTCGACGAGCGTGTGCATGACCGAACCGCGTTGGAAGACGACCTCGACAACACCCTCGAGCGCAATGACGCCCGAGACAGCGGCGAGAGCGTTGTACTCGCCGACCGAGTGACCCGCGAGGATCGAGCCCTCGACGAACGCGCCAGCCTCACGGAGCTCAGCCATCTGCGCCGCACCGAGGACGGCCATGGCCACCTGGGTGAACTGGGTCAGGAACAGCACGCCATCCGGGTGCTTGTGTGTGACGCCCTGTGCCACGAGAACGGTCGGGTTGTCGCGGACGACGTTCAGGATCGAGAAGCCGAGAGCTTCGCGAGTGTGTGCATCGGCGCGGTCCCAGATCTCGCGGGCGGCCTTGGAGCGCGCGTACGCCGCCCCGCCCATTCCGGCGTGCTGAATGCCCTGACCCGGGAACGCGTACGCCGTGCGTGGAGCTTCGAGGCGAGCGGTGGCGGCCATGACGACCTCACCCTCGACACGGCAGCTGATGTCGATGACCTCAGCGCCGGCGTCGAGACCGACACGGTCAGCACGGATGTCGACCTTGGCGCCGGGACGTACGGGCGCCATGAAGCGTGTCGTCCAACCGGTGATGCGGCGATCCGACACGATCTGCTGAGCCGCAGCCGAGACCCACATGCCGTGGACGATCGGGTCACCGAGACCGGCGAGGCGGGCAGCGGCGACGTTGGTGTGGATCGGGTTGTGGTCACCCGTGACAGCGGCGAAGGCACGCAGGTCCGTCGGTGCGACGACCGATGCGCTGCCCCGCGACTTGCGAGGAGTGTCATGGACGTCGTCGCCCAGTGCACCACCGGCGCGGGCCGGATCGGCGAGTTCGCCGGCGCCGGTACGGCCGCGGATCGCGAAGCGTTCACGCAGCGTGGCCACGGTCTGGTTGGCGGCGGAGATCGTCACGTCGACGGTGACGACGCGGCCGTAGTCGGTGTCGGAAACCGACTCGACTGTCGCACCGATCGTGAGCTTCGCAGTCGCCGTCGGCAGCGTGCCCACAAGAGCGATCGCGTGATCGAGGTGGACCAGGTCGAGCATTCCCTCGATGACGGGAATGCCGTCGGCAGTCTGCACGTCACCGAGCACGGCGAAGACCGACGGCCAGGCGAGCCCAACGAGCACGTCAGGTACGGGGTGCACAGGCACATCTGCGCCCGTCACTCCCGCATGGTCGGCAATCAGATCGGGGTCCCAATCGACCGAGACGGTCGCGTGACCATCCGAGATCTTGGGCACGGTTCCACCGGCGGCACCGGCAACCAGCGCACCCATTGCCTCCGCGGCGATCTCGGTGCTCACGACCGGCGCAGCGCCCGACACCACGGCGTCTCCGAGATCGATGCGCAGGGACAGCGGGCGTGCGAGCGGTACGTGGAGCTCAGCCGTACGGGAGTTGGTCGCGATGATCGTCGCGCCAGTTTCGGGGTGCTCAGCGCGCTCGGGGTCGACGATGACCCAGTCTGCGCCGAGGCGGTGGACTGGGTTGCGAACCGTGCGTCCGGCCCACACCAGGTCGGGGGCGGCGAGAACGAGCGACAGCACGTCACCCGCACCGTCGACGCGACGACGTCCCGCAACGCGCTGCGGTGCACGACCCGAGGCCAGCAGGCCATCGATGGTCGCGTCCTCGAAGCGTCGCAGGAGATCGGCAACGGGCTCATCGACGCGATCGATGCCGCCGACGGAGACCGGTCCGGGGATGACACAGACCTGGTCGGCACCGTAGCGGGCATCGTGTGCCTGCCACAGCGAGTCGGAACGCCACCAGCGGCGTACGTCCTGGTCGAGAACCGGTACGAAGTTGACCGGCTTGCCGGGTGTCTTGCACTGGTCGACGAAGAACAGCACGTCGCCCGGGTGCAGGGTCACCTCAGCCGCGGCCGGGTAGGCACGGAGCAGAACGTCGAGCGCGGTCGCGCCGAAGGCAACGCTCGCCTCGTCGGCGAACAACGATGGGATCGTGCCACGGTCGGCAACGTGAAGGCGAGCCTCGGCACGCTGCAGCATTGCGGTGAACCGCTCCTGCATCGTGATGTCGAGCCACGTCGGGGTGCCGCTCAGCTCGAGGAAGCGTCTGAGCCACTGGGCGTACGTCATGGTCGCGACATCGCCGAAGTAGGGCTTCGCGGTGCGGTTGAGCGCCTCGATGATCTCATCACGACGCTCGGCGACAGCCTCGGCGTCACCGGCGACCTCGTCCAGGAGGTGGCCCGTACGCGATGCCGTGTTGTCGATCTCGTGGATGTCCGCACCGAGCTGGCTGAGGCTGGACGCCATTCCGCCCTTGGCCGTGCCGGCGCCGATCCAGGCGCCAGTGCCGCGGGTGTCGACCAGCAGCTGCTTGACGTCCGGTGCCGTGGTGGCCTCGAGCGTTGCCATCGCGGCAGTGCCGACGAGGATGCCGTCGAGCGGCATCAGCGGGAAGTCATGGCGACGAGCCCACTCACCGGACAGGTAGGCCGCGGCAACCTCGGGCGTACCGATGCCGCCTCCGACGCAGACGACGACGTTGTCGAGCGCGCGGAGCTCGCCGTACGTGGCGAGGAGCAGGTCGTCGAGGTCTTCCCACGAGTGGTGACCGCCGGCCTTGCCGCCCTCGATCTGGACGATGAGCGGTGTCGGAGCGACTTCCTTGGCGATCGCGACGACCTGGCGGATCTGCTTGACCGTGCCGGGCTTGAAGACGACATGCGTGATGTCTGCGTCGCGCAGCTCGGAAACGAGTGCGACGGCTTCTTCAAGCTCAGGGATGCCTGCGGTAACGATGACTGCGTCGATGGGCGCGCCGGCAGCGCGAGCGCGCTGGACGAGACGCTTCTGGCCGAGCTGCAGCTTCCAGAGGTACGGATCGAGGAACAGCGAGTTGAACTGGTAGGTGCTGCCAGGCGTCAGCAGCTCGTTCAGCTCAGCGACACGGTCGGCGAAGATCGGCTCGGTGACCTGTCCGCCGCCGGCGAGCTCAGCCCAGAAGCCGGCGTTGGCTGCTGCCGCGACGATCTTGGCGTCGACAGTCGTCGGCGTCATGCCCGCGAGCAGGATCGGCGACTTGCCGGTCAGACGCGTGAAGCGTGTCTCGGCGTGGATGCTGCCGTCAGGCAGGGTGACGACGCTGGGCGCATAGGCCGACCACGGCGTTGCGAGGCGCGGAGCTGCACCGGCAGCGACAAGCTCGCGGTGACCGCGGCGAGTCGTCGTCGCGATGATGCCGACGCCGCGCGTACGCAGCTCGCGGGCCGAGAGGCGCGCTGCGATGTCGCCGGGACCCAAGTCAAGGATCCAGGTGGCGCCAGAGTTCATGGCCGTCTCGAGGGACGCGACCCAGTCAACCGGGTCGACGAGCGAGCGCTTCGCGAGATCGCGAGCACGTTCGGCGTCAATACCGCAGGTCGTTGCCCACGTAGCGACGAGATCGGCTGCTTCGGCGAGGTCAGGGTGGTGGAAAGCCAGCTGTGACGTGAGCGGCTCGATGACGGGAGCGAACGGCGTGCCACCCGTCGTCTTGCGATCGCGCTCAGCCTTTTCGGCAGCGGCAACCTCTTCGAGGTGAGCCTGTACGACGGGCAGACTGCTTGCCGGACCGCTGATCACGACACTGCGGCGACCGTTGCGCATGCGCGAGACGACCCGAAGCGAAGCCGGCAGCTCAGCGAGGATCTCGTCAATGCGCTCCGGCCGTACGTTCGAGATGCTCAGCATGGAGTTGCCGAGCAACCCGCGCCGACGGCCAACCAGCTGTCCGGCAGCGCCGATGAGGCGAGCGATCGCCAGCAGCTCGACGTCATCGACGCCGGCGAGTGACTGCGCTGCGATGTTGCCCTGCGAGTGTCCGATCACAGCAGACGGCTTCACGACCTGCGTATCGATGCCCTGACGGTGCAGCGCGCGGATCCCGGCGAGCTGCGTCAGAAGGATTCCGGGCAACGAGACACCGGGCGTACCGAGCATGTCCACGTCAGGCAGCTCAGGAGCGTCGTCATCCTCGGCCGACTCCCCCACCACGAGGACGTCAACCCACGCCAGCGGCGTGAAGGTGATCCCGGCGCGAGCGAGCTCACCCGCGACCGGAACGAGCTTTGCCTCGGCCTGGCTCACCAGGGACTCGAGGTCAGCCTCAAGAGCGAAGTCACGTACGAGATCGGCCAACGGCTCCAGCCACGATGCACCCTGTCCGCCGAAGCCCACTGCGTAAGGGGCGCCGTCGACGATGCGGTCGACGAGAGCGCCGCGGCGCTCAGTAGTGCGGATCGGGGCAAGCGGTGTGTCGATGGTCGTCACGTGAGTTCCCTCGGGTACTGCCGTCTCAGGATCGACGGGCGGTAACCCCAGTCTCGCAAAACATGAGGAAAACCTCAACTTTAATGCGAGGTTATCCTCATGTTTTTCAAGAGATGTGGATCACGCCCCCGGTTGACCGATCCTCGATGGGAGTCCAGAATGAATGAACATTCAGTCATAGGAGTTCCGATGAGTTGGACCCAGAACGACATCCCTGATCAGTCCGGCCGCACAGCGGTCGTCACAGGCGCCAACGGTGGTCTCGGCCTTGAGACCGCAGAAGCCCTGGCCGGCGCCGGCGCACATGTCGTCATGGCTGTCCGCAACCAGGAGAAGGCCAAGGACGCCGTCGACCGCATCCGCGCGGCCCACCCCGGCGCATCACTGGAGCTGGTGCCACTCGACCTCGGCGACCTTGCCTCCACCGCCGCGGCCGCCGCGCAGATCCTGTCCAATCACGAATCGGTTGATCTGCTGATCAACAATGCCGGAGTGATGGCGATGCCTGAGCGCACCACGGTCGACGGATTCGAGATGCAGATGGGCGTCGACCACCTGGGCCACTTCGCGTTCACCGCCCACCTCTTGCCAGCCATCGTCTCGACCGAGGCAGCTCGCGTCGTCACCGTGACCAGCATCGCGCGCTTTCAGGGGCGCCCCCTCGACCCGCAGAACCCGCACATGAAGGGCAACTACGGCGCGTGGCGCTCCTACGGCCAGGCCAAGCTGGCCAACTACCACTTCGGACTCGGTCTGCAGAAGAAGTTCGTCGAGGCCGGTGTCTCCGCCCAGAGCCTGCTCGCACATCCAGGTCTGTCCCGGACGGACCTTCAGACCACCACATCGGCAGAGGGTGGTGCCGGATGGCTGGGGACCGCGTCGGAGTTCCTGGCCGCTCGCACCGGCATGAAGCCCCACGTGGGTGCCCGTCCACAGCTGCGTGCCGCGACCGACCCCAAGGCCAAGGGCGGTCAGATGTATGGTCCGCTGTTCGCATCCAACGGCGCCGCGGTCAACCGACCTGTACTTCGCCGCATCGGCCTCGACAAGCGCATTCGGGAGCTGTGGGACGTTTCCGAGCGCGAGACCGGCGTCAACCTCGACGTGGCAGAGGCCGTGCGCTCGAGATGACGACGCCCGTCGCGGTCAATCGAGCTGAGGCGGTTCGTCACGCCTTGATCCGGCTCGTCGCCCGCGACGGGTTCCACGGCACGTCCATGGCCGCCATCGCCAAGGAAGCCGGTGTGGCCACCGGAACGGCTTACGTCCACTACGCGTCAAAAGACGAGCTGGTCCTCGCCACGTACCTGGAGGTCAAGCACTCCTTGGGTGAGGCGGCCTTGGCGGACGTGGACGTCAACGCGACGTCTCGGGAACAGTTCGCCCAACTGTGGACGGGCGTCCAGCACCACCTCGAGGCCGATCCGGATCGTGCACGGTTCCTGGTGCAGGCGGACAGCTCCCCGTACGCGCAGGTCGCCCACGAGCGGGCGATCTCCGCACTCGACGACCCGCTCATGTCATCGCCGGTGGTTGCCAACCTGCTTCAGCAGATGGTCACCCTGCCAGCCGAGGTTCTGTTCGATCTGGCCGTAGGCCCGATCATCCGCCTGACTGCGATCCAGCGTAGCGTCGATGAGTCCGTCGTCGAGCCGCTGATCGAAGCATGCTGGCGTGCCGTCACCAGCTGATGAGATAGTTCGAACGCCCGCAGACGCGAAAGGGGCCGCGCCATTGGCGCGGCCCCTCCGTCGTTCTCACCCTGCTCAGGGCCCGGTGTACTCGAAGATGTAGAGCCCGTAATCACGGTCGCTCGCCGCGACGTACTCCACGCCACCGCTCTCGAACACCTCGACACCCCACAGGTTGCTGCCACCCTCGTCGATGAACCTGCCGGTCTCGACCAGCTTGTCGTCGACGATCCTGGTGACCCGGAACCCACCGGAGTAGTAGGAGTAGTACGCCAGGTCATCTTGCTGGTGCGATGTGGCCACCTCGTGCACCGACAGGTCGCCGAAGCCCTCCGCGTACGCGGGATCGTGGGCCTCCGGGATCGCGTACGTGTCCAACTCGGCCATCTTGCCGCCCGAGTTACGGAACAGGTGCACGTAGCCCCAGCCGTCGAAGTACGCCCTCAAGGTGATGCGGTCGCCCACATCGCCGCGAGTGACTCCCGGGATCTCACTTGCCGTACCGGCCAAGCAAGCTGCCTCGTTGTAACTCCCAATGTCGAAGAATCCGTATCCGATCTTCCGATCGACCGAGAATGTCCGGATGTCTCCATCGACACTCATTCCGAATGCACCGCAGCCGCCGTCAGAGCCTTCACGGTTGACAACGACAATGGCCTCGTAGTCGTTTCCATTAGCCGCATTGACAGCTTCCACATTGGCCACCTTCTCGGTGAAGGCACAGAGGCCACGGGTGACCACAGCGATCTGAATGCCGCTCGTCGTGGTCGGAGCCGCGGGAATCGGATCGCCTACACACGATCGGCCCACGTAGACTGCATCGCCAATCAAAGTGTCACCGCCATCCAGCTGCGGAGTGCCACCGCCCTGCGAGACGAAGAACAGCGAAGCATTGTCGTCCGTCTTGCCCTCGGTGCCGTTGGGTGAGAAGTCCTCGTCGGCCCCGATCAGGTAGTCGTTGTCGGACGTGAACTCGGATTGGTGCCCGTTGCCCTCCGGTGGCTCGACCAAGGCCCCAGCCGACGACTCCAGAAGCTCAGGGTCAGGGTTGGTGAAGTCCGTGTCACCGATGTACTCCGGGGCCTGGACATTGGTCATGTCCAGCTTCACGTAACCCGCATCCCAGTACGACAGCGACATGATCTGCCTGCCATCGATCTCCTTCACGATCATGTCGTGCAGGAACACCTCGGTGAGATTCGCCGGGGCTGCCTGCAGGATCTGCGGGAACGTCTCGTCGAGGTCGTACTCCGCTGTCAGGAAGGGCTTCGCCGGGTTGGTGATGTCCATGATGTCGACATCCATGCCCTCCTCGTTGTCCACGATGGCCGCATAAGCCTTGTTGCCGGCATCCCAAGCAAAGACGCTGTGGATTTCGTTGGCGTTCTTCTTGCCCTGACCGTTGACGGTGAAGTCGCCGATTCCAACGGCAAGCTTCTCCGGAACTTCCGGGTTGGAGACGTCATAGATGTTCAGACCGCCGAAGCCGGTCTTTTCGTTGCACTTCTCGTTGTTGGTGACCAGGATGTCGCCGCTGAACTTGGGTGTGGTGATGTTCAGCGCCTGGACGCCTTCGCCCGGGTAGCTGCCCTCCTTGGACTTGATGAAGGCAACCTCTTTGGGATTGGCGGGATCCTTGATGTCGACTACGTGAACGCCGTTCCTCTTACACGTCACAACCCCCCACGCCGCGAGGTACGCGTAGTCCTTGAAGACACCGACATCGGCGATCTTCTCCGGCTCCGCGTTTTTCATCTTCAGCTTGGAGACGAGGTCGACGTTCTCCTCGGTTTGAGGAAGGTGGCCATCGGATTCTCCATGTTGGTGGGCGTCGCGGGCACCGTCAGCTGCGGTCGCCCCACCGTCACCTCCGTGGTCGGGGTGTGCCGAGGCAAAAGCCGTGGTGGACAGGATCAATCCGACACCTGCAAGCAGTGCCACTGCACCGCGTTTGGCAGATCTGGTCATCAAGTACTCCCAAATAGTAGTCACAAAGAACTACGGGGGAGATTAACGGTTGTCTCACATGTTGGGAAGGGCTGGGCGGTTACGTTCTGAGTAAGTGCTGAGAACTAGGCACGCAACCGGGTCAGACGCCACCCGTGAGCAGCAGTCCGCCATCGATCGTGAGGGTCTGACCCGTCACCCAGGCTGCGTCCTCGGACAGCAGGAATGCGACCACCGATCCGACGTCTCTTGGCACACCGAGTCGCTTGAGCGGGTACGCGGCCGAGACCTCGTCCTCCTTGCCCTCGTAGAGGGCGGCGGCGAACTTCGTCTTGACGACAGCAGGTGCGACGGCATTGACCCGGATGTCCGGGCCGAGCTCGACCGCGAGCTCCTCAGTCACGTGGATGACGCCGGACTTCGAGGCGCCGTAGACGCCGATCCCGGGCGCGGGCTTGAGACCAGCGACGGATGCGACGTTGACGATGGCCCCCCCGTGCTCGCCCATCCAGGCGTGATAGACCTTCTGCGCCCACGCGATCGACGAGATCACGTTGACCCGGAAAGTCTTCTCGGCAGCGCCGAGGTCGACATCGATCATGCGCCCGTACGTCGGGTTGATCCCGGTGTTGTTGACGAGGAAGTCGATCCGACCGAATGCAACCAGGGTTGCTGCCACGGCTTCGGCCTGGTGCGCCTCGTCGTCGGCCGCACCGGCCGAGAAGATCGCGTTCTCGTGACCTCCGAGAGCTTCGACCGCCTCGGCCAGCGCGTCAGCCTTGCGAGCTGTGATGCAGACCTTCGCGCCGTCGGCGACGAGCCGTTGGGCGATGGCAAGGCCGATGCCCCGGCTTGCGCCGGTGACAATCGCGACCTTGCCGTCGAAGCGCTTGCCCTGAGCGCCAGCGCTCACGCTGGAACTGCGGACATGTCGAAGGGTCCTGACATCAGGAGAGGCGCTCGATGACCATTGCCATGCCCTGGCCACCGCCGACACACATCGACTCGACACCGAACTGCTTGTCATGGTGCTGAAGCGAGTTGATCAGCGTGCTGGTGATGCGCGCGCCGGTCATGCCGAACGGGTGACCGATCGCGATCGCACCGCCGTTGACGTTGAGCTTGTCCATCGGGATGCCGAGCTCCTTGGCCGAGCCCCACGACTGGACGGCGAACGCCTCGTTGATCTCGTAGAGGTCGATGTCGTCAAGGCTCATGCCGGCGTTGCGCAGAGCAGCGGGGATCGCCTCGACCGGGCCGAGACCCATGATCTCGGGCGAGATTCCCGTGACCGCGGTCGACACGATGCGCGCGAGCGGGGTCAGGCCCAGCTCCTTGGCCTTGGTGTCGCTCATGATCACCACGGCAGCGGCGCCGTCGTTGAGCGGGCAGCAGTTGCCAGCAGTGATGGTGCCGTCGGGACGGAACACCGGCTTGAGCTGCGACACGGCCTCGAGCGTGACGCCGGCACGCGGTCCGTCGTCGAGGCTCACGGTTGTACCGTCAGGAAGGGTGACGGGCGTGATGTCCTTGGCCCAGAAACCGTCGTTGATGGCCTTCTCAGCGAGGTTCTGGCTGCGTACGCCGAACTCGTCCTGCTCTTCACGGCTCATGCCGATCTTTTGCTGGACGTTCTCGGCGGTCTGGCCCATCGAGATGTAGACGTCGGGGACGTCGCCGTCTTCACGGGGATCGGTCCACGAGGCAGCGCCACCCTGTTCGCGCTTGGCGGTGCGGGCGATCGCGTCGTCGTAGATCGGGTTCTTGGTGTCGGGCATGCCGTCCGAGCTGCCCTTGCCGAAACGGCTCACGGTCTCGACACCGGCCGAGATGAACACGTCACCCTCGCCGGCCTTGATGGCGTGGAACGCCATGCGGGTGGTCTGCAGGCTCGAGGAGCAGTAGCGGTTGACCGTCACGCCGGGCACGTGGTCGAACCCCGACTGCACGGCGACGATGCGGCCGAGGTTGTAGCCGCTCTCACCGGCGGGCTGACCGACACCCAGGTGGAGGTCGACGATGTCCTTGGGATCGAGTCCCGGCACCTTTGCCAGCGCTGCCTGCACCATCTGGACCGTGAGGTCATCGGGGCGCATGTCCTTGAGCGAGCCCTTGAACGCGCGGCCAATCGGCGAGCGAGCGGTTGAGACGATTACTGCTTCGGTCATCAGTGGTGCCTTCCGTAGTAAACCCAGCGTTGTGGACTCAGAATCCGAGGTCTCGGCCTATGAGCTCTTTCATGATCTCGTTCGAACCAGCCCAGATCTTGCTGACCCGGGCATCTCGCCAGGCGCGTGCGACACGGTACTCGTTCATGTATCCGTATCCGCCATGGAGTTGGACGCAGTGGTCCAGCACGTCGTTCTGAACCTCCGACGACCACCACTTGGCCTTGGCTGCATCGGTCGCCGTCGCCTCGCCGCGGGTGTGCGCCAGCACGGCCGCATCGACGAACGTCTCGGCGACCTCGATCTTGGTCACCAGCTCGGCGAGCAGGAACTTGTTGTGCTGCAGGCTTCCGATCGGCTGCTTGAACGCCTGGCGATCGTGCGCGTACTGGATCGTCTCGCCCAGAATCTGCTTGGCGTGCGCGACATTGGAGACCGAGCAGCTGATTCGCTCCTGCGGTAGTCGCTGCATCATGTAGATGAAGCCCTGGTCGACCTCGCCGATCAGCCGATCGTCGCCCAGTCGTACGTTCTCGAAGAACAGCTCTGCCGTGTCAGCTTCGCTCTGACCCACCTTGTCGAGCTTGCGTCCGCGGCTGAAGCCGGGATCAGTCGCCTCGATCGCGAACAGGCTGATGCCCTTCGCTCCCTTCTCGGGTGACGTGCGTACGGCAGTGATCACGAGATCTGCGGAGAATCCGTTCGTGATGAATGTCTTGGAGCCGTTGATGACCCATTGGTCCCCGTCGCGGACGGCTGTTGTCTTCAGCGCGGCAAGGTCGGAACCGCCACCAGGCTCGGTCATGGCAATGGCCGTGAGGATCTCGCCAGAGACGCAACCCGGAAGCCAGCGCGCCTTCTGCTCGTCAGTGCACAGGTCGACGAGGTAGGGCACGGAAATGTCGCCGTGGATCGCGACGCACGATGCGAGTGCGGCATTGAGCTTGCTCAGCTCCTCGTCCCACACGGCATTGAAGCGGAAGTCGTCCGCCTCGGCGCCACCGAACGCCTCCGGGATCTCGAGACCCAGGAAGCCCTCAGCTCCAGCGGCGAGCCAGAAGTCGCGCGGAAGGGCCTTGTCCTCGAGGTACTTCTCGAGGTTGGGCTCGACATGCTTGGCGAGGAATGCGGCACAGGAGGCGCGGAACGCCTCGTGGTCCTCGTTGTAGATCGTTCGCTGCAAAACTCTGCCTTTTGTCGTCCGGAAAACGCGCACTAAGCGCTTGCTTAGCATGCAAGCACTGCGGCATGCTGTCAACCAATCAGGAGGCCAGCATGACGACCATCACAGCGCGTGAACGGCTCCTCAATGCTGCCGTTGAGGCCTTCGCCGAGAAGGGTTTCGCCGGTACGACGACGCGAGACATCGCCTCTCGCGCTGGTATGAGCCCGGCTGCGGTCTACGTGCATCACGACTCCAAGGAGAGCCTGCTGTTCTCCGTCAGCCTCGACGGCCACCGTCGAGCGCTGGAGGTGATCACTTCTGCTGCCGCCTCGAGCACCGATCCCGTCGGCCGGCTGCGCGCCATGGTCTACGACTTCAGCCTCTGGCATGCCGACAACAGCCGGGTGGGGCGCATCGTGCAGTACGAGTACCACGCGCTCACCGACGAACACCGCGCAGAAGTAGCGACCTATCGGCGCGATATCGAGAAGACCATGCAAGAAGCCCTGGCCGACGGTGTCGACCAGGGCGTCCTGGATGTTGTTGACGTGCCCGGAACAGCTTTCTCGCTGCTCTCGTTGGGCGTCGATCTCGTGCGCTGGTTCGAGCCCGGAGGTTCCCGCTCCGGCCACGAGCTGGCCAGCCTGCACGCCGATCTGGCAGTCAGGATGACCAGGCTTCGTTAGGCTGCGTCAGCCTGCAGGACGGCCTCGGCCACGATGTGGATCGAGATCTTGTCACCGATGACGACCTTGTCGCCATCGAGCGGGATGTTGAAGTCGATACCGAACTCCTTGCGGCTGATCTCGGTGGTCGCCTCGACGCCCACGCGCGTTCCGCCCCACGGGTCCGAGCCCTCGCCGAGGAAGTCGACGTCGAGCTCCACGGTCTTCGAGACGCCCTTGATGGTCAGGTCGCCGGTGACGACGAACTCATTGCCATCCTTGGCGACGACACCGGTCGAGACGAAGGTCGCCTGATCCTGGTTGTGGGCGTCGAAGAAGTCGCTCGAACGAAGGTGCTCGTCGCGCTGGGCTGTACCGGTGTTGATCGACGAGAGGTCGAAGGAGACGTTGACCGACGAGCCAGTGAGGTCCTCGGCCGTGACGAGCGTGCCCTCGAAGGTCTCGAACTTGCCGCGAACCTTGCTGATGATGTGGCGAACGGTAAAGCCGATCTCGGTGTGAGTCGGGTCGATCGTCCACGTACCTGTGCTGACGTTGATGTCTGTGGTGGTGCTCATGTTGATGCCTCCGGGTAAGGTGGTTGATTGTTCAACCACACTGACGCTACAGGTAGTTCAAACTTCAATCAAGTTGGCAGGCTTGTATGATGGATCACATGGAGACCGCAACCGAAACGCCGTGGCTCACCGCCGCGGAGCAGCAGATCTGGCGATCGTTTCTCGGTGGAACGATCGTCCTGAATGATCGCCTCGACCGCGATCTCCGCACCGCCCACGGCCTGTCGATGCCCGAGTACGAGATCCTCGTGCGACTGTCCGAGGCGCCTGACCGTTCGATTCGCATGGCTGAGCTCGCGGCCGCCGTATCCCACTCACGCAGCCGCGTGACCCACACGATCGCCCGCCTAGAACGAGAAGGACTCGTCTTCCGAGGCCAGTGCTCCGAGGACGGACGCGGGGTGTCCGCCGTGATGACGGACAAGGGCTTCGCCCTGCTGCAGGAGGCCGCACACACCCACGTACGTGGTGTGCACTCCTATCTCGTCGACAACGCCTCCCCCGAAGAGTTCGCTGTGCTCGGTCAGATCATGCAGCGCGTGATCACCCAGCTCGGCGGTCAGTGCTGACCAGCAGTTCTGACTGACAGGCAATGCACAGGCTGGCCACACAGTCCTGCCATCTGACATGCGCACCATGAATTGCACCAACGATTCAAGGAGCACGTCATGCACAAACGCACTGCGAGCATCATTCTCGCCAGCACCCTCGCTGTAGGCGGTGGCGCTGTAGCGCTCACGCCCGCCTCGGCCGCCGACTCGGACAACCCCGTCAAGAGCCGGCTCGCCACCATCAAGAGCTCCCTCAGCGGACTCGTCAAGGACGGCACCCTGACCCAGGAGCAGGCGGACAAGGTCGCCACGACCCTGAACGAGAAGCTGCCCAAGGGCGGACCCGGGCGCGGCGGACCCGGCGGTCAGCACCTCGCTGTGGCAGCCAAGACGCTCGGACTCACCGAGGCGGAACTGCGTACCAAGCTCAAGGACGGCAAGACGAGCCTGGCCGATGTCGCCAAGGACGAAGGCGTCAGCACCGACACGCTGGTCAAGGCACTCGTCACCGAAGCCGAGAAACGCATCGACGCCGACGTCAAGGCTGGCAGGCTGACCGAGGCTCAGGCTGCTGAGCGCAAGAAGAACCTGACCGAGCACATCACCGACCGCATCAACAACGTTCGACCAGAACGCCCCTCAGGCGACGCAGGCCGCCCGTTCGACGGTCCTCCGCCGAAGGACTCGTCGAAGGACAGCAGCAGCTAGTCAGTCGCGGGTGAGTTTGCGGTACGTCACGCTGTGCGGGCGTGCCGCTTCCTCGCCCAGACGCTCGACCTTGTTGATCTCGTAGTCGGCGAAGTTGCCCTCGAACCAGAACCAGTTGGCCGGATTGTCGGCATCGCCTTCCCACGCGAGGATGTGCGTCGCCACGCGGTCGAGGAACCACCGGTCGTGCGAGACCACCACGGCACAGCCCGGGAAGTCGAGCAGCGCGTCCTCGAGCGACTGCAGTGTCTCCACGTCAAGGTCGTTGGTCGGCTCATCGAGCAGCAACAGGTTGCCGCCCATCTTGAGCGTCAGCGCCAGGTTGAGGCGGTTGCGCTCACCACCCGAGAGGACCTTGACCAGCTTCTGCTGGTCCGGGCCCTTGAAGCCGAACGATGCAACGTAGGCGCGGCTCGGGACCTCGAAGTTGGCAACCTTGATGAAGTCGAGCTCACCAGACACGAGCTGCCAGACGTTGAGCTTGTCATCGATTCCGCCGCGACCCTGGTCGACGTACGAGATCTTGACCGTCTGGCCCACATCGAGGCTGCCGCTGTCAGGCTTCTCTTCGCCCACGATCATCCGGAAGAGCGTCGACTTGCCGACACCATTGGGGCCGACGACACCGACGATGCCGGCGCGCGGGAGGTCGAAGGTCAAGCCGTTGAACAGCTCACGGTCGCCGAAGCTCTTGTGCAGGTCCTTCGCGTTGAGGACGACATCTCCGAGACGCGGACCGGCCGGGATGTTGATCTCCTCGAAGTCGAGCTTGCGGCTGCGCTCGGCCTCGGCAGCGAGCTCTTCGTACCGGCCGAGTCGAGCCTGGTTCTTGACCTGGCGAGCCTTGGCGTTGGAGCGAACCCACTCAAGCTCCTTGGCAAGGATCTTGGCGCGCTTGGCGTCCTTCTTGCCTTCAACGACGAGGCGGGCCTGCTTGGTCTCGAGGTAGGTCGAGTAGTTGCCCTCGTACGGGTGGGTCTTGCCGCGGTCCAGCTCGAGGATCCACTCGGCGACGTTGTCAAGGAAGTAGCGGTCGTGGGTGATCGCCAGGACGGCACCTGGGTAGGACGCAAGGTGCTGCTCGAGCCACAACACGCTCTCGGCATCCAGGTGGTTGGTGGGCTCATCGAGCAGCAGCAGGTCGGGCTGCTCAAGCAACAGCTTGCAGAGTGCGACGCGGCGACGCTCACCACCCGAGAGGTGGTCGACCAGCTCGTCGGCAGGCGGGCACCGCAAAGCGTCCATGGCCTGGGCGAGACGGGAGTCGAGGTCCCACGCGTTGGCGTGGTCGAGATCGGTCTGCAGCTCGCCCATCTCGGGTAGGAGCTTGTCGTAGTCGGCGTCCGGATCAGCGAGCTCTTCGCTGATCTTGTTGAACCGATCGATCTTGCCCTTGATCTCGCCGACAGCTTCTTCGACGTTCTCCAGGACGGTCTTGCCCTCGGTCAGCGGCGGCTCCTGGAGCAGGATGCCGACGGACGCGTCGGGGTCCTTGATCGCATCGCCGTTGTTCGGCTGCTCGAGCCCGGCCATGATCTTGAAGAGCGTCGACTTGCCGGTGCCGTTGGGGCCCACGACGCCGATCTTGGCTCCGTGCAGGAAGGACAGCGTGACGTCGTCAAGCACCACCTTTTCGCCGAGCTTCTTGCGAACATTGCGGAGTGTGAAGACGTAGTCAGCCATAGGACCCAAGTCTAACGAGCGGCTCACGGCCCGAGCCCAGCGGTCAAGCCGCTGGTGACGGGTCAGCCAAGGGCTGTGGTGATGCCAGCACGGTAGGCGGCGTACGCGTCGAGCTCGGCCTGCACCGGTCCAATGATCTGCGACGCGGCGACCTGGTCGATCGCGGCCCGGAGATCACGGTTGGCGCGCTTGGCGCGACGACGTCCGCTCAACCTCGCCAGGATGCGCGACACCAGGCCGAGGACGATGCCGAACAGGGCTGCGCCTACCGCGACCACTGCTCCAGCGGGATATCCAGCAATGTCCTTGATGTCGGGCAGTTCCGTGTCGGGGAAGAAGTTGTCGACGATCGCCTCTGTGGCGAGCCACCCGAGTCCGCCGACAAGTGCAAGGAAGGCAAGCCACTGGATGAGCTGCACACCTCGCCACCACAGTGCCGTACGTGCCCGCACCTGAGTTGCCTCGATCGCCGCATCCAGGTCCTCGACGATCGAATGGCCACGCGGACTCGCCGCGTTGCGAACGGCATCCCGCCACGGGTGCTCAAGACCGACGGACGCCTTCTCGGCCAGATCCCGGATGGCGAGCTCGGCGTTGGCGCGCTGGACCGGGCTGGCCTCGGGGAGCGAGGCCTTGGCCAGAGCCGTCATCGACAGGTCTGAGCTCAGCTCGAGGTCCTTGAGGGGATCGCGACGGAGCTTGCCGAGCCAACGGGCGACCGGCCAACCGGTACGCAGGATCGCTTGGCGGCGGGTCGAAGCGGCAATCGCCTCAACAACCTGGGGTACTCCTGCGCAGGCGACGAGCGCGTCGTCGAGCGTCTGCCGGTCGACGGAGCTGATGCCTGGTACCTCGGCCGTGCCACCGACCTGAGCCATGACGTTCGCAGCCGCCGTGATGTCTGAGCCGAGACGACCCTTGGCAGATGCCTTGGCACGAATACGAGTGGCCAGCTCGCGCTTCATGTCGTCGATGCCATCGCCACGGGTCGCTGAGACGCCGATGACCTCGACGTTCGGCAAGCCCTCAGCTGCCAGGATGCGCTTGACGTCTTCGAGCGTGCGCGCACGCTGCTCGTACGCGATGCGATCGATCTGGTTCAGCACGACAAGCGTCACATCACTGTAGGAAGCCATGGGACGGATGTAGCGGTCGTGGAGAGCTGCGTCAGCATACTTCTGCGGGTCCAGCACCCATACGAGCAGGTCGGCGTACTTGACTAGCCGATCCATCTCGAGATGGTGCGAAACCTCGGTCGAGTCGTGATCGGGCAGGTCGAGCAGGATCAAGCCGTCGAGCTTGGTGTCCTCCGAGGAGGTGTCGAGCATGCTGAGCCGGGACACCTGGTGGCGTGGCGGGATGCCCATCCACTCCAGCAGACCCTGTGCGCCGTCGGGTCCCCACGCGCAGGCGAGGGCCCACGAGGTGGTTGGTCGCCGTACGCCGACACCAGCCAGCTCGAGGTCGGTCAGTGCATTGAACAGCGACGACTTGCCCGAGCCCGTGGCTCCGGCGAGGGCAACGATCGTGTGGTCGCCCGACAGTCGCAGACGCTCACTCGCGCGTCCGGCGAGCATCTCGGCGGGCGCAAGAATCTCTTCGTCGATACGACCTCGGCTCGCCGTGACAGCCTGGGTCAGACCATCAAGGCGCTTGGCGACGTCATTGGGTTCGCCGGCGAACGTGGGGAACGCTGCGCCATCGAGGCTGATGCTCATGCGGTGTGCTCCCCGCGAATGAAGTCAGCGTGACGGGCACCTTCAGAGAGCCGGGCCGATTCGCGGAGGTCCGCCTGCCGCGCCTTGAGATCGTCGGGACGGCCGACCAGCTCGACGAATCGCTGCATCTCGCCCTCGAAGAGGGCCGCAACGCGCATGTCGAGGTCAGTGTGCGCCTTGGTGACCAGCGCCTTGACTGCGTCATCGCCGAAGATCGCCGAAAGCAGCTTGTGGCCCAGGGCAACGGTGCCATCTTTGTCTTTGACGGCGTCGGCGAACATCACGACCATGAGCGCGACACCGATGCCGTTGACGCCGAAGGCCAGAAACTTCGCGGTCATGCGCTTGTCGCCGCCATCAGTGCGTACGAGCTCAAGCACGGCCTGACGCCAGTCGCGTACGGCGCGTTCTGCCTTGACGCGGAAGTCGCGGGAAGCCCGATCAAGGTCACGCGATCCGGCGAGCAGGGTCCTGCCGGCTGGCACCTCGGCCCACGCACGCGCAGAGGTTGCGGCAGCCTTCTCAGCCTGCTCGACGATCAGGTTGAACACGCCTGTCTCGATCGCGGCGACGATGTCACTCGATCGGGTGCGCTTGCCCGTCACGCCGTCGACGAAGCGGTCTCGGATGCGACCGACTTTCTCCTCGACCGACCGGAGCAGATCGCCGGTACCGACGAACTCTTGCCAGCGCACCTGCACTTCGCCGCGGAGCAGGGTGCCATCGGTGCTCTGTGTCGTGAAGAGCTCGAGCGCCTCGCGATAGATCGAGTCAACGCCGGTGCAGAGGAGCTCGGAGATCTCGATCTGGGCGTCCATGGCGTCCGCGACATCGTGCGAACGCAGCACGATGTGACGGATCGAGCCGTCGAGGGTGTGCGAGATGACCTTGTCGCGAGCATCGGGGTTGCCGGCAAGATCGTGCAGCCAGCCGACAATCGGCGCCACTGAGTCGGCGGGGAGCAGTCCTTCGGCGTCGACATTGGACTCCGGCACCGTGAACAGTGGCGAGTCGGACAGGCCTCGCGATGTCATCATGCGCGCGAGGTGTCCGCGGACCTCGGTGACGGCATCGCTGCTCGTACGGTCGAGCACGACGGCAACCGAGGTGCTGCGCTCTGCCGCGAGCCGGAGGTAGTCCCACGGCACCTGGTCTGCGTAGCGCGCTGCGGACGTCACGAACAGCCACAGGTCGGCAGCCGCTAGGAGCTGGGCGGCGAGCTCCCGGTTGCCCTTGTCGATCGAGTCGACATCCGGTGCATCGAGGATCGCCAGGCCGCGCGGGATCTTGGTCGAGGTCGCGAGCCGCAGCGCGTACGTGTCGTTGCTCGGCACAGTCGTGCGCGGCAGCTCAGGCAGGATGCGATCCGGGGTGAACCACTCTGCATCGTCCGGATGGTGGATCAGCACCGGCGAGCGTGTCGTCGGTCGCAGAACGCCCGACTCGGTGATCCGCTCCCCCAACAGCGAGTTGACCAGCGTCGACTTGCCTGCACCAGTCGAGCCGCCGACCACCGTCAGCAAGGGCCCATCGAGCTGGACCAGGCGTGGGATGACGTAGTCAGAGAGCTGAGTGGAGATGTCTGCGCGAACGCGTCGGGCGTCGACGACCCCAGGGACGTCGAGCGCGAGGGGTGCTCCATTGACGTTGCCGAGCAGCCCGCTCAGGGCACCGAGAAGCTCGGCCGAAGCATGTTCGCCGGGCACGGGAGCTCCTCTCATCGACTGGCGCGGTCACCTACGGGGTTATGAAGACAGATTAGTGGACGCGGGGGTACACCGCCGCCGCGGCTGCGCGCGTCCCCCGGGTCAGAAGTGACGAATGGTGCTTTGAAGCGCTGGAGGAAATCGCAGGTCAGGACGCAATGCGTACATCTGGTCCAGCAGCGCATAGGTCCGCTCGACGCCATTCGGCTTCGAACGACCGCTCATCATGGCGTCATGCAGGAACGCCATCTCGGTCGCGAGCTGCTGATAGCGCTTCACGACCTTGCGCGCTTCCTTGCCATGGTGATCCTGGGCAAATCGACGCGCAGCCTTGCGATACGTGAACCGCGACAGGTAGGGGATCTCGGCCGGGTGGATCCAACCGCGCTGCGCGACGTACGACAACGAGCGCTCCAGAACGCGGATCTGCTTGGACCTCGCGACGATCGCGATGGCTGCGACGACCAGCAGCACGACGGCGAGCGCCAGGTAAACAATCAGGAAGCCGGCGCCACCGCCGAAGCTCAACGATGCGTTCCACATGGCGTGCAGGCCGATGCTCACCGCTAGACCGAGCAGGACTATCGCGACCTTGGCGAACTTTGACTTCCGGGTGACGGCAAGACCGATGGCGATGCCGAACGCCGACGTGAAGAGCGGATGGGCGAACGGGCTGAACACACCGCGCACGATGAACGTCGTCGTCACACCGGCCGGTCCGTCGATCTTGATGTCCTCTGAGCCGAGATAGCTCGCGGCGTAGTAGCCGATGTTCTCGACGAAGGCGAAGCCGATGCCGACCAGCCCGGCGAAGATCAGCCCGTCGAGGAATCCATCGATGACTCGTCGCGCTCGCATGAAGGTGAGAAGCAGGAACAGGCACTTGGCCGGCTCCTCGGTCAGCGGCGCGACAACCGAGGCCATCGTGTCGTCGCTGACGTCGAACGCACTCTGGATCCAGATCTGCAGGGCGAGGGCGATCGCCACCGCCACCACGCCGCCCCACACGAACGCTGCGAGCTTGTAGCGACGCGGCTCGGGCTCATAGCGATCGAGCCACCAGTACGACACCCACAGCAACGGCAACGGAATGAGAGCAAACAGGAACGACATCCCCGCCCCTGCCACATCACCCGCGCCGACAACCGCCAGGACGACACCGCCAACGGCACCTGCTGCGCCAAGGAGGCTGAACACGACAAGCAGGAAAGTACGTCCACGCTGCTTGAACGGCTCGCGACCTACTGCACCCGCGATAGCGGGCTCGGTCGCGATTGTCACCTGCGAATCGTAGGGCATACCCAGGGTCCGTCATCGAACGATCGCTCGCGGATAGGCTTGTCCCGGGCATACGCCTCAAGCCCCCGTAGCTCAGTTGGATAGAGCAAGTCACTTCTAATGATTAGGTCGCAGGTTCGATTCCTGCCGGGGGCGCCCCTTTGAAAGGACTGAGTCGTGCTGGTGTCGCTGGTCGCTGGCGTCGGCTTCGGCCTCTCGTTGATCATTGCGATCGGCGCCCAGAACGCGTTCGTGCTGCGTCAGGGCCTACGGCGCGAGCACGTGTTCGCTGTCGTGACGGTGTGCGCACTCTCGGACGTCCTGCTGATCGCTGTCGGCGTCGGCGGTCTCGGCAGCCTGATCCAGGCGGCCCCGTGGCTGCTAGACACCATGACGATCGGTGGTGCCGCGTTCCTGATCGCGTACGGCCTGCTAGCCGCTCGTCGAGCCTCACGGCCATCGGCGATCAACGCCGATGCTGCCGGCAAGCCGACCAGCCTTCGCGCGGCAGTGACCACCAGTCTCGCCCTCACCTGGCTCAACCCGCACGTCTACCTCGACACCGTCATCCTGCTCGGCTCGGTCGCCGGTTCGCACGGTGACGATCGCTGGTGGTTCGGCCTCGGCGCCGCGATCGGCAGCATCGTTTGGTTCACGTTGCTCGGGTACGGGGCGCGCACCCTACGGCCGGTGTTCGCCAAGCCTGGTGCGTGGCGGGCGCTCGATGCTCTGATTGCACTCGTGATGTTCGCGATCGCCGCCAGTTTGCTGCGAGGCGTCGTATGAGGTCCCTCGCGTTGGTCGTCGTCGGTGGCACGGCCGGGACGCTGAGCCGGTTCGGAGTCAACGAGGTGCTGCCCGAGGGCGGGTTGTTCCCGTGGGCAACGTTCATCGTCAATGTCGTCGGGTCATTCGCCCTCGGCGTCCTCCTCGCTGCGTTGCTGACTCGCCACACAGAGCTGCGCCTGTTGCTCGGCACCGGATTCCTCGGAGGATTCACGACGTACAGCGCGCTGGCGGTCGAGACGGACACCTTGCTGCGCGGCGATCACGTCATCTTGGGCGTTGCGTATGCCGTCGGCAGCGTCGTCGCCGGTCTCGCGGCGGCCCTGGCAGGCATCGCGCTCGGATCAAGGACCCACGCATGACAGCCCTGTGGGTTGCCCTTGCAGGAGGACTCGGAGCCGGCGCACGATTCCTGGTCGACTCATGGGTCAGACCTCGCGTACCTGCATCTCTCCCCTCATCGACCCACCTGATCAACGTCTCGGGGTCACTGCTGCTCGGTCTGATCGTCGGAGCCGGAGCTTCCGATTCGTGGCACACCATCGCAGGAGTCGGATTCCTCGGCGGCTACACGACGTTCAGCACGGCGAGCGTCGAAACGGCACAGCTCGCGGTTGAGCGGCGCTACGGCGCAGCATTCGCCAACGCCGTCACGATGCTGGTGTTCAGCATCTCTGCCGCGGCCATCGGCTACGCGATCGGACGAGCTATTCGTTGACGGCGCCCACGACGCCGCCGTACTGACCGATCGCCCTGGGCTTGCCGTTGCCGCCGGGCAGGTGGAGCAGCACCTGGTGCTTGTACTGCAGGGTTCCGGAGCCGGAGATTCCCGTCGACAGGAAGGCTTGCTGCGGCGTTCCTTCGGGCCAGCTCACGGTCAGACCTGACTTCACCTTGTAGGTGTCGTAGCGAAGCAGCGTGACGAATGCGAGTGCGCCGCCGTCGGTCGTACGAAGCACGAAGCGGACATCCTCAGCGGTCCACCTCTGCGCAAACTTGACGCCCGAGAGGCCCTGACTGGCTGCGGCCGCGGCACGCATCTGCCGGATGAACGAGTCATTCACGACCGTGTCCGCTTCGGGTGCATTCGCGTCGCCGAGTGTCGTCGCGTATGCCGTCGCTGCGGCCTGGGCAGACATCGCCATTCCCTTGACGTTGCCCGGGCTCACGGGGGTCACCTTTGAGCCGCTCGAGCGGAGCTCGGGCAGATCGATCTCCGCAACGGTCTCAGGGCTCGCCACCAACAACCAGGGATCGGCTGCCTGCGCACGCTCGAAGATCTGGATGCGATTGACGCCCTTCGCCTGGTCACGGACGACGGCGAGGAACCACAGCGGGTATTTCGAGAAGTGCGGGGTGACGACCCTGATGACATCGATTGCCGAGGTGTCCTGCTTCTGCTTCTGCGCAAGGCGCTGAGACACCTCGAACGAGCCCGAATCGATGTCGAGCACAGCGTCGCTCTCGACTGTCGACAGCGGCCTCGGGTCGAGCAGCTTGATGGCTGCGTTGCGCACCAAGCGGTAACGCTCAAACACCTGGTTGACCTCAGACGTCCGTGCGGCGTCCTTGCCCACCGACAGGTCGGAGCGCTCGTGGGGGCGGCTGCATGCCGACAGGACGAGGAGGCAGCACGCGGCGATCACTAGACGCTTCACGGCTTGTCCCCCTCCTCGTCAATGACTTCGAAGTCTGCAAGCTCAGCTTCGCTGACCTCGTGCTCCACACCGTCCTCGTCGACGAAGACGTACATGACTCGCTCCTCCGGAGCAGGCTCAGGTGCAGGCGTGGGTGGTTCGTCGTGCTTGTCGTCAACCTCGACAACGACCTCGTCGATGAACTC
>JBBSJW010000019.1:0-43057 GCA_038256885.1 Propionibacteriales bacterium
GGTAAACCGGATGGGGGTAAGTCTCCAGGTACTCGTCGACGGCTTTGCGCGCACCATCGAGAAAGCCGTAGTCATCGACGATCAGAATGCCATGGGGCGAAAGTCGTGGAAACAAGGTCTCCAGCTCGGCTTTTGTCGAGCTGTACCAATCTGTGTCGAGCCGCAGGAACGCGACCTGCTCAGGAGCTGTGGCCGGGATGGTGTCCTCGACGAGTCCTGCGATCGTGTGAATGCGATCCAAAGGGTAGCCAGTGCTGGCGACGTTGGCGCGGACGACGTCGATCGGTGCCTCCAAGTACGGCTTGTCGCCGGCACCCGCATTCAGATCCGCATAGATCTCTGTGGCTGATTGCTTGGCTCCGGTGATGCCGTCATGCTCCCCGGGGGCTGGCAGCCCTTCGAATGTGTCATAGAGGTAGAGGTCGCGATCGGTGTCGCCCAGCTCAACCAACGTTCGGGCAGCGGCCATGATGCTGCCGCCCATCCACACGCCCGATTCGACGAACGCTCCGGGGATTTCGTGTTCAACCACGTGGCGCGTGGCGGAGACCACTGCCTCGATGCGTTGCACTGTGGTCATCGTGTAGGGCCGGACGAACTTGATCGTCGCCACCGTTTCGGGGCTCAGGTCAGAACCGAACTCCCGACTGACGACGACGCCACGGGTCTGGAGAGCCCGGGCAACCCGCTGAGCCGCACGTGTCTTGATTCCCATTGCAGTTGTATCTCCTCATAATGTCTCGCGTAACCGTACACAAGCCCCGTGGGTGGCGGTGATGCCCCGCGCCGGTAGCCCGCTGGTCGCCTTATGATCGGGGGATGCCCTCCGGAATTCTTCCTCAGCGGCGTGGCGATGTGCCGCAACCGCTTGTCCTCACTAGCGAGGAGAAAGAGGGCCTCCGGCGCGCGCAGTTGGACTTGCTTGCTGAGTTTGACCGCGTGTGCGCTGCGCAAGGCCTTGAGTACTTTGCCCTGTATGGCACCCTCCTTGGCGCCGTACGCCACAGTGGCTTCATCCCCTGGGACGACGATCTGGATGTTGGCATGCTCCGCGCGGACTTCAACCGCCTGACCGACGTCATCGGCGACGAGGTTGACGGCCGGTTCATGTTCCAGACCGTGCGCACCGATTCACACTACGGATGCATGTTCGGCAAGTTGCGCATGAACGGCACCCTCTGCGTGGACCGGATCAGCTACGGCTCACCTCAGCACGGTGGCATCTTCATCGACGTCTTTCCGATCGACGCCAAGGCGTCCAGACCCGTGGCTCGATTCGAGCAGCGGTTGATGCGGTACGTCGGATTCCGCTTGCTCTACCTCAAGGCCGGTTATCTCTTCATGGGGGGCACGTCCGTTCCGTCACGAGTCGTGCAGACTGTCGCGCGGGCCCTGGTCAGGTGCATCCCCCGGCGGCTCATCATCGCACTGACAGAGCGCCATACACGGCTCGGCGGAGTCGAACCACCTGCGGAGTTCGTCAGCCTGTTCGGGGCGTACGTGTATGACCGCGACACCATCGACGCGCGATGGATCCATCCGCTGACCCGCCTACCCTTTGAGGACGTCACCATCCCCGCGTTCGCCGATTCTGACGCCTATCTCACGCAGGTCTATGGCAACTTTCGGCAGCCGCCTCCACCGGATCAGCAGGTTGGGGTTCACGAAATAGTCGAGCTCGATCTTGGCGGGATGAGCTAATACGCCGCTCGGCCCCGGTGTCCGGCCACGGCTGAAAGATCTTCGGCGGGTTGGCGACTTTTCATGGCTCCGGTCGCCGCCACCAATGACAGACCGAGAGCCAACCCCAGATAGGTGTCACTCATGTTGGGCTGGAACGGTCCAGCGATGATGACGGCGAGTGCTGGGTAAGCCAGACAGCGCCGAGGCGCAGCAGCCTTGCGGAGTGTGGCGACGAGCGCCGTGAGAATCAAGAGCAGCCCGATGAGGCCGATCAAACCCTCGGCAGACAGAACCTGCAAGTAGATGTTGTGGATCGTGTAGGTGCGTTCGACGCTGTAGCCGTTGCCGAAGATCGGGCTCTGCTGGACCAGCCGCCAGCCCTCACGGAGGGTGTCCTCACGGATCGTATCGGAATTCTGGGCTCCGCCAGCGCCGAGCAATCTCGACAGCGCCGATGTGGAATTGCTCGACGTATCGACGCTCATGAGGGACGGCAGGGCCAGGACGACGGCGCTGGTGACCGCAATGCCGAGCCTCACCGAACGCTCCAGGAGCGGAATCAGCACCACCAGCGCGATCAGGGCGACCAATCCGGTGCGGCTTCCGCTGGTCCAGACGCCCACGAAAGCGATGAGCGCAACGGGCGGCACCATCAACCAGCGCCCTCGCACCTTCGTCAACAGAAGGAACGGGACGAAGCTGAGCGTCAGCATGGCCGTGTAGCCGAGGGCGACAGGGTGGTAGGTGAACCCCGCATTGCGGTACACGTTGTGGGGCAGACCGTACAGAGTGCTGAATGCGGTGCCTATTCCGAAGGCGATGGCCATCGCAAACATTTGCCCTTCGGTTGGCCCCATCCAGGCCACCGCAGCGGGCACGACAACCAGGGCGAACACTGCGGTCAGCAGGTACGCGACGCTGGCGGTGCCGTTGTCGGCAAATGGTGCGGCGACAAGACCCATGACGAGGAAAAGCACCGAACCGACGACGAACATGCCTGGCAGCCGGATCGGGTGACTGGCAAGACGCGGCATCGCAAGGCCAAGAGCGACTGCGAACAGCGCGCTGGCAAGCACGACGGGTCCGCGCCCCTGTCCGAACAATGTCAAGGGGGCGAATCCGAATGCCAGGACCAGCATCGTTGTGCTTGCGCGGTCAGTTCCGACTGCCGCCACGTACCCGAGCAAGCTCACCAGACCGATGGCGGCGACGGCAATGAATGGAGAGGTCAGCGCAAGTGGCATCAGGATCCCGACGATGCCAATGACCACAGCGATGGGGATGAATGCGTACGGCGAGGTGACGCGCCAACCAGGTCGGTTGATGCGTGTGCGCGCCGGGCGGCGTCTCATCTGCAATCCGCTCTCCATGTCGCGGCCACCATACCGGCCGACCGGGCCGAACGCTGTGTGGACGATGCGTAGACTGAGGCGCCGAGCGGGTCTTTCGAAGGAGTGGGATGTCGGAACACAAGACGGTCTATGTCGGGATGAGCGCAGACTTGATCCACCCGGGTCACCTCAACATCCTTGAGCACGCCGACACCTTGGGCGACGTCACTGTGGGGCTCCTCACGGATGCTGCCATCGCCAGCTACAAGCGACTCCCACATCTGACCTTCGAGCAACGGCGGGCCGTTGTTGCCAGTTTGAGGACAGTGCACGAAGTAGTCCCGCAGGAGACCTTGGACTACGTCGAGAACCTGCGCAAGTACAAGCCCGACTTCGTGGTGCACGGCGACGACTGGACGACTGGCGTTCAGCGCAAGACTCGCCAGCGAGTCATTGACGCCCTCGCCGAGTGGGGCGGCGAGCTGGTTGAGCCGGCCTACACCGAAGGAATCTCCTCCACGCAGCTGCACGAGGCGCTCAAGCAGATTGGCACAACGCCCAACGTCCGACTCGCGAGGCTCCGTCGACTGCTCGACAGCAAGGACATCGTCCGCATCATGCAGGCGCATGACGGTCTGACCGGTCTGCTCGTCGAGAGCTCGTCGGCACAGCGCGACGGCGTCAACGTCGAGTTCGACGGCATGTGGTCGTCCTCGCTCACCGACTCGACTGCGCGCGGCAAGCCCGACATCGAGGCTGTCGACCTATCGACCCGGCTGCAGACCGTCAACGAGATCTTCGAGGTCACCACCAAACCGATGATCTACGACGCCGACACCGGCGGAAAGCCTGAACACTTCGCGTTCACTGTCCGCTCCCTGGAGCGCACCGGCGTCTCTGCGGTGATCATCGAGGACAAGGAAGGCCTCAAGCGCAACTCGCTGTTCGGCACCGAGGTCGAGCAGACCCAGTCGTCGATCGAGGACTTCTCGCTGCGACTCAAGGCGGGCAAGGCGGCGCAGATCACCGATGACTTCATGGTCATTGCGCGCATCGAGAGCCTGATCCTCGGCAAGGGAGTCGAGGATGCGCTCGCGCGCGCCGAGGCCTATCTCGCCGCCGGAGCCGACGGCATCATGATCCACTCACGCGAGAAGACCCCAGACGAGGTGTTCGAGTTCGCGGCGGGCTACGCCAAGTTTCACACCACCGCACCCCTGGTCGCCGTCCCGTCGAGCTATCACACCGTCACGGAGGCGGAGCTCGCCGAGCGCGGCTTCAACATCGTGATCTACGCCAACCACATGCTGCGGGCGGCGTATCCCCAGATGGCCCTCACGGCCAAGACCATCCTCGAGCACGGTCGCACGACCGAGGCCGAGCCGTTCCTCGCCTCGATCAGCGAGGCTCTGGCGATCATCCCGGAAAACCGCGCGTGATCCGTCCCGGGATCTTCGTCGACGTCCTGGGTGGGGACACACCGTTCTTCACGGGCGTGCCCGACAGCCTGCTCAAGCAGCTCGGCACCCACCTTGAGGCTGCCCTCCCCGCGTCGCAGCACGTCATCGCGGCCAATGAGGGAGCGGCGGTTGGCCTCGCGATCGGACACCATCTCCGTACGGGCAGCGTTCCGGTCGTCTACCTGCAGAACTCCGGTGTCGGCAACACCGTCAACCCGCTGCTGTCGCTGGCTGACACCGAGGTCTATGGCGTCCCGCTGGTGCTGCTGATCGGCTGGCGTGGGCAGCCCGGCGTCAAGGATGAGCCTCAGCACGTCAAGCAAGGTCGGGTCATGGCGCAGCTGCTCGACGCCATGGAGATCCCCTACTTCGTGCTGCCACACGACGAAGAGGCTGCTCTCGCGATGGCCGCCGACGTACGGGCAACCGCCCTGTCGATCTCCGGCCCCGTCGCGATCCTGGTCGAGGCCGACACGTTCGCCACATCCGAGGCCACCGTCACCGCGGTGCAGCTCGCTCCGGACCTCCCCTCACGCGAGGAGGCACTGGTCGCGTTCGCGGAAGCTGTCGGCGAAGACGCAGCGATCGTGTGCACGACGGGCATGCTCGGTCGCGAGATGTTCGAGTACCGCGAGGCCCACCCTCGCACCGAGCTGCGGGACTTCCTGTGTGTTGGCGGAATGGGCCACGCCTCGTCGATCGCACAAGGCATCGCGCTGGCCGATCCGGACGCTGACGTCTGGGCCTTCGACGGTGATGGCGCGCTGCTCATGCACCAGGGCAGCCTGGCTGTCAATGCCAAGGCGGCGAGCCCCAACTTCTTCCACGTCGTGTTCAACAACGGCGTTCACGACAGTGTCGGCGGCCAGCCGACGGCGATCGCCAACGTCGACGTGCCCGCGATCGCCAAGGCCTCGGGCTACCGCGGGAGTGCGCGCATCCGCAGCTGTGACCAAGCTGCCGCTGCTGTGTCTGAGGCCCGCAAGGTCGGCGGTCCTTACCTGATCGAGATCCAGGTACGTCCGGGCAACCGCAAGGACATCGGCCGACCCACCCGCACCCCGGCGCAGAGCAAGGACGCGTTCAGCGCGGCCCTGAGGTCTGGGCAGTCGTGAGGGCCCTTCCTGCTGATGATGGCCGGCCCGGAATCTTCGGGCCGGGCACGCTCGCTGAGCTTCCTCGGGTCGTGCGCGACCTCGGCCTCAGCCGCCTACTTCTGGTCACCGGCAAGAGCAGCTTCACGGCCTCGGGTGCGGCAGACGTCCTCCCGGCGCTTGCTGAGGTTGCGACGATCCAGCAGTGGTCGGACTTCTCGCCCAACCCCAGCGTCGAGGACGTCATCAGCGGGATCACCCAGGCGCAGTCGTTCAAGCCCGATGGGATCATCGCAATCGGTGGCGGCAGCGCCCTCGACATGGCCAAGCTCCTCTCAGTCTTCGTAGACATGGATCCAGACGAGATCCGGGCGGCGATCCGTACGAATACAGTCACCGGCCGGACCCCGGCGCTGATCCTCGTGCCCACCACCTCCGGATCTGGCAGCGAGGCGACGCATTTCGCGGTCGTCTACATCGACAAGGAGAAGTACTCAGTCGCGCACCAGTCGCTGCTGCCGGACTTCGTCGTCCTCGATCCGAGCCTCACCGAGTCCGCAAGCGCCTATCAAAAGGCGACGTCAGTCATCGACGCCCTTGCGCAGGCGGTCGAGAGCCGGTGGGCCCGAGGCGCGACCCAAGCGAGCCAGTCGTTCGCGGACGCGGCATTGGTGGACTTGTCCTCTTCAGCTGTGACATTCGTCGAGGGCAACAGCCCGGCATCTGTCCTGGCTGCTCGCGGCAGCTATCTGGCAGGGCGGGCCATCGACGTCTCCAAAACAACTGGAGCGCACGCAATGGCTTACGGACTCACGAGCCGCCACGGGGTGAGCCATGGGCACGCCGTCGCGACGACGCTCGGCGCCTTTGCGCGAGTTCATGCTGCGGAAGCCGCACGCGATGGTGGCGACCTCGAGCGCAATCTGAAAAGCATTGCCGGCCTGCTCGGTGCTGATGGTGCGCATCGGGTTGGTGACCGGCTCGATGAGATTGCCAGGCAGCTCGGTCTCGAGCTCAAGCTGGAGGCTCTCGGCGTGCCACGATCAGACCTCGCCGTAATGGCTGGCGAAGTGAATCGCGAGCGTCTCGCCAACAACCCGGTGGCGCTGACTGAGTCAGAGCTGCTGAAGCTCCTCAACAGCTGCTGGTGATCTCCGTACGAGTTGGTGCGCCATGGCCCCAGGCCAAGCGCAGAGGCGGGACTCCGGCTAGAATCTCGCAGGTATGCTCGGCGTCGCGCTGGGTTGGTGGGAGTCACCTCATACACTCGGGCGACAGGCGGCTGCACTTTGCCACCTGAGGGCACAACAGCGGAGGCAACATGGATTTCCAGCAGTTCATAGGTGTCCTTCGCGCGCGCTGGAAATTCATCGTGGTGACGCTGCTGATTGGCTCCTTCCTGACTGTGGGTCTGGCGATGAGCCGGGCAGCCGAATACGCCTCCACGGGTCGCATCTTCATTGCCGTTCCGGACAATTCCGCCCAGGTCAACGACTATCTGTCGACCTACCTCGTGGCACAGCGCACCGCGTCCTACGCCGAGCTGGCCAAGGACCCCGTGCTGCTCCAGAAGGTCATTGACCGCACCGGCCTGCAGCTCAGTCGATCGGAACTTTCTGCGCGGATCACGACCAAAGTGGTCACCAATACGCAAATCGTCGAGGTTAGAGCGACCGGGCTCACTCCGGTGGAAGCGCGAGACCTCGCTGAAGCCGAGATCACCGAGCTCGTTGCCCTCGTCAACGATTTCGAGAAGCCGACGAGCGACAAGCCCGCAGCGGTTGTCGCCAGGTCGACGGGCACGCCGCTGTTGAATCCAGTTCCGGTTGGCGTACCGCTGGGCTTCGTGGTGGCAATTGGCGTCATCCTCAGCCTCCTCGCCGGCATCGTCGGGGCGCTGATCAAGGATCTTCTCGACATCACGATCAAGTCTCGCCAGGACGTCGAGCACGCAGTCGACCTGCCAGTCATCTCGGCGCTGCCGCACGACCCGTCTGTCGCCAAGGACGCTCACAGCGCTGTTGCTCCAGGCAGCCCGCTCGCCGAGGGATTCCGTGTCCTTCGTGCCAACCTGCGATTTGCCGACCTCGACTCCAGTGGCCAGATGATCCTGGTGACCAGCGCACTGCCCAACGAGGGCAAGACACTTACCGCCGTCAACCTCGCACAGGCGCTCGCCGCAACAGGTCAATCCGTTCTGCTCATCGACTGCGATCTCCGCAGTCCGAGTGTTGCAGCCAACCTCGGACTTGAGAATGCCGTCGGCATGCTGTCCGTCCTGCTCGGCCACATCTCGCTGAGCGATGCGGTCCAAGCCCACTCCAGCGGCCTCGACGTCCTTCCCACCGGACCGCGTCCGCCCAACCCGTCAGAGGTCCTCGAGACCGATGCCGTGGGCAACCTCTTGAATGTTGTTCGTGAGGCATACGACGTGATCGTGATCGACGCACCTCCAATCCTGCCTGTTGCAGACACGTCGACGTTGGTTCGCCACGTTGACGGCGTCCTACTTGTTGCCCGTTACGGCCGCACCCGCAAGGACGTTCTCCGCCTCGCCGCGGAGCGCATCATCGGACTCAACGGCCGCCTCTACGGCGTCGTGCTCAACGGCATCCCGCGTCGTGGTGGTGGCGGTTACGGCTATGGCTACGGCTATGGCTACGGAGCAACCTTCGAGCGTCCCGAGATCTCCAGCCCGCGCCCGGGGCAGGGTGGTGGGGGCCGACGTCGCGTCGGCGACGACCCCGCAGCGCACGAAGTCTTCCGCTGAGCTGAAGACGTTCGCTCAGCGAGCGTTGGTCAGCGGAAGTCGACCAGCATCGTGTCGGGCGGTTCCGCCTCGACAGTGAGGCTGCTCTTGTCGACGCGTGCGCGTACGCAGGACGTCTCATGACGCAGCCGGAGAAACCCGGTCTGCGCTCCGTACTCCATGAACAGGTCACGCACTTGCGACAGTGCGGCCTCGCCGACTGTCGGATGTTTGGTGGCCTCGGCGAAGCGCATCAGGCCCGGGAGGTCGAGCTTCTCCCACGTGCCGAACTCGTGGGTCTCGGGCTCGTGGAACAGTCCTGACGCGGTGAACGTGTCGACGGGCGTCGGCGGCGCGTCGCGGTCGCCGGTGATCTCGCGCAGCTTACGCATCCACGGGATCGAGTGGTCGTAGCGCTGCGAGATGGTCGAGAGGAGCCCGTCGCGGCGTAGCACCCGGGCGTACTCCGCCAGGGCCGTCGGTGCCTCGCGGACCTCGGGAGCGATGACCACGTCGAATGCATCGGAGAGGAACGGCAGACGCTCGCCGGCGGTACGGACGTACTGGATGTCTTCGTGGCGGCTGGCAGTGACATCGTCGCCAGCAACGACAACCTCGTGACCCTGCTCCACGAGCTCGTAGGCGAGGGCGCCATCACCGAGGTGCAACACGCAGGCAAGCCGATCCCCGACCAGCCACTTGGCGGTGCGATCTTGCGGGGAGTCGGTCACCTTCTGAGGTTACCGGGCCGGTGTACGGCTGGCCGGTACGCTTCGGGCGTGTCCGATCCGTTCATCTCAGCAGCTCAGCTCGAGGGCATCCCTTCCGCCTACGCAGCAACCCGCGACGGCATTGACTCGCTGCTTCGCGATCGCGGACTGCGTCAAAGCACGCCCGATCACACCGCCAGGTCTCTTCTGTTGGGCGCGGCTGCGACTGCATCCCTCGAGGGCAGCGCCTACGAGCCGGACGAGCTGGCGGCAGGCGGCGGTGACACAACTGCTCGTGGCGCTCTCCGGCTCTCGACCGAGCTCCTGGGTCTGATTCCGGTGTGGAAGCGTTCGCCTGTTCAGGCCATGGCCCGTATGCATGCGTTGGCTGCCGGTGGATCTGTCGACGACGAGGATCTCGGTCGTCCGGTCAATCCCGATGGCGTGGCCCGACTGACGGAGCTCGCCTGGATGATCGGTCAGCCGACCGAAGCGCCGGGACTCGTCGTGGCCGCGCTGGTGCACGCCGAGATCATCGCTGCGGGTGCATTCGGGACTCACAATGGCGTCGTCGGGCGTGCTGCCGAGCGACTGGTGATGGTCTCGAAGGGCGTCGATCCGGCGTCGGTGACAGTGCCGGAGCTCGGCCACGCAGCCGTACCTGATGGATATCGTTCGGCACTGGCGGCATACGCCGGCAAGAAGCCCACCGGCGTGCACCAGTGGCTGATGTACTCATCCGCGGCGTTCACCCGCGCGGCCGAAGCCTCGCCGCTCGCAGGCTGACGGCACAGAGCGGCGGCGCCAATTCCAGAGGAATGGACGCCGCCTGGCCAGCTAGCTCAGCTACCAGGCGTGCTGGATCTGAGTCGTCGTGTCTTCGCTTGAATCCCTGAGTGGAACGAAGATCTGCGAGCAACTGTCCCATTTAGACGGGTGATCGCCGCGTGGGTACTGGGCTGCTGTGCCGCTTTGGGTGTCTGGAGTTGTCTTGTTCCTTTTGTACGCCGGTGATCCGGACGGCAACAGCCCTACTCGCGCGTAACGTTCTGCGCTTTCTTTCACAAGCGCCGTGGTTCAGGGATGCAGGTCTCAGGCGACGAGACGCTTGCGCCGCGTCACCAACGCAACAGTGATCGCACTGACCGCACCGGCCACAACGGCAACGGCCGCAGCTTTCCCGACTCGGGTGTCGAGGCCGAGCCGGCGGCGCAGCGCAACCGGTCGGGCGAAGATCAGGATCGGCCAGCCGTTCTCATCGGCGATCCTGCGCAGGGACTTGTCCGGGTTGACCGCGAAGGGGTGACCGACCGCGGCCAACATAGGCGCGTCAGTCTCAGAGTCGGAGTAGGCATAGCACTCGCTGAGGTCGTATCCCCGCTCGGTTGCGAGCTTCTTCATCGCCTTGGCCTTGTTGGGGCCGTACGCGTAGAAGTCGACGTCTCCGGTGTAGCGGCCGCTCTTGACCACCAGGGTCGTGGCAATGACGTGGTCGACGCCCAGCATCTCGCCGATCGGTTCGACGACCTCGGTGCCGGAAGCCGAGACGATCACAACGTCGCGGCCTGCCGCCTGGTGCATCTCGATGAGCTCGACAGCCTCGTCGAACACGATGGGGTCGATGATCGAGTGCAGGGTCTCGCCTACGGATTGGCGTACGACCTCGACGTCCCAGCCGGCCACCATCTGGGTGAGGTAGGCGCGCATCTTCTCGAGCTGATCGTGGTCAGCACCATTGATGGAGAACATGAACTGCGCGTAGGCGCTGCGCAGCACGGCTCGTCGACTGAGCAAGCCGCCCTCGTAGAACGGCTTGCTGAAAGCGAGCGTGCTCGACTTGGCAATGATGGTCTTGTCCAGGTCGAAGAACGCCGCAGATCGGGTGCTCACCACTTCAGGATAGGCGCGTCCACATCCGGGAAGGGTCAGCAGGAGCATCCACAGCCGGTGCGTTCACGCATCGTTCGGTCATCGTTCGGCGTGACGGTGGATGTATGTCCGACGCCGAGCTGCCGTTGATTGCCACCGCCGATGAGCACCTTCTCGATGATGCGTTGCGCTGGTGCGCTGCGGTTGGAGCGACCCCAGAGGTTGCCACCGACGAGACGGCGGCACGCAGATCCTGGCGTCGGGCGCCGTTCGTGATCGTCGGCAAGGACCTTGCTGGGCGGATCGCTCAGGCCGACATGCCTCGACGCGATCACGTTCTCCTTGTGACAGATGATCCGGCGGGATGGTGGTCGACGGCTGTCCATCTCGGTGCCGGCGATGTGTACGCCCGGGTCGAGGAGGAGCGCATTCTGGAGGCGTTGGCATCCGCACTCGACGGAAGAAAAGAAGCGTGCCTGGTCAGCGTCGTGGGCGGCTCGGGCGGAGTCGGCACCTCGACCTTGGCAGCATCCATGGCGCTCGCAGCCGGTCGTCGCGGGTTGCGATCGCTGCTGTTCGATGCCGATCCGCTCGGCGGCGGCCTCGACCTGGTCCTCGGCTCAGAGCGCGCCGAGGGAGTGCGATGGCGCGATCTCGACTCAACCCGCGGACGCCTCAGCGCCGGATCTCTGTCCGACGTCCTCCCTGTGCATTCCGGCATCGCCACGCTGTCGTGGGACCGCGCACCAGATGCGTCTCTGCCCGACTCCGTCCCTTCCGTCCTGACAGCTGCAGTTCGAGGGTTCGACCTTGTCGTTGCTGATGTTCCACGGCACGTGGATCCTCACGGTGTCGACATCCTTGGACGCTCTGTCCTCACAGTGCTGGTGGTGGCTGAGGAGATCTGCGCCGTTGGCGCAGCCCGTCATGTGCTCACGCGTCTCGAACGCTGTGCGTCATCCATCGCCGTGGTCAGCGTGAGCCGGCCAGGTGGTATTGGTCCGACGGCGGTTGCGGATGCTCTGGGTCACCCGGTGCACACGCGGCACCGCTTCGACCGTCGCATTCGAGGCTCGATCGACCGAGGCCATGGTCCAGGCACCTCACGTGCGGCTCGGCGTACGTCTGCGTCCTTGCTTGACGTCCTTGGGCTGGGCACATGACCGAGCGCAGCTGGGGGTCCCCCCGCGAGTCCTGCGAGCACAGCTTGAGCTCACTCCGTGGTGTCCGCGAGCAGGGGGCGGGCATCAAAGTGCACAGTTGCCATGCGGGCGCCGTCACTTCACGGCGTCGTGCGCTTGGCTTGCCACTCAAGGCGGCCGTATGACGCAGCGCGAGCTCGTCGAGCGCATACGGCAGCGGCTGGCGTCCGATCCATCCGAGCCAACGGCGCACAGCGTCGCGGCAGCGCTTCGCGCCGAACACCAGCTCGCCGGCAGCGCCACCGTTCTCGCATTGGTGGACGAGCTCAGGCGGGAGACGCGCGGAACCGGGGTGCTCGAACCGTTGCTCTCTCTGCCGGGTGTCACCGACGTTCTGGTCAACGGTCCGGATGAGGTCTACTTCGACCGGGGTCGCGGTTTGGAGAAGTCCTCGATCGACTTCGCCGACGAGGAGTCCGTACGCCGTCTCGCCCAGCGCCTTGCCGCTCAAGCCGGGCGGAGGCTTGACGACGCGAGTCCGTGGGTCGATGCGCGGCTCGGCGACGGCACCCGCCTGCATTCCGTGCTCGCTCCGCTGGCACGGCCCGGCACGCTGATCTCGTTGCGAGTGCCAGCGAGGAGATCCTTCACACTCGACGAGCTGGCGGCAGCAGGGTCGATGAACGAGGTGGCCGCTGAACGGATCCAGGCAATCATCGCCAGGCGATGCGCCTTCATGATCAGCGGCGGCACCGGCTCGGGCAAGACCACGCTGCTCGCGGCAATGCTCGGACGGGTCGATCCGCTTGAGCGCATCGTGATCGTCGAAGACGCGACGGAGCTGCGACCCGACCATCCTCACGTCGTGGGCCTCGAGGCTCGACCGGCCAACATTGAGGGTGCGGGTCTGGTGACCGTACGCGACCTCGTGCGGCAGGCGCTGCGGATGCGCCCTGACCGCTTGATCGTCGGTGAGGTGCGCGGCAGTGAGGTGGTCGACCTGTTGGCTGCGCTCAACACCGGTCACGAGGGTGGTTGCGGCACGATCCACGCCAACTCAGCGGCGGATGTGCCGGCCCGGTTCGAGGCTCTCGGAGTTGCGGCAGGCATGCCGCGCGAAGCAGTGCACAGCCAGCTTCGCTCGAGCCTCGACCTTGTCGTGCACCTGGCGCGCGGGGCCGACGGCCTACGCAGGGTCGAGCAGATCGCCGTGCTTGGCGCAGACGAACGAGGCTTCGTGACGTGTCAGCCGGCGCTTCTCTTTGATGAGACGGAAGCGGTGTGTGGACCGGGTCACGAACGCCTCGCCGCACTCCTCACGTGAGCCTGGTGGCTGCGGTGTTCACGGCCGCCGCGTGGTTCGTGGCGAAACCGCCCGGGATCTGGGTTGCACGCGTTCGGCTCGACACGCCTCGGCGCGGGATGGTGCGACCCGCAGCGTTGATCACACCGGTGGCGGTGCTGTCCTGCGCCGTCGTGATCGCGGTCGGCCTCCCACCGGCGCGCTTGATCGCTGCACTCACAGTCGGCGGGGTCGCCTGGTTCGCGGCGCGCCAGCTGCGAGCCGAACGCGTACGCCGTCGTGCCAGGGTGCAGCGCGATGCGGTGGCCGAAGCCTTGGGTCTGATGGCGGCCGAGCTGAGGGCAGGCATCCTGCCGCAGCGTGTGCTTTCCGGGCTTGCTCCAGACTTTCCCTTCTTGGCCCCCGCCTCGCGTGCTGCAGAGCTGGGCGGCGACGTGTCGTCCGCTCTGCGACGACAGTCGGCGGCTCCGGGTTGTGAGCTGCTGTCCACGGTTGCCAGCGCCTGGATGGTTGCCGAGAGGGCAGGGGCGCCGCTGGCGCGCACCCTGGATCGGCTTGAGTCGTCGACGCGCGACGACCGGGAGATCGAACGCGAAGTCCAGTCAGGCATCTCACCCGCAAGAGCAACGGGGCGGCTCATGGCGATTCTGCCGGTAGTCGGTCTGACGATGGGATCCGGTATGGGTGGGGACCCGATCGCACTGCTCACCAGCACAGTGCCAGGCGCATTGTGTCTCGCGGCCGGATCAGCGTGCGCCTGCGCTGGCGTCGCATGGGTCAATCGCATCGCGACTACTGCCGAGCGGACCGGATGATCACGGCGATCCTGGCGTCATTCGCCGTCTGGTGCGCCATCCCGGCATCCCCTGTCGGTAGGCAACGTGCGTTGTTCGATGTGCCCCGGCCGTCGCGTCGCCCGAGCCCTGCCGTTGTGGCAGCGATGGCTACTCCGGTTGCGGCACTGATGTTGCTGGGGTGGCCGTTCGGTGTGCTGCTCGGCATCGCTCTGAGCCCGGCCGCCCATGGCGCCGTGAGTCGACTCGAGTCCGCAGCGGTCCGCGAACGCAATGCCAGGATCGCGGGCCAGCTGCCGGGAGCCCTTGACCTGATGGTGGCTGCCCTCGAAGCGGGTCGTGCGCCCAGTGTGGCGCTGGCACTGACGGCCGACGCGACCTACGACCCGCTGGGGTCTGAGCTCGGTCAGCTCGCCAGCCGGCTGGCGATTGCCGGCGATCCGCTCGCCGTCTGGAGCTCTGTGCTCGATGATCCGGCTCTGGCACCGGTCGGTCGAGCCTTCCGTCGCGCCGAGACGTCGGGAATGCCGGTCGCACAGGTGATTTGCGGCGTAGCCGATGAGCTGCGTCGCGAGCGCAGGGCATCTCGCCGCGAAGCCAGTCGCAAGGTAGCGGTCCGCACCGCGGCGCCGCTGGGCGTGTGCTTCCTGCCGGCGTTCTTCCTCATCGGGATTGTGCCGACGATCCTCGGCGCCTTCCACACCTTCACCTTCTGACCTTGTTTCCACACGACCGACCGGTCAGGTCGGACTGTCCCCAGTCCGCGATGTGGGGGCGCAGATCGACCGACGCGGAACACATATTCCCGGTGACAGATTCACCCATCGAAGGGACACCTCATGAAGACCTCGCTTCTGAAAAACGCACAGCGACCACGTGCCGAGCGCGGCATGACCACCGCCGAATACACCGTCGGCACGCTCGGCGCCTGCACGATCGGCGGAGTGCTGGTCAAGATCGGCCAGTCCGAGTGGTTCGGCGACCTCGTCAAGGACCTCATCAACAAGATCCCGGACATCCTGCCGTTCTGAGCCCAGCGCCGGGGCGAGCCCATTCAAGGACGAGGCGCTCGCCCCGGCTCCTCGAAAGGAGCTACACCGTGAAGAGAGACGAACGAGGAATGGCCACGGCCGAATACACGGTCGGCACGCTGGGCGCAGTTTGCCTTGGACTGATCCTCTACAAGCTCGGCGCACTCGACCACGACAACCCATGGCCCAAGACCTTCAGAGAAATCGTGGAGGGAGCGCTGTCATGGCGGCCGTTGCGCGACTTCATACCCGGGATGGGTTTGAGGATTTGACCAGGAAGCAACGCGGAATGGTCACGGCAGAGCTCGCCACGATCGCTCCCCTCGGGGTGGCCTTTGCATTCCTGCTGCTGTGGATCATTTCGCTCGGTCTCACCCAGGTGCGGCTCGTCGATGCGTCTCGCGAAGGTGCTCGGCTGGTGGCACGAGGTGAGGCTGTCGAAGCCGCGAAGCTCGCTGCCAAGAAGCTCTCGCCCGATGGCGCGAAGGTCATCATCACAACCGACGACGGACTGGTCACGGTGACAGTGCAGGCCAAGTCGGCCATGCCGATCCCGTTCTTCTCTGGCATCGGCGCTCGCACGATGGAGTCGTCGTCGGTGGCAGCTGAGGAGTCGCCATGACGTGTGATCGTGGCGCCGTCACGGTCTACGCCGCATCGGCTGCAGTGATGCTGACTCTCGTAGCCCTGGTGCTGGCACAGGTCGCTGGACTCGTTCGACTCAAGCATTCGGTCGCGGCAGCTGCAGATCTGGCGGCATTGGCGGCAAGCCGGGCGAGCGTCGAGGGCGAGGATGGCTGCGATGCGGCCGATGAGCTGGTCCGTCGCAATGGTGCGCGACTGGTCTCGTGCCGGATGGACTACGACGTGGCAACAGTCGTGGCGGGCGGCACAAGCAAGTCTTGGTGGGGCCAGAGGTGGTCGTTCGAGCAGAAGGCTCGCGCAGCGCCAGACTTTTACGTCGTTGACTAGTACGAGTCAGCGAGCAGGGCGCCGAGCAGCGTGACTGCGCCTGCCTTGTTGAGCGGTTCGTTGCCGTTGCCGCACTTGGGTGAATAGACGCAGGACGGGCAACCGCTCCGGCACTCGCACGCCATGATCGCGTCGCGGGTGATCGTCAGCCAGCGCTGCGCGACCTCGAACCCACGCTCTGCGAACCCTGCACCTCCCGGATAGCCGTCATAGACGAAGACCGTCAGCGTTCCGGTGTCTGAGTGCAACGCCGTCGAGACACCTCCGATGTCCCAGCGATCACACGTGGCAAGCAGAGGCAGCAGCCCGATCGCCGCGTGCTCAGCCGCATGAGCAGCGCCAGGGATGTCAGCGGTCGCCAGCGACTCGGCCACTGCCTTCTCACTGAGCGTCCACCACACAGCCTTGGTCGGCAGCGTCCGCTCGGGCAGGTCCAGCAGCTCCTCGCCCAGCATCCCTCCGCCAGTCGTGCTCCTCTTTGTATAAGAGATGACCTGCCGGACCACATCGACCGAGCCGAATGACATCGCGGCCTCGCCCCATTTCGTCGTGCGTTCCGTCTCGGTGATCGTGATCTCGGTGACCGAGCGCGCCATCGTCGAGTACTCCGGATCCTCGCGATGCACGATCGCGACTCCGTCCTCGACGTCGTACTCGTTCACGACGTGCACCTCGCCCTGGTGCACGTAGACCGCGCCATCGTGGACTGCGGCGTCTGCCGATCCCGCATCCACGGTGCCGATTAGTCGGCCTGTGCCTGCGTCAACGATCTGGACCGGCGACCCGCCGCTGGAGCGGATGTCAGCAAGATCGCTGGCACGCTCGCGCTTGGTCCAGAACCAGCCGGCCGAACGCTTGCGAAGAAGTCCCGCGTCCTCCAGTGCCGAGATGCCCTCGGTCGTACGCGGGCCGAACAGTCCGGAGTCGGCCTCGGTCAGCGGGAGCTCATGCGCTGCGGCGGCGAGGTGCGGACCGAGCACATAAGGATTGTCAGGATCGAAGACCGACGACTCGACCGGTGCGCCGAGCAGCGCTTCGGGGTGATGCACGAGATAGGTGTCGAGCGGCTCGTCGCGGGCGATGAGGATGCCGATCGAGTCGCGGCCAGCGCGACCCGCGCGACCGAACTGCTGTCGAAGTGCTGCCCGGGTGCCAGGGAAGCCGACGCTGATGATCGCATCCAGTCCAGCGATGTCGATTCCCAGCTCGAGGGCGTTGGTACTAGCCAGTCCGAGGAGGTCGCCATCGCGCAGTCGACGCTCGAGCTCTCTCCTCTCCTCTGGCAGGTAGCCGCCGCGGTAGGTGGCGACCCGAGCTGCCAGCTCCGGATCGACCTCGGACAGGCTGCGCTGAGCAGTTGCAGCAACAGTCTCGGCGCCGCGACGCGATCGTACGAACGCCAGCGTGCGTACCTTCCCGATCACGAGGTCGGTGAGCAGCTCACCGGCTTCGGTGTTGGCTGCTCGACGAACGGGAGTCTGGGAGTCGGCGTCGAAACCAGGCAGCAGAGGTGGCTCCCACAGTGCGATGGTCTGCACTGCATGCGGTGAGGCATCGTCGGTGACAGCAACGACATCAAGACCAGTGAGACGACCGGCAAACACGTCCGGATCCGCGACAGTCGCTGACGACAGGACGAACACCGGATCGGCGCCATAGTGCTGGCAGATCCGCCGCAGCCGCCGCAGCACGTGGGCCACGTGGGCGCCGAAGACGCCTCGATAGTGATGACACTCATCGATCACTACATGGCTGACGCCGCCGAGCACTCGACTCCAGCGAGCGTGCCCGGGAAGGATGGTGTGATGCAGGGTGTCCGGGTTGGTCAGCAGGTAGTTGGCGTGATCGCGCGCCCAGGCACGCTCCTCGCGGGAGTTGTCACCGTCAACCGTTGCAGGTCGGGTGAACGCCGGGGCTGCGGCCAGGCGTCGCAGCTGGTCGGCTGCCAATGCCTTGGTCGGCGCGAGATAGAGGACGCTCGGCATCCGATTGCCCTGCAAGCCGCTGCCCGATCGGCCCTCTGCGAGGGCGGTGAGGGCTGGTGCTTGGAACGCCAACGACTTGCCCGAAGCCGTACCGGTCGAGACAACGGTGTGGCGACCAGAACGTATGTGGTGCAGCGCCTCGGCTTGGTGACCCCAGAGATGGGGAATGCCCTCAGCCTCGTACATCGACCGGACCTCTGAGTCGACCCACTCTGGCCATGGCTCGATGACGGCCTCGCGTGCCGGGATGCGCTCGACATGCGTGACCCGTTCGCTGTGGCGAAGGACGATGTCGGCAGGTTCCACGAGGGAAGTCTTCCAGACCCTCGACGGGCCATTCGTCGAGCGGCGACGGCCCACAGATCATGGTTAGATGCTTGGCATGGAGCTGGCACTGTCATCGCGCACCGTCGACGACTTCGAGATCATCGAGGTCGGCGGCGAAGTAGACGTATACACAGCGCCCAAGCTGCGCGAAGCGATTGTCACGGCGATCGAAGCCGGCAACACGCGATTGATCATCGACGTCGAGAAGGTCGACTTCCTCGACTCAACAGGACTGGGCGTCCTGGTCGGAGCCCTCAAGCGCGTGCGCGCTGACGGCGGATCGCTCGACATCGTGTGCACGCACGAGCGCATCCTGAAGATCTTCGGGATCACCGGACTCGACAAGGTCTTCGGCCTGCACGCCTCGATCGACGAGGCTCGTGCCGCGACACATCCTGAGACCCCTTGATGCTTTGCGGCTAGCCGCAATGTAACCTGCGTCACGTCGGACCAGACTTCTGGCCCGACGGTTCTTTCTGCTTATCTCATGGAGGATTTTCATGGCGAACGCGACTTTCGTTGCGGCAGCCGGGGACATTGACCTCTCCAACGACAACACGATCATCGTGTCTGTCGTGGCCGGAGTTGGCGTCCTCGCTCTCATCCTGGCGGCGGTTTTCCGCGCCCAAGTGCTCAAGGCCTCTGAAGGCACAGCAAAGATGCAGGAAATCGGGCAGGCGGTTCAAGAGGGTGCTGCGGCATACCTCGGGCGCATGTTCAAGACTCTTGCAGTCTTCGCCTTGCTCGCCTTCGGACTGCTGTTCGTTCTGCCCGGCGATTCCGACATCAGGATCGGGCGGTCGGCGTTCTTCCTTCTCGGCGCTGGCTTCTCGGCACTGATCGGCTACCTCGGTATGTGGCTCGCAACGCGCGCCAATGTCCGCGTGGCCGCAGCTGCCCAGAACGAAGGCCGCGAGGTGGCGATGCGCATTGCGTTCCGCACCGGTGGCCATGTCGGCATGATGACAGTCGGCCTCGGCCTTCTCGGCGCGTCGGCGATCGTCCTGTATTACCAGGGTGAAGCACCGTCAGTGCTTGAAGGATTTGCGTTCGGCGCTGCCCTCCTCGCCATGTTCATGCGAGTCGGCGGCGGCATCTTCACCAAGGCTGCTGATGTCGGAGCCGACCTCGTCGGCAAGGTCGAGCACAACATCCCCGAAGATGACCCGCGCAACGCTGCGACGATCGCCGACAACGTCGGTGACAACGTCGGTGACTGTGCCGGTATGGCTGCCGACCTGTTTGAGTCGTACGCCGTTACCCTGGTCGCCGCGCTGATCCTCGGGTCGGTTGCCTTTGGTGAAAAGGGACTCGTGTTCCCGCTCATTGTTCCCGCGATCGGTGCCCTCACGGCGATCATCGGCGTGTACATCACCCGCCCCCGTCAAGGCGAGGGCGGACTGACCACAATCAATCGCTCGTTCTACATCTCGGCATTTATTTCCGCGGTCGGTTCCTCGGCGGCTGCATGGTTCTACCTGCCGAGCTCGTTCGAAGACCTCAAGGGGATCGACACCAGTTCCCTGATCGTCACGCTCGGCCAGCAGGCCGGTGCTGACGCTCCGGGTCTGGACGCCAACCCGCGTCTCATCGCGATCATCGCGGTGCTGATCGGTATCGTCCTCGCCGCTGTGATCTTGGCCCTCACGGGTTACTTCACCGGTACGGAGACTCGTCCGGTCAAGGATGTCGGCAAGACGTCGCTCACGGGTGCTGCAACCGTCATCCTGTCGGGTCTGTCGGTCGGCTTCGAGTCGGCGGTCTACACGGCCATCGTCATCGGCGCTGCGGTCTTCGGCGCGTTCCTGCTCGGCAGTGGCTCGCTCGTTGTCGCACTGTTCGCAGTCGCTCTGGCCGGTTGTGGTCTGCTGACCACCGTTGGCGTCATCGTTGCGATGGACACGTTCGGTCCGGTCAGCGACAACGCCCAGGGCATCGCAGAGATGTCGGGCGACGTCGACGAAGAGGGCGCCAAGATCCTCACCGAGCTCGACGCTGTCGGCAACACGACGAAGGCCATCACCAAGGGCATCGCGATCGCGACAGCTGTTCTCGCCGCAACGGCGCTGTTCGGCTCGTTGACGAGCTCGATCAGCGAGGCTGTTGAGTCGGCCAACATCGGTGAGGAAGCTCGCGGCATCAAGGTCATCGAGACATACGCCCTCAACGGTGTGTTCAACGTGGCTGACCCGAGCAACCTGTTCGGTCTGATCCTCGGTGCAGCCGTGGTGTTCCTGTTCTCCGGACTCGCGATCAACGCCGTCGGCCGCGCAGCTGGCGCTGTTGTGTACGAAGTGCGTCGCCAGTTCCGGGAGATCCCGGGAATCATGGAAGGCACCGGTCGTCCCGAGTACGGCAAGGTCGTCGACATCTGTACGCGCGACTCGCTGCGTGAGCTGGCAACGCCGGGCATCTTGGCGATCTTCGCTCCGATTGCGGTCGGCTTCGGCCTCGGCATCGGTCCGCTCGGTGCCTACTTGGCCGGCGCGATCGGCACGGGTCTGCTGATGGCCGTGTTCCTCGCCAACTCCGGTGGTGCGTGGGACAACGCCAAGAAGCTCGTCGAGGACGGCAACCACGGTGGCAAGGGCTCGCCTGCACATGAGGCGACGATCATTGGTGACACGGTCGGTGACCCGTTCAAGGACACCGCCGGTCCGGCGATCAACCCGCTGCTCAAGGTGATGAACCTCGTCGCGCTGCTCGCGACACCGTTGATCATCAAGTACGCGTACGGCGAGGACGCAAGCGATCCGATCCGCTACACGATCGCTGGTGTCTCGGTGCTGATCATCGTGATCGCGGTGGGTATCGCACGGTCGCGTCCGATTGCACTCGAGACGGACTTGGTCGATTCGGTTCCTGCCAAGGCCTGATCAGCACTACCTCGAACGGCGCAGACCCAACCGGGTCTGCGCCGTTCGCTCGTCTGAGAAGGTGTGCAGGTGATCGATGACGCGTACGTTCCGCAACTGCGCGCCGCGCTGACCCGCGCCGGCTTCACGGTCGACCAGGTCTTTGCGCTGATCGGAGCAGAGGCGCACCACGCCCTTGGACGCAACCAGGTCGTCCCAGCCCTGCGGGCGACGAACGGCGCTGGAGACCTGGCCACGTTGGTGCGGCTGTTTGCGCTCCAGGTCCCGGTCGACCGCCGTCGCGTCGACGCGGCCCTTCCCGGTCTCGTCGAACCGCTCTCCGCCGCCAACATGCTGCAGTTGTCGGGCGACGAGGTGCGCGCGCTCCTTGAAATTCGTCCATACGGCGACGAGTCGCACGACTGGTGGATCGTGTGCGACCCGACCCCCGGACTCACTGGCCCGCAAGGCTCGATGAGCCCGGAGCACGTGCTTGGCATCAGCGAGGCGTCCTCGTCATTGGCGCAGCTGACCGTACGAGAACCGGTCGGCCGAGCGCTCGATCTCGGTACCGGGTGCGGTGTGCAGGCGCTGCACCTTGCCCAGCACTCGGCCACCGTGGTCGCGACCGACGTCAACCCGCGCGCCCTGCAGATGGCGCGACTGACCGCGTCGCTCAACGAGCTCGACATCGACGTACGCGACGGAAGCCTGTTCGACCCGGTGGCGGGGGAGACGTTCGACCTGATCGCCACCAACCCACCGTTCGTCATCTCACCGCCGGGTGCCGACGTGCTCGTCTACCGGGACTCGGGAATGCCTGGCGACAGTGTCGTACGCCATCTCGTCGAGAACGCTGCAACGCACCTCAACGACGGCGGGTGGTGCCAGATCCTCGCCAACTGGGCTCATCACGATGGTCGTGACTGGCGCGCCGACCTCGACGAGTGGTTCGCGGGGAGCCTCTCGATTCGTGGGTGCTGCAGCGCGAGCTGGTCGATCCGTCCGAGTACGTCGAGATGTGGCTGGCAGATGCTGGTCTGAACACTGCACCCGACTACATCCAGCGCTATGACGCCTGGCTCGACTGGTTCGCCAGCGAACGGATCGATGCCGTTGGCTTTGGCTGGCTGAGCATGCGGCGTACGAGTGATGCCCCGACACGGCTCTTCGAAGAGTGGACGGGCGAGATTGCGCCGCCGATCGGCCCGAGTGTCGCGGCGTGGGGGCACCGCGTCGACGTTCTGCGGCACCTCACCGATGCAGACCTGCTCGACCGAGCCTGGAAGCACGCCCCCGATCTGGTTGAAGAGACCCGCGGTCCGGTGGGCGCCGAGCACCCTGAGTCGATCGTGCTTCGCCTGCAACAGGGCGTACGTCGAGCGCGCCAGGTCGACACGGTCGAGGCAGGGCTGGTCAGCGCCAGCGATGGCGACCTCACGGCCGGGCAGATCCTCGACGCGCTCGCGATGCTGCTCGGGCGCGATGCCAGCGAGCTGCGATCGACGTATGCGTTGTCAGTGCGGCAGCTCGTCGGGGACGGCTTCCTGCTGCCACATCAGCCCACGAAGATGCGCGCCTAACCCGCCTTCGTCTCCTCGATGGAGTGGCTGTCCGGCTTGAAGGCCGGGATCAGCTGACCACCCCAGGCCAGCAGTGCGATTGCCGTGGCAATGAGACCGCCAACCACGAAGCCGCCCCACGCGCCCACTTCATCGGTCGCCGCACCGATGACCGGTGAGCTGACTGCGCCGCCGATCATGAACGACGTGCCCTGCCAGCCCATGGCTTCACCGCGACGGTCCTCGGGCGTGAGCTTCGCGATCCACCCGGTCGCCGTTGTCATGGTCGGCGCGCACAGGAATCCGGTCGGGATGACCCACAAGGACAACGACCACACCTCGGTGCCGAGTCCGACCGGGATCGTCGTGAGGCCTAGTGCGAGCAGATAGGTGGGCCGGATCGACTTGTTGAGCGATCCGTAGATCAAGCCGCCGACCAGTGATGACAACCCCCACAAGCCATACGTGAACCCGATCGACCCCACGTGGTCGATCTCGCGGAGCTGGGCGACGATGCCGAGATCGGCGCCGATCAGCGCCGCCAGGGTGCCGCCGGAGATGAGAAAGAGGAACGCCAGCGGAACGGGTTGAGACGCAGGAACATCAGTCCCGCCACGACCTCCATCATGCCGATCGCGAACAACGCTCAGGTGGCGCTCGCCTGAGTCACGAGGACGACACCGACGGCCGGACCGATGATGAAGCTGGCTTCGGCGACGACGCTGTCGGCGGAGAACGCCGCAATGAACAGTGTTCGTACCGGCTTTCAGCCCACAGCTCTGCGTATCCCGAGAATCCCACTGAGCCATCCTCGCACCGCGCGGGGACAGGACCGTTTCACAGATCGTTGACGGTACGCGCTACGGTGTGCCTCGTCTGATCTAGAAACATTCGAACCGCGGAGAGAATTCTTGACCACCCTCGTCATTGTCGAGTCACCCAACAAGGTCGCCAGCATCGCTGGCTACCTCGGCGACGGCTATGTCGTGGACTCCTCGGTCGGTCACATCCGCGATCTGCCCAAGGGCGCAGACCAGGTGCCGGCCAAGTTCAAGGGCGAGTCCTGGGCGCGCCTCGGTGTCGACGTGGATCACGACTTCGAGCCGATCTACGTCGTGTCGCCTGAGAAGAAGCAGCAGATGGCGAAGCTCAAGAAGCTCCTCAAGGATGCCGACGAGCTCGTACTCGCGACCGATGAGGACCGCGAGGGCGAGGCCATCGCGTGGCACCTGCTCGACGAGCTCAAGCCGACCGTGCCGGTCAAGCGCATTGTGTTCAACGAGATCACTCGTGATGCCATCCAGTACGCCATCGCCAACCCGCGCGATGTCGACATGGACCTGGTCGACGCCCAGGAGACCCGCCGCATCCTCGACCGCCTCTACGGCTACGAGGTCAGCCCGGTCCTGTGGAAGAAGGTCATGAGCGGCCTGTCCGCAGGCCGCGTGCAGTCCGTCGCCACCCGCCTCGTCGTCGAGCGCGAGCGCGAGCGCATGGCATTCAGCGTCGCGTCCTACTGGGACCTCGAGGCAACGTTCGACGCCGGCGAGGGCTTCGATCCGCGCCAGTTCCCGGCCAAGCTCAGCAGTGTTGACGGCTTGCGGGTCGCATCCGGCACGCACTTCGACAACTCCGGCACCCTGACGTCCGACAAGGTCGTCCACCTCGACGAGACCAAGGCGGGTGCGCTGGCCGAGGGTCTGCGCGAGCAGCCGTTCACGATCCGTTCGGTCGAGTCCAAGCCCTACACGCGCCGCCCCTACGCACCGTTCCGTACGACGACGATGCAGCAGGAAGCGTCGCGCAAGTTCGGTTTCGGCGCCGCTCGTACGATGCAGGTCGCCCAGCGCCTGTACGAGGGCGGACACATCACCTATATGCGTACCGACTCGACGACGCTGTCGCAGACCGCGCTCACCGCGGCCCGCGCCCAGGTCTCCGAGCTCTACGGCCCCGCCTATCTCCCCGACGAGCCGCGCGTCTACGCCAGCAAGGTCAAGAACGCTCAGGAGGCGCACGAGGCCATCCGCCCCGCCGGCGAACGCTTCAAGACCCCCGACCAGACCGGGCTCCGCGGCGATGAGCTCCGTCTCTACGAGCTTATCTGGAAGCGCACCATCGCCTCGCAGATGATGGACGCCAAGGGCAACTCGGTGTCGATCCGCATCGGCGCCACCGCGACGACCGGCGAGGACGCTGTCTTCTCCGCGTCCGGTCGCACCATCACGTTCTACGGATTCCTCAAGGCCTACGTCGAGTCGAGTGACGACACCGAGGCAGAGGGCGACGACCAGCAGACCAAGCTGCCCAACGTCACCGAGGGCCAGACCGTCACGGCTGCTGAGCTCGGCAAGGCCGGCCACGAGACGAAACCGCCGGCGCGATTCACCGAAGCCAGCCTGATCAGCGAGCTCGAGACCCGCGAGATCGGACGGCCCTCGACCTACGCGTCGATCGTCGGCACGATCCAGAACCGCGGCTACGTCTACAAGAAGGGCACTGCTCTGGTGCCGGCCTGGATAGCGTTCTCGGTCATCCGCCTGATGGAGCAGCACTTCGGAAGGCTCATCCAGTACGACTTCACCGCCGAGCTCGAGAGCGTCCTCGACGACGTGGCGGGTGGACGCGAGGATCGCGTGGCCGTACTCACCAGCTTCTGGATCGGCGAAGGCGAGGGCAACACCGGCCTCAAGCGCCTCGTCGAAAACCTCCCGGACATCGATGCCCGTGGGCTCGCGACCTTCCCGCTCGGCGAGGAGATCGACCTGCGCGTCGGCCGTTACGGCCCATACGTGGAAGGGCCACCGTTCACCGAGGATGACGAGGGCAAGCGCGTACCCACCCGCGCCAACGTTCCCGAGGACCTCCCGCCGGACGAGCTGACGCTCGACAAGGCCAAGGAGCTGCTGGCGACGCCGGCCGGTCTCGAGAAGGAGCTCGGCAACCACCCCGAGACCGGACTCGCGATCGTCGCCAAGAACGGCCGCTTCGGCGCCTACGTCACCGAGGCGCTGCCCGAGGACGCCAAGAAGGCCGACAAGCCGCGAACTGCCAGCCTGTTCGCGTCGATGAACCTCGACACCATCACCCTCGACGAGGCCGTGCAGCTGCTCCGACTCCCGCGCGTCGTCTACGTCGAGGAGGACGGCACGGAAGTCACAGCGCAGAACGGTCGCTACGGTCCCTACCTCAAGAAGGGCACCGACTCGCGGTCGCTCGAGCGCGAGGACCAGCTCCTCACGATCACCGAGGAAGAGGTGCGCGCGATCTACGCGCAGCCCAAGACGTACGGCCGCCGCGCGGCTGCCGCGCCGCTCAAGGAGCTCGGCACCGACCCGGTCAGTGAGCGACCGGTCGTGGCCAAGGATGGCCGCTTCGGCATGTACGTCACCGACGGCGAGTACAACGCGACGCTGCGCAAGGACGACTCGCTCGAGGACCTGACACCCGAGCGTGCGTACGAGCTGCTCGCCGAGCGTCGCGCCAAGGGCCCCGCGAAGAAGGCCGCGAAGAAGACCGCCAAGAAGGCCGCGAAGAAGACGACCAAGAAGACGACCAAAAAGGCTCCAGCAAAGAAGGCCTGACCGCCGGAACTGGACTGGCAGCGCGCATCGCCTTCTACGATCACCATGCCAAGGTCAGCGACCTGGTCAGTAGTGCATTCGTCACCGGTCCCGTGGCGACGTTCCTCGTGGCGTTGTGGCCGGTGTCGATCCGTCTTCACGACTCGTCGATTCATACGGCAGCGCTGTTCGGCGGTGCGGTGGCCGCGCTCGTCGGCGTGACGTTCGTGGCCTACTCCGAGCTGTGGGCGGGCCTGATCGTCGTGGTCCATCTCGTTGCGCTGCTCGGCATCGGCGCCGAGCATGAGGATGCTGTCGGTCTCGAGTCCTAGGTTGGACCTATGGCCGACGTCCCGCCGGAGATCTTCGATCGCGTGCGCGCGATCTGCATGGCGCTGCCCGAGGCATACGAGGAGCCGGCATGGATCGGCGTGCGGTGGCGCATACGCAAGCGCACGTTCGCGCACGTCGTGACGGTCGACGACGACTCGACGTCGGTGTTCAAGGAGGCGTTTGCGCTCGAGGGTGAGGCGACGGCCGTGACGTTCCGCGTGCTCGGCGACGAGCTGCTCGCGCTGCGTGAGCACGGGCACCCGTTCTACTACGCCGGCTGGGGCCGCGACGTCATGGGCATGCACCTCGACGACTCCACTGACTGGGACGAGCTCGAGGAGCTGCTCACCGACAGCTACTGCGTCCTCGCGCCCAAGAAGCTGGTCATACGCGCTCGCTCTGGCGCCTCCGACTAGGCTCCACACCATGGATCCGCTCTTCACCGAAACTGGGGTGTTCCTCGCCCTTGAGGGTGGGGAGGGGTCCGGCAAGTCGACGCAGGCAGCGCTGCTGATCGAATGGCTCGAAACGTTCGGACACCGCGTTCTGCTGACGCGTGAACCAGGCGGAACCGAGGTGGGCAAGATCTTGCGCCACATCGTCCTCGACAACGACACGGGTGAGCTGTCCCCGCGCACCGAGGTCCTCCTCTACGCGGCCGACAAGGCCGAGCATGTCGACATGGTCGTCCTACCCGCGCTCGCTGACGGAGCCGTCGTTCTCACCGATCGCTACGTCGACTCGATGCTCGCCTATCAAGGTGCCGGTCGACACCTCGACATCGCCGAGGTCGAGCACATCGCGCGATGGGCGACGTCGTCGCTCCGTCCTCACCTCACGATCGTTCTCGACATCGACCCCGCGATCGGACACGCGCGGTTCGAGGGTGCCGATCGCATCGAGTCGGAGCCGCTGGAGTTCCACCAGCGCGTACGCGCGCACTTCCTCGAGCTGGCCGCCGCCGATCCGGCGCACTACCTCGTGGTCAGTGGTGGTGGCACTCCGGAGGAGATCCACTCCGACATCCGGGCCGCTGTCGAGCCGTGGCTCAGTCAGGCGCACCCATGAGTGTCTGGTCCGATCTGGTCGGCCAGGAACCGGTCGTCGAGATCCTCAAGGACGCGGTCGCTTCGGCAGGCGGCGAGGGTCGCTCGATGACACACGCCTGGCTGTTCACCGGTCCGCCGGGTTCCGGCCGGTCCAACGCGGCGAGCGCCTTTGCCGCGGCGCTGCAGTGTGAGCAGGGCGGGTGCGGCGAGTGCCATTCCTGCACCACCGCACACGCTGGCAGCCATCCCGACATCACGGTCATCCGTACTGACGGGCTTTCGATCGGCACTGACGTGGCCCGCGAATACGTGCGCAAGTCGGCCCTTCGGCCAGCGCTCGGTCGTTGGCAGGTGCTGGTCGTCGAGGACGCCGACCGCCTCACCGATCAAGCCGCCAACGCGCTGCTTAAAGCGATCGAGGAGCCGTCCAAGCACACGATCTGGATGCTCTGTGCGCCAGCCGTCGAGGACGTCATCATCACCATCCGGTCGCGCTGCCGTCCGGTGCTGCTGCGTACGCCATCAGCCTCGGCGATCGCGGGTCTCCTCGTCGAACGTGATGGCATCGAGCCCGCGCTGGCTTCGGCCGCTGCAGCGGCATCTCAGGGACACATCGGCCGAGCCCGCGGCCTTGCCAAGGACCCAGCAGCCCGAGAGCGGCGCCGCGCCATCCTCGCCCTCCCAGTGTCCCTCCGCGATCTGGGCGACTGCCTCGCAGCGGCGCAGACGATCAACGATGCGGCGGCGGCTCGCGCTGCCGAGGTCGGCGACGCTGCCGACGAACGTGAGCTGGCTGACCTGCGCCAGGGCTGGGGCGTCGAAGACCGCGGGCGCCGTCCGGCGGGCTACTCCGGGGCGCTGTCGACGCTCGAGAAGGACCAGAAGCGACGCCGTACGCGACTTGCCCGCGACTCGATCGACGGCGTGCTCCTCGATCTGCTGTCGTTCTGCCGCGATGTGCTCGCTGTCCAGTGCGCCACCGGGACTGACCTGATCAATGCCGATGTGGTCGACGACATCAACGCAGTCGCGCGTATGTGGACGCCTGAATCGACCATCGGGATGATCGATGCAATCGTCGAGTGCCGGGAGTCGCTCATGGCAAACGCCGCTCCGCTGCTCGCCCTCGAACGAATGATGATGGGACTACGCCAGACATGAACAGCCAATCATGAACAAACGTGCCTGGGCTCTGGGCCTCGCACTCGTGCTCGTCATCTCGGCAGTCGGGGTGGGGGCGGCCTATGTGATCTCCGACCGTGAGACCTGGACCAAGCCCGAGCCGTCTGCGTCAGGTGCACCCAGCGACCTGTCGAAGTTCTATACGCAGGATGTCTCGTGGAGCGGGTGCGACGATGCGAAGTGCGCCGAGGTCGAGGTCCCGATCGACTACGACGATCCGTCCGGCGCAACGACCAAGCTCTCGGTCAAGGTCATCCCCGCACCAGGCGGCGGGGCCAAGCGCAGCATCTTCGTCAACCCCGGTGGGCCCGGCGGCGACGCCACCGACTTCGCCGACACGATGGCGTCAGAGTTTGGCAACGAAGTGCTCGAGACGTACGACATCGTGGGAGTCGATCCGCGTGGAGTGGGCGACAGCGCGCCGCTCGAGTGCATGTCCGACGACGACTTCTCCGACTTCACCAACGTCGATCCCGACCCCAACACTCCTGAGGAGATCGCTGCTCTCCGCAAGAGCGTCACCGACCTCGGCACGGCCTGCGAGCGCGAGGGCGGCGAGCTCGCGGCCCATGTCTCGACGGAGGAGGCCGCTCGCGACATGGACGTCGTACGCGCTCTGCTCGGCCGCGAGAAGATGGACTGGTTCGGTGCTTCGTACGGCACCCAGCTCGGTGCGACGTACGCGACGCTCTTTCCCGAAACGGTCGGACGCATGGTCCTCGACGGCGCTGTAGACCCGGCCCTCAGCGTCATCGAGTCCGCGATTGGCCAGACGACAGGATTCCAGCGTGCCCTCGTGGCGTTCGCCAAGGACTGCATAAAGAAGGCCTCGTGCCCGCTCGGTCAGGACCTCGACGCTGGTCTCGCCAAGGTCGCGGACCTGATGCGCCAGCTCGACGAGACCCCGATGGAGACCGGTGACCCGTCCCGAGAGCTGACCGAGGGTCTCGCTTTCTATGGCATCGCCGTCACGCTGTACGACAAGCAGACGTGGCCCATCCTCAGTCAGGCCTTGAAGCCCGCGTTCAGTGGTGACGGATCGTTCCTCTTGCGCCTGTCGGACTTCTACTTCGACCGCGATCCCAGCACCGGCGACTACGGCGACAACATCGGCGAGGTCATCTACGCCGTCAGCAGCCTCGATGTCGCCGACCCGCCGTCTCTGGCGGAGGTCGAGGCCGCACTGCCTCGCTTCGAGAAGATCTCGCCGGTGTTCGGACGGGCCCTCGGTTGGGGCACGTTGTCGCCCGGCGACTGGCCGATCAAGGCGACCCATCCGCAGGTCAAGATCAACGGCGAGGGCGCACCGCCGATCGTCGTGATCGGTACGACACGCGACCCGGCCACACCGTACGAAGGAGCCAAGTCTCTGGCAAAGCAGCTGGCGTCAGGCGTGCTGATCTCCCGCGATGGTGACGGGCACACGGCCTATTCGTCCGGCAACCAGTGCATCAGCAAGGCGGTCGACGAGTACCTCGTCTTCGGGACGGTGCCCAAGGACGGGCTGTTCTGCAAGTAGCTGGCGCTACTTCGCGCCGCCAAGCAGTCCGCCGAGGATCGAGCCGAGGTCGGGAGCGTCGGACTGGGCCGTCGAGTTGGCCTGCTCCACTTCCTGCTTGACCACTGCGGGATCGGCGCTGCCGCCCTTGGCCACACGTGACGCGAGGAATGCCATGACGATCGGCGCAGCGATCTTGAGGATCTTCTCGACGTCGAGTCCGGAGACGCCGGCCTTGCCGCCGATCGCCTGAGACACGTCGGGTGTGGCACCGCCGAGCACCTTCTCGAGAATGCCGCTGCCGGCCACTCCACTGATCAGAGCTCCGAGATCGCCAAGCGGCTGGGCTTCGGCGTGATCGCCGAGCGCGCTGGCCAGCGCTGCTGCACCGTCACCGCTCTGGACGTTCTTGTCGAGGCCGCCGAGCAGGGCGGGGAGGCTGTCCTTGAGGACTTCCTGCACCTTGTCGGGCTCGATGCCGAGCTGCTGGGCGATGTTGTCGAGGGTGCCGGAGTCGATGCCGGCCAGGATGTCGTCTGCGAGAGTCATGCCGGAAGCGTAGACCTGCCGCGTGAACTCGACCAGCCTCGCGGCTCAGTTGCGGATGGCCTCGTGGTGACGAATCACTTCTTCGATGATGAAGTTGATGAACTTCTCGGCGAAGGCCGGGTCGAGATCGGCTTCTGCGGCGAGAGCGCGGAGCCTGGTGATCTGGCGCGACTCACGCTCGGGGTCGGCCGGCGGCATGCTGTGCTCGGCCTTGAGCTTGCCGACGCGCTTGGTGTACTTGAATCGCTCCGCCAAGACGTGGATCAGCGCAGCATCGATGTTGTCTATGCTCGCCCGGATCTCCTCGAGCTCTGCCTGCGTCGCGTCAGTCACGGATGCGATTCTACGGTGCTGAGGTCAGTTCGTTCCCGGTACGGCCAACCGGTAGACTCTTGCTTCGGTTCGGCGGGCGATCCTCGCTGAACCTCGGCCGCTTTAGCTCAGTCGGTAGAGCGTTTCACTCGTAATGAAAAGGTCATCGGTTCGATTCCGATAAGCGGCTCCACACGTTCCAGCAGTCACTCAGTTGCCCCAGCCAATTTGCTCGGGAGAGCTGCCCCCGCGTTGAGGGCATCGAGGACCTGCTCGCATTTTTGCGCGAGCATGTTCCAACCCGGTAGGCCGACTATTCAGCAAGGTGTACTTGTTGGGTGCAGCGTGCTGTGTCAGCTCGTACCGACTGACACGGCGCCCGGCAGGGTGCCCGCCGAAAGCGCAGTCGAGTGCCGACGCCAGACACGCCATCTGGACTCGCTGCGCCGCCAGACGTCGCTGAGGACGAATGTTCCGTTGCGCTCCTGGCCGAGCACGGTCGCCTTCATGCGGACGCGGGTGAGAACTGCGGCGAGGTCGTCCACCCGGTCCACCTGCTGCTCTTCGACTATGTACTCGTGGACCAGGTAGTCGTCCAACACCTCCAACCATCGATCGCGGGGCATCACCGCATGCGTTGGCTGAGATATGACGAGTGTGTAGTCATCGTCGAGGATGCGTTCGGCGCCGGGCCTGTCGCGTTCGCGGACCACTCGATCGAAGAATCGGATTGCGACCGCAAGGTCATCGGTGTCCACATCTGTCATCGTGTCGCACCCTCGATGATTGCGCCATAGCCGGGGACCTGTCTGAGCAGTGAGCGAACATGCTGACATGAAGTACGTTGTGCTGTTTCGAGGGATCAATGTTGGCGGACGCAACAAGATCCCGATGCCCGAGCTCCGCGAGCACTTGGTCGGCAGGAGCTTCGGCAGCAAGTACGTCGAGTTCGAGACCGCGAACGTCAAGCTCGCGCTCTACGGCCGCAGAGCACTCGCCAAGGACGCCGGCGTACCGGTCGAAGGCACGGGTTCGCACCGCATCGCCATCAGCAGCGACGCCGGCAGGTTCACCGACCTCGACGGCTTCAGCTGGGAATGAGCTAGAGATAGGACTTGCGGCGCAGCCACTGCAGGCAGATCAAACCCCACAACGGAGGCAGGTACTGCGTTCCCAGGCGCTGAGTCAGCGCAATCGGGAACGCAGTTTCTGCCGGTACGCCGAGCGCGACCAGCGCACCGGTCAGCGCCGCCTCTGCGCTGCCGATCCCGCCCGGTGACGGTACGACGCTGGCGAGCATCGATCCGGCTGTGTTGACCGCAATGAGCTCGATCGGTGAGAGGCCGATGTCGTACGCCTGGGCGAAGCAGCCGAGCGCCAACGCGTAGACGAGCTCGGTGGCGAGCGCCCCACCGAAGATGCCGATCTGCCGCTTCTGCTGGCCGCCGAGGACGACCAGGTTGTTCCAGATCCGGGCGGCGAGCTCCTCCGCCTTCTTACGGGCGCGGGGGACGAACCAGATGACTCCAGCGGCAACCACCACACCACCGAGGCAGAGCAAGACGGTTTGCATCGATGGCGCGCTCACTCCGTCGAGCTTGATGTCGACGAACGGCAGCACCAAGAGGAGCAGGAGGATTCGCGAGAGACCGCGGGCGGCTTCCTCGATCGATGCCGTCAGGATTGCCTCGGGCGGTTTGACGTCGAAGTTCTCAAGAAACTGCACGTCGGTTGCCACCCGACTTGCTGAGCCGGGGAGGGTGAGCCCGAAGACCTTGAGCGCGGCTTGAAGCGCGATCGCTGGCTTCCACGGGATGCGCACTGCTGAGGCTCCGCGAAGGACGACGGCCTGGGTCAGGAACATCAGCTGGGCCGCGAGCAGGCCGAGGATCAGCCACAGCGGGTCGGCCGAGCGAAGCTGGTTCCAGATCGTTTCGAAGCCGACATCGCCGAGCAGCCGCACGAGGATGAACAAGCCGATCACTACGAGGACCACCATCACGATGTCGGTCCACCGCCAGCGCGGCTTGGCGCGCGGCTTCTCGATCTCGTCGCTCACGAGCGACACCCTAGTAAAGGTGCCGGGGTTTCACGGCGGTTCGACCTACTGAGCCACCGCACTCTGCTCGGCCCGCTCGTCGATGCGCTGAGTAATCATCGCCTGCAGGGACGGGCGCAGCCACAACTCGAACAGGTCCTGAGTCGTCCGGTCCCGGAACGTATACGTGTCGTCGAGCGTGCTGAAGAGGCCGCGTGCCGTGAGGTGGTCGAGGCGGGCTTCGATCTCAAGTCGACGACCCTCGGTTCGTCGCTCGCTGCCGAGCGTCTCCATGACCTGGTAGGCGGTTGCCGGACGGTCGAGGACGGCCATGACCTGGCAGATCTCGATCTCTATGGGCTCGAGGCGCTCCGACAGCACGCGGAACGTCGCCGATGCTGCCGGCAAGACCGTCGATGTCAGCGAGTCGCTCACCAGTCCGAGTCCTCTGATGGTCGATATGACCTGGCCCGTCGAGACCCAGGCACGAAGGATCTCCACGGCTATGCCGGCCAGGCCTTCACTTCTGGATTCGAGCGTCTCAACCAAATCCGGGGCGGGCGGGCCGGCGAGGATCGACTGGGCCAGCTGGGGCAGTTCGCCTGTGCTCATCGGCGGCGACTCGACGATGGTGGGTACGTACGGCGAGTCTGTGGATTCTGCGAGAAGGGCTGCGGCCTCAGGGGTCGTGATCACTACGAGCACGCGACGCGGTTGAGGGGGAATTGTCGCGAGGAGCTCAGCGATGGCAGCGCGGGCTCTTGCCGGTGGCAGGTCCACAGGCCCTTTGACCGCGACGTCGATGAGGCCGGTGTTGTGGGAGATCTGGGTGGCCGGTTCCTGACGCGCAATCTTCGGCGGTCGGACGGGCCGCAGATGTGAACCGGGAACGCGTTCAGTGGCGACCTGGAGCAGAGACTCGCGTCCCGAGCCAGGAGCGCCGACCACGCACACAAGTGCGGTCCCGTCGCCACGGGCGCTGTCTCGTATCGCTTCGCTCAGCGCGGTGATGCTCGGCTCGCGACCCACGAAGGTCGAGAACGAGATCTGCTCGGACTGGACAGTGGTGAGCTGTTTGCGCAGCGCCTCGGTCTGCGGTGACGGCGGTGCACCGAGATTGGTCGTGAGATTGCGACGGCAACGCTCATACGAGCGCAGGGCTGAGTCTGTCTCGCCGATGCCTGCATAGGCACGCATCAGCGACCGGTGGGCTCGCTCAAAGCAGGCGTCGAGGCTGATGGCCAAAGTCGACATCTCGATGGCATCGCGCATCCAGCCAAGCTCGATCGCGCTGTCTGCTGCATCGACCAACATCAGCTTGCGTCGGGTGCGGAGCTCGTCACGAATGTCGCTGGCCCATTCGCTCTCGTCGTCGTGGGCGTGGAAGTCGTCGACGTACAACGCCTCGGCCTGCTTCGCAGCAGTCACCGCAGCGGAGTAGGCGCGTGATCTCACCGCCTCGGCAACCACAGTGGCGAGCTGCCGGTGGGCGACGACGTCGACCCAGCACCCTTGGAGCTGCACACCGCTGAGGTGGCGCATGATGCTGTTCTTGCCCAGCACCTTGCGGATCTGGGCGGTCGCGGTGTGAAGGCTTGCGGCGCCCTTGGCATCAGGGACGTCCGGCCATAGCTTTGCGATGATGCTCGCCGAGCTGACGATCTGATCGGACCTCATGGCGAGAAGCCTCAGCAGGTCGGAGGTCTTGCCTGTCGTCCATTGCGACGCCGGCACAACTGTCCCGTTGCCCAGCCGGATCCAGAGTCGTCCGAACAGGCGAATCTCAGTCTGATCGTTCACAAGTCCTCCCAAACGTGTGATCGGTCGTGCTCCCTCAGACCAAGATACGGGCTACCTGGGTCATCGCGTGGCCGAATTGACTGCCTGAAATTCCAAGGGATTTGTGGACATGAGATGGCTCGACAGAGCCAGTCCCAACGGGCCATTGCACGGTCCGGCGGATGTCGCGACGCTTGGAATGGCGGCCAATTTCAAGGGAGCGGGACGCTACAGGGTTGGGAGACCGATGAACGTGCGAGGCGACGCTGCGCGTCCGGAACTTTTTGCTGGGCGCTATCGCCTGGGCCAGTGTCTCAAGTCGGGGCATGGGGTCGACACGTATCTTGCCGTGGACGAGACCACCTCGACGCAGGTCGTGCTCAAGTCGATCGTCCCGCACCTGATTCACGACGCCGCAACGCTTCGCTTCGAGCACGAGACCCAAGTGCTGAAGAAGCTCTCCGGTACGGGGTTGACCAGCCTTTACGACGCTGGCATCACCGGCGAGCACTGGTACCTCGTGCAACCTTTCATGCCCGGATCGACCCTCGAGGAAGTTCTGAAATCCGGACCACTTCCACTTGAGATGGCCTTGCGAGTCGCCATCGACGTGGCGAGTGCCCTGGACATTGCTCACGGAGCTGGCATTTTCCACCGGGACGTCAAGCCGGCCAATGTCATTGTTGGTGGGACGGATCCCGCCAGCCCTGTGACGCTCATCGATTTCGGTTTCGCGCGTAGTCCTTTGCTGGATGAGTCCCTCAACGAGCAGCTCGTGGGTACGGTCCGCTACCTCGCACCGGAGGCGGCGGGAATGCTTGCCGCACCGGCAGACGAGCGCGCTGATCTGTATGCACTGGGTGTGCTGTTGTTCGAGTGCCTCGCTGGTCAGCCGCCTTTCCCCGGCGCGACTGTGGGTGAAGTTCTTCGGGAGCACCTGTCCATGCCAGTCCCCGAGGTCGGGCGCCGGCGACCCGGTATGCCGCGAGCCGTGGACGCGATCCTGGCGCGACTGCTGAGCAAGGACCCGATCGACCGGTATCAGTCAGCATCGGCGGTGACGTTTGACCTAAATGCCCTCCTGGAAGCGGTCCGAGCCGGAGCTTCTGACCCACGCTTGGTGATCGGTCGCATTGATCACCGTCGGACCCTCACGGACCCCGCCTTCGTCGGACGTGAGGCAGAGCTTGCGAGCCTCATGTCGATGGTTGAGGAGGTGAGGGCGGGCGGCTCGGGTCTCGTTCTCCTCGAGGCCGATTCCGGCGGTGGCAAGACTCGACTTCTGTCCGAGGTCGCGTCGCAGGCCTCTTCGACAGGACTCCTGCTGCTGCAGGGCCAGGGTGTCGCGGAGACGGGTGCGCGACCGTTCGAGGTGCTTCACGGATTCGCCGAGGACTTGGTGTCGCACGCCTCCGACGACGATTTGTGGGACTCGATCCGCAAGGGGGTTGGCGATGGAGCACCGGCCATCGCGCAGGTTCTCCCCCCGTTGGGTCCGCTGCTCGGAGTCACCGAGGAGCTCGATGCGGGTCCAGAGCACCTGGGTGAGCAGCGCAGCCTCACAGTGCTTCACCAGCTCATGAACTCAATCGGTGACGCCGACCACCCCGTGCTGATCATCTTTGATGACTGCCAGTGGGCGGATCGGCTGACGATCCAGCTGCTCGCCGAAGTCTTCTCCGACCCGGCGCATGCGCCACAGTTCGTCGGCGTCATCGCGGCGTTCAGGTCCGAGGAGGTATCAGCCGAGCACCAGCTCCGAGCGATCCCGTTTGCCCATTCAGTGCACCTCGGCCCACTGGCGGCGCGTGCCATGAGGCAGCTATCAGAGTCGATGGCAGGTCCGCTGCCCGACGAAGCGATCAACACGGTTGTCCGACTTGCGGACGGCAACCCATTCATGGGCGCGGCGGTTCTCCGGGGACTGTTCGAGTCCGGAGCGTTGCTTAGTACTGACCAGGGATGGCAAGTCGACGAGGCTGCTTTGCTGGATGTCCAAACGGCTCGACGCTCCGCGAGTTTCCTGGTTCGCCGGCTTGAGTTGCTCTCCGAAGATTCAATCCACGCGCTTTCGGCGGGCGCTGCACTCGGCAAGGAGTTCGACTTCGTGCTGGCGGCGGAGCTCGTACGGCACACGGACTCGGCGGCAACGATCCTGCAGGATGCAACACGCAGGCGACTCGTCTGGATCGACGAGGTCACCGGCCGCTGCAGCTTTGCACACGACAAGATCCGCGAAGCGCTGCTCAGTCGGCTTGACTCTTCCGAACGCCGGGAACTCCACAGCCGCGCGGCCGACGCAATGCACAGCATGGAGCAGGACGGCGTCTCGGTGTTCGACCTCGCCTACCACATGGATGCCGCCGGCAGGCATCAGGCGGCGTTGCCCTACGCGCTGCGGTCCGCTGAGACGGCTCGCACCCAGCACGCTCTGGACTCGGCGCTCTCGCACTATCGGATGGCTGAGCGAGGTGTTCCACCCGAAGACCTGGAGACTCGCGTCGTGATCGCAGAGGGACTCGGCGATGTACTCGCGCTCAAGGGCTCGTACGACGAAGCGGAGGCCCAGCTCACCGCGGCCGAGAGCCTCGTGACAGACCGGGTCCACCAGGCCGAGGTCGAAGGAAAGCTGGGAGCCTTGGCGTTCAAACGGGGCGACATCCCAACTGCCCGCAGACATCTGGAGGGAGCGATGGCGCGGCTGGGCAGACCCGTGCCGCGAGTGTTCCCGTGGCTCCTGGTGTGCTTGATGTGGGAGCTCGGGGTACAGATCATGCACACGGTCGCTCCTCGCTTGACGGTGCGCCGCAAGCCGGAGGGCCGCGAGGAGGACTTCCTCGCGATGCGTCTTCACAGTCGGCTTGCGTACCTGTACTGGTTCTACAGCGGCAAGGTCACCTGCGCGTGGACGCACCTGCGCGGTCTCAACCTGGCCGAGCGCTATCCGCCAAGCGCCGAGCTGGGTCAGGCCTACTCCGAGCATGCCCCTGTGGCGACGATGGTGCCGCTGTTCGGTCGCTCGTTGAAGTACGCCAGGCGTTCCCAGGAGATCAGGCGCGACCGAGGTGATGTGTGGGGTCAGGGTCAGAGCCAGAGCTTCGCCGGGGTCGCACTGTACGCGGCGTCGAAGTTTGACGAGGCAGAGGAAGCATCGCGCGAAGCGATTCGGCTCTTGGAGTCGACAGGCGACCAGTGGGAGGTCAACACCGCGGGATGGAACCTCGCGATGTGTCTGCATCGCAAGGGGCAGCTGCGGGAAGCCGCCGACACGGCAAAGGGCGTGTATGAGTCCGCTGTGGCAATCGGTGACCAGACATCGGCTGGTGTCGGCCTGTCGGTGTGGACGCGAGCCGCGTGCAATGACGTCGATCCGCAGCTCATCACTGCCGAGCTTGAGCGTGAAAGCATGGACGCGAGCACCATGGCCGAGCTGAGACTCGCTGCGGGTATTGCTGCTCATCATGCTGGAGATCTCGCGGGCGCTGTCGTCTATTTGGACTCTGCAGCTGACACGATCCGCAAGGCTGGACTGAGGCAGGAGTACGCGGCTCCGGTGGCGTGCTGGCGTGCTACCGCAACCCGAACTCTCGCCGAACAGGCGTCGCCGCACGATCCGGCTGGGCGAAGGAATGCTGTGCGGAAGGCATCGAAGGCGGTGACCAGCGCCCGGTTCTGGGCGTTCAGCTATCGCAACAATGCGCCCCACGCCCTTCGGGAAGCCGCGTTGGTTGCCTCGCTCAGAAACCGACCGCGGCGACGCGACAGGTTCCTCTCACGCAGCTTGGCCATCGCCGAGAAGCAAGGGGCGTTGTACGAGATTGCGCTCACCCGACTGGCCTCTGCTGAGGTCAGAACCGGCGGTGGTGATGACCGTGGTGAGCTGGTTGATGCACGGCTCGCCGTACTCGCGTTCCAGGGGAGCATGGCTGACCTCGACACTCCTTCAGCCCCGAGCGTCTCACTGTTCGACAGGTTCAACACTTTGCTCAGCGTCGGTCGCACCATTACTGCGGCAGCGACCCTGGAAGCTGTAGACGTCGCAGTTCGTGAGGCGGCACTGACTCTGCTGCGCGGCGATACGTGCCACATCATCAGCGCCCAGTCCGCCGGAACCGCGAACCCGACCACGGAGTCTGGCGAGTCCGTGGATCTTGCGAGTCGCACTCTCCTCGAACGCGCGATCAGTGGCGGAGTGCCTGTGGTGTCTAGTGATTCCGCGGTCGGTGTCAGCGATAGCCTCGTGATGTCTGACGTTCGCTCGGTGCTGGCCGCCCCGATCATCGTGCAGGGCGAGACGCGCTACTGCTTTTACGTGACCCACCAGCAGATCAGCGATCTGTTCGCAGAGGAGGAGATCCAGCTTGCAGCGTTCGTCGCGACGCTTGCTGGTGCGGCATTCGAGCATCTTGAGGGCACTGAGACTCGATTCCGATCGCTGGCTCGCAACTCCAGTGACGTGCTCACTCTCGTTGGACGCGACGGAGTCATCAGCTACCAAAGCTCTTCGGCCTCGCGAGTTTTCGCGTTGCCCGTCAACGGCATGGTGGGACGGTCGATAGACGAATGGGTGCACCCAGAGGACGTCGACCTGTTCACCGATGCGCTTCAGCGAGCCCGGCGCCACAATGACACGCGGGTCGAGTGTCGGTTCCTGCACGCCAACGGCTCGTACTTGTACGCAGAGACTGTCGTCACGGATCTGCTCGACGATCCTGCGGTTGCTGCCCTGGTGCTCAATAGTCGTGACATCACGGATCGCCGGTTGCTGGAGGACGAACTGCGTGAGCGTGCCATGCACGACAGCCTCACTGGGTTGCCCAACCGTGCGCATTTCCTGGAACGCGCACAGCAGGCGATCAATCGGCGTGATCCTCGACCACTGGTTGCCTGCTTCCTCGACCTGGATGACTTCAAACCGGTCAACGACACATACGGGCATGGCGCGGGTGACGCCCTGCTGTGCGAGATGAGCGAGCGGCTGGTCGAGTGCCTGCGGCCTGAGGATTTGGTGGCCCGGTTTGGCGGCGACGAGTTTGCCATCCTCTTTGAGGACACCTCGCTGGAGGAGGCGTTGAGTGCGATCGAACGGATCCAGGTCGCGACGAGCCGTCCGGTAGAGGTGGCCGGCACTGAGCTGGTCACCCACTTCAGCATTGGTGTCGCGCCTTCGAGCGGTCGGCAGAATACGACTGACCAGCTTCTGGCAGAGGCGGATGTCGCAATGTACGCAGCCAAGGCGAGCGAGACCGACCGATATCGGGTGTACGAGCCGCAGATGCGCGACCTCGCGGAGTCGCGATCGGTGGCACGTGGCGCGATCGACAGGGCTCTTGCGCAGAACGAGTTTGTGCTGCACTACCAGCCGATCGTCGATCTGAAGACTGAGCGATGCCTGGGCGTGGAAGCGTTGATCCGTTGGCAGCACCCTCAGCGCGGACTGCTACCGGCGGCCGAGTTCATCGATCTTGCCGAGGTCAGCGGAGATATGCCTGCGATCGGCGCTTGGGTCATTGACACGGCGTGCGGCGCAGCGGCTGATCTGACAGGCGAGCTGTGCATGAGTATCAACGTGTCCCCGTTGCAGTTCCGAGGGCCGCTGCTTGCTGAGTCCGTCAAGCGTGCTCTTTCCAAGTCTGGTTTCCCACCTTCACGACTCGTGCTCGAGCTCACTGAGACGACCGATATTGCTGATCCGGAGTCGGCGATCGACCAGCTCCTGCAGCTGGGTGAGATGGGTGTGAAGCTGGCCCTCGATGACTTCGGGACGGGATATGCGTCGCTGGACTACCTGAAGCGCTTCCCGGTGAAGATCCTCAAGATCGACCGTGAGTTCGTGCAGAACATTCATGAGAGCGCTGACGACCTGGCCATCGTTCGAGGGATTGTCGACCTCGCCCAATCGTTTGGGGTGCGGACCATCGCCGAAGGTGTCGAAGGCATCGAGCAGCATCACATCGTCACGGAGCTGGGCTGTGACTTCGGCCAAGGCTTCTTGTGGTCGCAAGCGGAGCTGCCAGAGAATCTGCCCGGCGTCTTCGGGTCGAAGTCGGCTGCCTGAATTGGGTCCGGTCAGCCCGCGAGCATCTGAGCACGGGTGGGAGCGAACGCGCTGGTGCCCAGCCAGGTCCACAAGCGGTCGGCGTCCCGGGCAGGTCCCACGACGCGGATTTCCCCACTACCCACCAACTCGCTGGCACTGGCGTCCCCGCTCCAGACGTCTGTCAGGGCGCGCACGGAGGAGCGGACCTCGAGGGTGAGCTCGTGGCCCGGATCGTCGCGGCACAGGTCGGCGACGCCATCCTCGACGACCAACCACCAGTGACGTTCGCGCGCCGCCGCATCCGGGAAGTGAAAGTGAATGACGACGCGACGGGCTGGGAATTCCTTGAGCTGAACGAAGCGGCGTACGTCCCACATCAGGAATCCAGCATCGAGCTGATCTGGACGCAGCCTGCTTCCGATCCAGCGCGCACCCCAGTGCCCCATGGCCAGGACGATGGGTCGGAGCTCCTCGCCCGCAGGGGTGAGCTCGTACGACGTGTGGCGCCCGTCGACGTGGCGCATGATGACGCCGAACTCCTCCAGCGTCTTGAGCCGGGTGGACAACAGCGCCGGCGACATCCGGGGGACACCGCGGCGGATGTCGTTGAACTGAGTGCTCCCGCAGAGGAGCTCGCGCACGACGAGCGGAGTCCACCGGTCGCACAACACCTCCGCTCCGCGAGCGACGGTGCAGAACTGTCCGTAGTCGATCATGAGTTCACGCTAAGCACTGTTCAGCTGCGTGCCTAGTTCAAGAACTGAACTAGTTTGCTGGGCCTTGGCGCCGGACTCTAGGGGAGTCGGGCATGGAGCCCGGGCAAAGGAGACGAAACCATGACCACGCAAACGTTCGATCCCGTCGCATTCAAGGCAACAACCCGCCAGCAGTGGCAGGACGCCGCAGAGGCTTGGCACCGCTGGGGACCCACTATCGGTGACTGGCTCGGCGCCGCCACAGATTCGATGATCGAGCTGGCCCACATCAGCGAGGGCGCCAGCGTTATTGACGTCGCTGCCGGTGCCGGCGAGCAGTCACTGCCGATCGCCCAGCTGGTCGGCCCATCGGGCAAGGTCGTCATCTCGGACATCGCGCCCGAGCTGTTGTTCCGAGCAGCCGGTGAGGCAAAGGCAGCAGGACTCGACAACGTCGAGACGCTCGAGCTCGATGGCGAAGAAGTCGGTACGCTCGCGGGCTCCGACTACGACGCGGCCGTCAGCCGGGTGGGTTTGATCTACTTCCCGGACCAGCAGAAGGCGCTTCGTGGCATTCACGCAGCACTGCGTGACGGCGGACGATTCTCGACGGTCGTGTACTCGACGCCTGACGAGAATCGCTTCTTCTCGGTGCCGGTCGGCATCATCCGCGGTCGCGCCCAGCTGCCTCCTCCGCTCCCGGGTCAGCCCGGTCCGTTCTCGCTCGGCGCTCCGGGCGTCCTCGAGGAGGCACTCACCACAGCCGGCTTCACGGACGTCGAGGTTGTTGCGGTGCCGTCGCCTGTACGACTTCCCAGCGCCAAGGACTGTGTGAAGTTCCAGCGCGAGTCGTTCGGTGCCCTTCACCAGATGATGGTGAGCCTCTCGCCGGAAGAGCGCGAAGACACCTGGCGCGAGGTCGAAGAGGCCCTGACCGAGTTCGAAGGCCCCGATGGCTTCGTCGGTCCATGCACCATGCTCGTCGGCGCGGGAACTGCCCGGCACTGACCAGCTAGTTGTACTCGGCCATCAGGTTGGTGACACTCGGCTGATCGGCGGCTTGCCGCCGAGTGCTGTGTGTCGTCGTTCAGTGTTGTAGAACTTCAGCCACGGCGCTAGGGCTCCAGCTCTGTCGGTGTTGGTCAGGAACAC
>JBBSJW010000020.1:0-42176 GCA_038256885.1 Propionibacteriales bacterium
CGATGGCGCCGTTTCCGAGTCTCAGACCCAGGGCCGGGTTGCCAATATAACGTCCGATATCTATAACAGCGACTCTGACTACGACAAGGAGAAGCTCCAGGAGCGTCTCGCCAAGCTGGCCGGCGGCGTCGCCGTCATCAAGGTCGGCGCGGCAACCGAGGTCGAGCTCAAGGAGCGCAAGCACCGCATCGAGGACGCTGTCCGCAACGCGAAGGCTGCTGTCGAAGAGGGCATCGTCGCCGGTGGCGGCGTCGCACTCGTACAGGCAACTGCCGCTGTGTTCGAGAAGCTCACCCTCGAGGGTGACGAAGCGACTGGCGCCAACATCGTTCGTGTCGCAGCTTCGGCTCCGCTCAAGCAGATCGCGATCAACGCCGGTCTCGAAGGTGGAGTTGTCGCCGAGAAGGTTGCCGGACTCAAGCAGGGCCACGGACTCAACGCGGCCACTGGTGAGTACGTCGACATGATCAAGGCCGGCATCATCGATCCTGCCAAGGTCACCCGTTCGGCGCTGCAGAACGCAGCCTCGATCGCTGCTCTGTTCCTCACCACGGAGGCAGTTGTCGCCGACAAGCCGGAGCCTGCTCCGGCCGGCGGTGGCGCACCCGACATGGGTGACATGGGCGGTATGGGGTTCTAAGAACTCAGCAACGTGCGAAAGCCCCGGACCGCAAGGTTCGGGGCTTTCGCCATTCCCGGGCCTGCCATCTGCGATGATGCGGCGGTGGAATTGACTCGCGGTGAGGAGATGTCCGCCGCGCACCGGGAGCGTTTGCGGGCGGCAGGTGTCGACGCCGATGCCCTCAACGCCACGACTTGGCGACGCGTCATGGACCCGCTCCCCAAGTGGTGGCACGAGGACGGCAACGTGCTCTACTTCGCGGAGGGAGCCAGCCTCGACGGCGAGATCATCGAGACACTGACGATGTTCCCTGTGCGCAACGTCTTGATCGCCATCGGCTCAGAAATGCACCTGTTCAGATCCCTCTTGATCGGAGGAGACGATGCCATTGTCTTCATCGATCAGAACGTCAAACTGACGGCGGGCGAGTTGTATTGCGGCGCGGAATCAACCGTGGTGCTTCACGGACCCGTCACGGCGACTCGTTGCGCCATCATTGACGCGCGCAATGGTGGCAGCATCGTGGCCGGCCCAGACCAGTTGTGGGCAGCCAATGTCTACGTCGCCACCGACGACATGCATCGCCTCGAGGACCGCACAACGGGCGAGCGCATCAATCCATTCGGGGCGCACATCCGCATCGGGAGTCACGTGTGGCTGGGTCGGGATGCGGTGATCACCGGTCACGCCGACGTTGGTGATGGCGTTGTGGTTGGTCACCTCAGCTTGGTCCGCGGGCAGAAAATCCCCGACTATGCAGCGGTGGCCGGTACTCCTGCCCGGGTCGTTCGAGAGAACGTGGGCTGGACCGAGGCAGACACTCCCTAGGGCGCTCCGATGTGCGTTCGCACATCGAGTAGCTCTGGAAAGAAGGTGAGCTCGAGCGCCTTCTGGAGGAAGTTCACCCCGGAGGAGCCGCCGGTCCCGCGCTTGAAGCCGATGATCCGCTCGACCGTCTTGAGATGGCGGAATCGCCACAGCTGGAAGCTGCCTTCGACATCGACGAGCTCCTCACTCATCTCGTACGCGTCCCAATAGGTGTCGGGGGAGTCGTAGATGCGTCGAAGCACCTCGATCACGCCGGGATCGGCGACGTACGGCTGCGTCACGTCCCGCTCCAGCACGTGTTGCGGCACAGCATGGCCGCGTCGAGCGAGGAACCGCAGGAACTCGTCGTACAGGCTCGGCGCCTCGAGGTCGGCCTGCAGGTCTGATCGCAGCGACTCGTCGTGCGCGAAGACGTTGATCATCTGCGGGTTCTTGTTGCCGAGCAGGAACTCGACCGTGCGGTACTGCGGTGACTGGAAGCCCGACGCCTTGCCGAGCTGGTCGCGGAACTGGGCGTACTCAATCGGCGTGAGCGTCTCGAGCACAGCCCACTGCTCGAACATCTGGCGCTGGATTGCCTTGACCCGCGCGAGGCGCTTGAGCGCTGGTGGCAAGTCGTCTGCGGCAATCAGCGCGATCGCCGAGCGCAGCTCGTGGATCAGCTGCTTGAGCCAAAGCTCGGTGACCTGGTGCTGGATGACGAACAGCATCTCGTCGTGGTGGTCGGAGACGGGTTGCTGTGCGGAGAGCAGAGTGGGGAGCTGCAGATAGCTCGCGTACGTCATCTCGCCGCGCAGGTCGGTCGCGACCCCGTCCTCGATTGGCCGGAAGGACTCGTTCGTCATGCCTCGACTGTATGACCTGCAGAGCTCAGGTGACCTGCCGCGTTCAGGACGCCCAGGTCACATGGGTCACGACGATCTGACCCTGGAAGCCGCGCACGTACGTCGCTTGCCCGCGGGACCGCGATCCGCTGACGAGGCGCCCCCATGTGCCGGGATCGTTGCCGACCTGGGCCGGGGCGCTCGCGGTTGTTGCACCGACGGTGGTGGTGCTGTCCAGATGGGCGTAGATCGACTCCAGCTGCGCGTAGTCATGCGCATTGGGGTGCTGGTTGGACTCCGGGAGGTTCGTGTAGTCCATGCAGGTGTCGAGGTTGGCGTTGGAGAAGTTCTCGTCCTGGTGGTCGAGCCCGAACGTGTGGCCGACCTCCTGGCAGCTGACCAGGTTGCGCCACGCCAAGGTGTTGTACTTTGCGGAGTTGAAATAGGTGTCGTTGAGCTTGACCGTACCGCTCGTGATGTGGGACCCACCGGTGATCGAGATCGACGCGATGCCCAACCAGCCATTGCTGCCGTAGCGGGCGTTGCACACCTCGATGCGACCCGACGTAGCCTTGCAGGTCTTGGGCCGGTTGGTGCCCGCGATGACCGTCGTGTCGAGCACGGACGAGTTGGTCCAATCAGCCGAGGTCGTGGCGAGGACGTTGTCCCATTTGGAGTCGACGTTGTCGGCCAGCGTGAGCGTGAAGGGGTTGCTCGCCCGGGCCCAGTGGTAGCCGCCCCACGAGTGATTGGCCTCGACGGCAGCGGGGGACAGGACCGTCATCATGGACGCGACGACGGCGACGGTCAGCAGGATCTTGCGGCGCATGATAACTCCCGAGGTGTGATTGATCCACGTTCTGTCTTGAGCGCTCAGGAGTCAATAGCTCGTATGGGCCAATGCCCGACATGTAAGGGTGGTGGCATGGCGCTGATCGAGGCACGCGGGCTTGGGAAGTCGTTCAGCACCAATCGTGCCGTCGACGGCCTCTCCTTCGTGGTGCGCCCTGGAAGTGTGACGGGATTCCTAGGTCCCAACGGTTCGGGCAAGTCGACCACGATGCGCCTGATGCTCGGACTCGACCGGGGCGACGGCCGCACGACATTTGACGGGACGACATTCGCCGAGCTCAAGCACCCAGTGCGACACGTCGGCGCATTGCTCGAGGCCAAGCCCTTTCACCCGACCCGTTCTGCAAGAAATCACCTGCGGATGCTGGCCGCCGCCAACCGGATCCCTGATACCCGTGTCGACGAGGTCATCGATCTCGTCGGCCTGTCGAGCGTGCGAACCGGTAAGCCGGGCAGGTTCAGCCTCGGGATGGGTCAGCGTCTTGGCATCGCGGCTGCACTGCTTGGCGACCCTCACACGCTCATCCTCGACGAGCCGAGCAACGGTCTTGATCCGCAGGGCATCACGTGGCTCCGCGCCCTGCTCAAGCAGCTCGCGGGCGAGGGCCGATCGGTGTTCGTCTCGAGCCACCTCCTGCAGGAGATGGCGGTGCTTGCGGACCAGCTCGTCGTGATCGGGCGCGGCAAGATGCTGGCCAACGGCGCAGTGTCGGAGTTCATCTCCGGGAGCAGCCTCGGGTCGGTGGTGGTACGTACACCTGACCCATCCCCCTTGAACACGGCGCTCAAGGCACTGGGCGCGACGGTCAGCGGTCGAGGCGATGAACTCGTCGTGACGGGGCTGACCGCCGAGCAGATCGGGGACGCGGCGTTCGATGCCGGCGCCAGGGTGCACCAGCTCGTGACTCGTCAGGCGACCCTCGAGGAGGCGTTCCTCGAGGCAACCGGGCTCGACGAGGAGTTCCGCGGCACCGGAGTGAGCGACGGATCATGATCGATGCCCTTCGCTACGAGTACGTGCGACTCCGCACGATCCGTTCGACCTACTGGCTGATCGGGCTTGCCCTGGCCTTCCAGGTCGTGATGTCCATGATCATCGCGTGGCGGCTGTCGGCGGCCGCCAACCCGCCCAGCGGCGACGACGCATTCGACATCCTCGCCACGATTGGGGCATCGACCGGCTTTGCGCCACTGTTCATCGCCTACATCATCGGCTTGCTTGGCGTGTTCTCGGCAGGACACGAGTACCGGCACGGCATGATCCGCGCGACACTCACTGCACTGCCAAATCGCGGCCAGGTTTTCTGGGCCAAGGTCATCTCGACGGCGCTGGTCTCTGCACTGGCGGCTCTCGCCTGCGTGTTCGTTGCGTTGCTGGGTCTCGTGATCTTCGGGCTCGACATACCGTCCGGTGACGAGTTGTTCAGCATGACGCTCGGGACGGTGACATTCACTGTGTTGTTCTCGCTGTCGGGTCTCGCGTATGCCGCCTTGACGCGCAACCAGACAGCCGCCGTGGCGCTGCTGATGCTCGTTCCGACCGTGGTCGAGCAGATCATCCGGGCAATCGTGATCGCCATCAAGTCGGCGTCTGACAACCCGCGCGCCGAGGGTGGGTTCGTTGGGATCCTGAAGTACCTGCCCTATGATGCCGGCGGCAAGATGTACACCCGCGCCTCGCTCGATGACCTGTTGTCATTCCTCGGCTATACGCCGTTCGGATCACTCGGCGGTGGCATTGTCATGGGTACGTTTGTGGCTGCGCTGCTCGTGGCCTCGTACGCGCTGTTCCTTCGCCGCGACGCCTGAATCAGGAGATTTCCCTACTACTGAGGACCGACGGCAGGAGCGGGAGTGTTCCTATAAGTTGGCACGCATGACTGAACTCGGATTCACACTCAAGGTCTTCCGCCAGATCGGCATGCTCAAGCCGATCCTGCCCCACAAGATGCTTGGCGCGGGGCTCCAGCTCGTCAAGTGGGGTCCTGGCTTCCCTTCAGGTGTGAACGCCGCCGCCAAGCGCTTCCCCAACCAGCTCGCGATCATCGATGACGCTGGTCAGCTGACCTGGTCGGAGTTCGCAGCAGAGATCAACCAGCTGACTCAAGCGCTCAAGGACCGCGGGATCGAGCCCGGCGACTCGGTCGCGCTGTTGTGCCGCAACCACCGCTTCATGTTGACCGCGATGATCGCGATCATGCAGGCGGGTGGACGCGTGCTCCTGCTCAACACGATGGCAAGCCGCGGTCAGCTCGGAGAGCTCGCCAAGCGTGAGTCTGCTTCACTCGTGATCGTCGACCAGGAGTTCCTCGACGTCGCAGCTGACGTCGACAAGGACAAGGTGATCCTCGCTTGGGCGGACGACGACGCGCCGACCGACATCCCGACCGTCGCCTCGATCAGTTCAGGTCAGCCGACCAAGGCGCACTCCAAGCCGTCGCGCCACGGGCAGGTCATCATCTTCACCTCCGGCACGACGGGACTTCCCAAGGGAGCTCGTCGCGAGGAACCCGCCGACCTCAAGCCGCTCGTCTCGTTCTTCGGTGCGATTCCCTATCGTGGCAACGCAAAAATCGTCCTGGCGGCTCCGCTGTTCCACTCGTGGGGACTGATCAACTTCGGCTTCGGCCTGTCACTGGCGCCCACGTACGTGTTGCGCCGCCGATTCGAGCCGACTCGTGTCATCCAGGACATCGAGGAGCAGAAGGCTGACGCTCTCGTCGTGGTGCCGTTGATGATGCAGCGCATGGTCGACGCCGATCCCGAGGTGATCAAGAAGGCTGACGTCTCCTCGCTCAAGATCACCGCAAGCAGTGGCTCCGCGCTCGCCGGCGAGCTGGCCAATCACTACATGGACACGTTCACAGACTCGGTCTACAACTTCTACGGAGCGACGGAGACCGGTTGGGTCACGATCGCCAGTCCGAAGGACCTGCGAGAGGCGCCCGGCACGGCTGGCGTGCCGCCGTTCCGTACGACCGTCCGCATCCTTGACGCTGAGGGCAAGGAAGTGCCGCGCGGCGAGACTGGAGTCATTCACGTCGGCAACGACATGCCGTTCGGCGGCTATACCGACGGCAACACCAAGGCCTTCAGTGACGGGCTGATGAGCACCGGCGACCTCGGTCACTTCGACGAGAACGGACGACTGTTCGTGTCGGGCCGCGACGACGACATGATCATTTCCGGCGGCGAGAACGTCTTCCCGCGCGAGCTTGAAGATGCGCTGATCGATCACCCCGATGTCGCCGACGTCGTCGTCACCGGCATCGACGACGAGAAGTTCGGGCAGGTGCTGGCGGCGTACGTCGTGGTCAAGGAAGGCAAGTCGCTCACCGAGCAGGACGTCAAGGCATATGCGAAGGAGCATGTCGCTCGGTTCGCCGTACCCGGCAAGACGATGTTCCTGGACGAGCTGCCGCGCAACCCCACCGGCAAGGTCATGAAACGCGAGCTCCCGGAGTTTTGAGATTGACTGAGCGAGCTTTGCGAGCGAACGTCGAGCCAGGTTGAGCGTGCCGCGCCGAAGGCGCCAGGAAGGTCGAAACCTCGTGAGCTCACTGATCCACCGCAGCCGCGCAACTAGGCTGGCCGCGTGAACATCACGTACGACCCTCATCCGGACGGGCAGCCAGATCCTGGCGAGGTCGTCTGGACCTGGGTCGCGTATGAGGACGATCCCTCGCAGGGCAAGGACCGACCTGTCCTGCTGATCTCTCGTGAGGGCGTCAGGCTCATCGGCCTGATGATGACCTCGGTCGACCATGATCGCGACATGGCGAACGAGGCGGCCGAGGGCCGCTATTGGTACAACCTCGGGCCGGGTCCGTGGGACTCCAAGGGTCGACCGAGCGAGGTCCGTCTTGATCGGTTCCTGGTGGTCGATCCCGCTGACGTACGTCGGGAGGGCTCTGTCCTCGACGAGCCACGCTTCACCGCTCTCGTCGCAGCGCTGGGACCGCACCTCCCGTGACCGAGCCCCGCATCGGCCGCATCGACGCTTTTCAGCGCGAGCACGCGATCCTCGGATTCCCGATCGCCGTGATCTACAAGTATTTCGACGACCAAGGTCCCTACCTCGCCGCGATCATCTCGTACTACGCATTCATCGCGATCTTCCCGCTCCTGCTGATCTCCACCTCGATCCTCGGCTTCTTCCTGCAGGACGACCCCAAGCTTCGTGACAGTCTGCTTGACACCGCGCTCAGCCAGTTTCCGATCATTGGCGGGGAACTCGGCCGGCCCGACGGTCTCAGCGGCAGCACCTCGGCGATTGTGATCGGTTCACTTGCTGGGTTGTACGGCGCCATGGGACTCGGGCAGGCCACGCAGAACGCTGCCAACATCGCCTGGTCGGTGCCGCGCAACAGCCGGGCGAACCCGTTCCTATTGCGCCTGCGAAGTATCTTCTTCCTCGCTGCGAGCGGGTTCGGCATCCTCCTGATCGCCGTCATCACCACGGTGTTCAGCAACTCCGACCAGATCGGGGGGGTCGCCAGCCAGTTCAGCTTTGCCATCAAGATTTTCGGCTTCCTGCTGAGCGTCCTTGTCTTCGGAGGGCTCTTCCGGCTGGTGAGCGGTGGTCGAGGAAGCTGGCGGTCGGTGCTTCCGGGGGCAGCCACGACGGCGCTGCTCTGGCAGCTTCTGCAGGTCGGCGGTCAGACCTTCGTCGAGAACGTCATCAAGAAGGCCAGCGAGATGAACGGTACGTTCGCGCTTGTCCTCGGACTCATGGCATTCATCTTCCTGGCTGCTGTGATGGCGGTCCTCGGTCTTGAAGTCAACGTCGTCACTGCCCGGAGGCTCTATCCACGTGCGCTGCTGACCCCCTTCACCGACAACGTCGTGCTGACGGACGCCGATCAAAAGGCCTATGCCGCGTACGCGAAGTCGCAGCGGCACAAGGGATTCCAGTCCGTCGAGGTCACCTTCGAGGAACGGCTGCCGACCGTCACCGATGCTCCATCCGACAAGCCGCCCGGCGGGGGCTGAATCTGTCGGCGTTCGGTGCTTGGATTCGGTGCATGAGCGCATCCACGGCCACACCCGTCCTGATTCCCGGCTCCGGCCTCGGCAGCTGGATCTGGGACGACGTCGGGCTCGACGCAGTGGCGATCGACCACCCGGCTTCGGTCCGTGACGGTGGCTCGGTCGGCGACTACGCCGACGAGGTCGTGCGCCAGGTCGATGCGGCCGGTGCGGACCGGATCGTGCTGGTGGGCCACTCGATCGGCGCGATAGTCGCCCATGCCGCGGCCGAGCGGCTGGGCGGGCGGGTCGACGGCCTGCTCGCGGTGTCGGGTGTCGTGCCCCGCCCGGGCAAGGGGTTCTTCTCGGCATTCGGCTTCCCGCAGGGCACGATCGCCAGCCTCATCGTGCGGGTCGCCGGCACCAAGCCACCCGAGTCGATGCTCCGCAAGGGCTTGGCGGCTGGGCTCGACGACTCCGTCGCGGACCGGGTCGTCGCATCGTTCACCCCGGAGTCCCAGCAGCTGTTCCGTGACGGGCTGGTGCCGCTGCGGGCCGTCGTCAGTCGGGGCTACGTGCTGACGACCGACGACGTCGAGGTTCCCCTCGCCCGCCAACGCGAGTTCGCCGACCGGCTCGAGGCGAGGCACCGCGTCGAGCTCGCGACGGGGCACCTGCCGATGCTCCAGGACCCGGCCGGTGTCCGAGACGCGGTCCTCGGTTTCTGCGCGGCTGTTGCTGACCACTAAGGTTGACCTCGCAGGAGATCTGACCTCCTGACCCAGCGACCAAAGGTGACGCCAATGCCCACGGGCAAAGTGAAGTGGTACGACGCGGAAAAGGGTTTCGGCTTCCTGAGCCAGGACGAGGGCGAAGACGTCTACGTCCGCTCTGATGCCCTGCCCGCTGGCGTTGACACGCTCAAGGCTGGCAGCCGCGTCGAGTTCGGCATCGTGCAGGGCAGTCGTGGCGACCAGGCCCTTCAGGTACGACTTCTGGATCCCGTCACCTCGGTGTCGAAGTCGCAGTCGCAGGCACGCCGCAAGGACCCCGAAGCCATGGCGGTCATCGTCGAGGACCTCATCAAGATGCTCGACAAGATCGGGGAGGGCTACCGGCACGGTCGCCACCCCGACAACAAGGTCTCCAAGCCTGCGGCACAAGTTCTCCGGGCCGTCGCAACTGAGCTCGAGCTCTAGAGCTCTCTGGTCTGCTCAAGCGTCTCGGTCGGTCGGGACGCTGGTTCGTTGCGCGCACGCGTGAGCACGAACGCGAGCCAGCCGAGCAAGATCGCAGCGATGGCGAGCAGGCCGACGCGTGGGGTGGCATCGATCGTGAACAGCCCGATGCCGACCAGACCGCCGATGACCCACGACAGCTGAAGCAGCGTCTCGGAACGGGCAAACATGCTCGTACGCACCTCTTCGAGGACGTCGTTCTGGATCAGTGCGTCGAGGCTCAGCTTGCCCAGCGACTGGCACAACCCGATCGTGATGCCCAGAATCACGCAGGTCCACCACGTGAACAGCACCGCAACGATGCTGACGACGGCGACGTCGAGGACCAGGACGGCGATGACGACGTTCTGGGGCTTGCGCGACCGTGCCGAGGATCCGATGAGGACGCCGAGGACGTTGCCAAGCCCGGCTCCGCCGATAACGAGACCCAGCAGGATCGTCGCGCTGCCGCTCCACCCCATCGACTCGGGTGGCTCGCGCAGCGTGAACGCCATGAAGATCGTCAGGAATCCCGACAGTAGGCGCAGACCCGCATTGCTCCGCAGCCCGTTCACGACGCCGCGGGTGATCGCGATGCCCTTCCCCCTTCCGCGACGGCCTGTGGTGTTTGTCGCGATCTGGCTCAGGTCGACCGGCTGCTCGCCCTCGCTTGAGTCGACGCGCGCCGGCAGCAGGATGGCCAGGATCGTGCCGACGACGAACAGCAGAGCGGCATAGCGCAGTGCCCACGGTGCACCGATGGCCGCCGCAGCGATCGCGATGGGCGCCGAGATCGCGCCCGCGGCGGTACCGGTCAACGAGATGCGAGAGTTGGCCTTCACCAACGTGAACTCCGCCGGCAGGATGCGCGGTACGGCCGAGGCGCGAGTGACGCCGTATGCCTTGGAGGCCACCAGGCAGCCGAGGGCCGCGAAATAGAAGGCGGGGGACTCGTCGACGACCGCGCCGGCGAGCACCCAGCAGCAGAACGCGCGTACGGCGAGCGTGGCGCCGATCGCCCAGCGGCGACCGCGGCGGAACCGGTCGAGGAACGGGCCAATCAGCGGTGCGACGATCGCGAACGGGAGCATCGTCAGCACCAGGAACAGTGCGACCTGCCCAGCTGCATCGTCGGTGGGCACCGTGAAGAAGAGGGTTCCGGCCAGCGAGACCGCGATGGCCGCATCGCCAGCAGTGTTGAACGCATGCAACTCGAGCAGTCGCGACAGCCCACTCTCGCCGGCGCCTCCAGCGTGGGTGAAGCGTCGAGCGCCCGTGAACGCCGTGTTGCTGCCTTGGGCAACGGCTCGAGCCGTACGGGTGGAGACCTTGCCCGCGATGCGCGCAGACCGGGAGAGACGTGACTGGACCGGATCCGTGGGCGCAGGAGGGTGGACGGGTGACTGTGGGTCGTCCTGCTCGTCCATATCTTCATCCTGCCTCACCGCGGGTAGCGCGCCATTCGTGACATGGAACAATGGGCACATGCCTGTCGACGAGAAGCTCAATGCTGCGATCGATGTCGCGCGCGCTGCCGTCGACGAGGTCGCCGACGCTGGCGTAGTGGGCGAGCATCTCCGCGTCGTCGAGGACGAGAGCGGCATGGTCTCGCACCACTTCGGCTGCACCAAGCCCGGCTATGTCGGCTGGTACTGGTCGGTCAGCCTGTCGCGTGCCCCCGAATCAGATGCCGTCACGATCAACGATGTGGTGCTGCTTCCCGGCGATGACGCGATCGTGGCGCCGGTGTGGACTCCATATCGCGAGCGCATTCGTCCGGGCGATCTCAGCCCCGGCGACGTACTTCCACCCGACGAGGACGACGTACGACTGGTTCCCACCTGGACTGCAGGCGACGGCGAGGAGCAGACAGCCGATCGCTTCTTCGCTCGCGAAGTTGGCCTGGGTCGCGAATGGACTCTCTCGTTCGAGGGCCGCGAGATGGCTGCTGACCGCTGGCACGAAGGCGACCAGGGTCCGGATGCTCCGATCGCGCAGCAAGCCGCCGGCTCATGCATCTCGTGCGGCTTCATGGTGAGCCTCGCTGGACCTCTGGCCGAGCGCTTCGGCGTGTGCGCCAACGGCATGGCCAACGATGATGGTCGCGCCGTGTCGTTCGACCACGGCTGTGGCGCGCACTCAGGTGCCCGGCTGAGCCGCTCGGCTGCTCCTCAGGAGCTTCCCCCGACAGTGTTCGACACTGTCGGCGCAGACATCGACGAGTTCTAGGTCTCAGTCCACGCGGCGGCGACGCCCGGGCTGCATACGCAGGGCGTTGCGGCGGCGACGGCAGTACTCGATGCCGATGAGGCCGAGGCCGAATCCAGCGACGGCAGTCCACAACCACCAGGTGTGGTTGTCCCTGTCGAGCGTGCCAAGGAACGGGAGCAGTGCGACGGCGACGACGCCCCAGACGATCGTGCCGACCGTCATGGTCCGTACGCCGTCGACGTCCATCGGCTCGACCTCGGCGACCCGGTGGGTCTTGCTGCCGATCTCGAGCTCAGTGATCTCAGGACGACCGAACTCGTGACGACGGGCGGCGCGATCGAGGCGGGCGATCTCACGATGACCCATCTTGCGCTCAATGGTCTCGGGGCCGTCGCCCTGACGGATCACCCAGTCGTCATTGTCACTCACGTCTCCACACTACCCGCCGGGATCCGCACGGCTCGAGCGTCCTGTCATGCTGGGCGGCAATGAATCCGCGCTACCGCCGACTGCTGATCCCGGGACTGCTCGTCCTGCTACTCGTGGTCGTGATCGTCAGCTCCCTCGCTCGTGGTGCCGACGGAGCAGAGGCTGAGCCGCAGGTTGTCAGTCGTATGAAGGATCCCCGGATCACCGAGTCGAGCGGGTTGGCGCTGAGTCGGGCCTACGACGGGATCGTCTACACGATCAACGACTCGGGCAACGATCCGCTGATCTTCGCAATCGAGCTGAAGACGGGTCGTACTGTCGGTGTCACGCGAGTCGAGGGCGGCACGCTGAGCGACACCGAGGCACTGGCGATCGACCGTGAAGGCACGCTGTGGGTGGCTGACACGGGCGACAACCTCGAGCGTCGCAAGGACGCTGCGCTGTATGCATTGCCCGAGCAGGGGCCGGGCAATCACACCGTCGTGGCATTGCGCTATCCGATCTCGTACGATTCCGACTCCCGCAACGTCGAGGCGCTACTGGTCAATCCGATCACTGGAGCCAAGCTCCTGGTGAGCAAAGCGCCGCTCAGCGGCACGATCTACAAGCTGCCGACCACGCTGTCGACCGATCGCGCCAATGTCGCCGTCGCCCAGAAGGGCACTGGGCCATCGACGGTCACAGACGCGACCTACACGGCTGACGGAAAGTACGCGGTGATGCGTACGTACGTCTCGATGTACCTGTTCGATGCGACGACCGGGACCCTGCTGAACGGCGTCCGGACGCCAGATCAGAAGCAGGGCGAGACGATCGCGGCCGAGCCCAGCTCCTTGCTCGTCGGCAGCGAGGGCTCCGAGTCTGAGCTCATACGGGTTCCGATTCCTTCGGCCATCCCTGAGCCGACGGCAACGCCGAGAGAGACACCGATGCCAGAGCAAGGTGATGGCTTTCCCGTTGCGCCGATGCTGTTCGTGTTCGGTGCTGTCGGGGCTGCTGTGATTCTCGGTGTTGGTGTGGCAATTCGTGCAAATCGTTCTCGTCGAGTCGTATCGGACTGAGGCCTTCCTCTGGCATGCTCCGTTGTCGACAGGCCTCGGGCACACACTCCCATCGAGACAGAGGGCGCGATGACAAGTACGGCGAGCAAGAAGCCCAGCGGCGCAAACGCGCTGGAGAACTACTTCAAGATCAGTGAGCGCGGATCGAGCATCGGGCGAGAGGTACGCGGCGGTGCCGTGACCTTCCTGACGATGGCCTACATCATCGTGCTCAACCCGATCATCTTGTCCAATGTCGCTGACGTCGATGGGAACTTCCTGGGCGGCGGCACCGAGCCAGGCTCGGGCTTCGCGACGATCGCGGCCGTGACCGCGCTGGTGGCGGGTCTGCTGACCATCCTCATGGGTGTCGTCGCCAACTTCCCGCTCGCACTCGCGACGGGCCTTGGACTCAACGCGTTCGTCGCGTTCTCGGTCGCGTCCCAGATGACGTGGGCTGACGCGATGGGATTGGTCGTGCTCGAAGGACTGATCATTCTGGTCCTCGTACTGACCGGCTTCCGCAAGGCGGTGTTCGACGCCGTTCCGCGCCAGCTCAAGACGGCGATCGCCGTCGGCATTGGCCTGTTCATAACCTTCATCGGACTGGTTGACGCCGGCTTCGTGCGTACGAGTGGCCTCGCCGCGCCTCCCGTGAACCTCGGCATCGGCGGCAACCTCGCCGGTTGGCCGGTGCTCGTGTTCGTCATCGGCCTGCTGATCATGATCACGCTATACTCGCGCGGCATTCCCGGCGCCATCCTGATCGGCATCGTGGTGACGACGATCATCGCCGGCATCGTCCAGGCGATCACGGACACACCCGGCAGCCTTGGCGACCCGACGTCGAAGGGCTGGAACCTGAACGTTCCCGAATGGCCCGACAAGGTCTTCGCCAAGCCTGACTTCGGTCTGCTCGGAGAGTTCAGCCTGTTCGGCGGCTTCCAGGAAGCGACCGTCATCACGGCCTCGCTGCTGGTCTTCACGCTCCTGCTGGCTGACTTCTTCGACACGATGGGCACGATGACGGCGATTGGCGCAGAGGCTGATCTCAACGACAAGGACGGCACGCCCGAGGGTGCGCAGAAGATTCTGATCGTCGACTCCATTGCCGCTGCCGCAGGTGGCGCGGCGGGAATCTCGAGCAACACGTCGTACATCGAGTCGGCCTCGGGTGTCGGCGACGGCGCCCGTACGGGCCTCGCATCGGTCGTCACCGGTGTGCTGTTCCTGTTGTCGACGCTGGCGATCCCGCTGGTCGAGCACATCCCCAACGAAGCGGCTGTTCCTGCGCTGGTACTCGTCGGCTTCCTGATGATGAGCCAGGTCAAGAACATCAGCTGGGACGACTCTGACATCGCGATCCCTGCGTTCCTGACGATCGTGCTGATGCCGTTCACCTACTCGATCACGGCCGGCATCGGTGCAGGCTTCATCACGTACGTCGTGATCAAGCTGGTCAAGAACAAGATCGCCGAGATCCACCCGCTGATGTGGCTGATCTCGATCCTGTTCGTCGTGTACTTCGCGATCGATCCCATCACCCGCTGGGTCTCGTAGGTCGATACGCTGGGTGCCATGCATATCGCTCTTGGAGACCAGGTTCCACAGGTTGCCGACAGCGCGTGGGTGGCACCCAACGCAACCCTCGCCGGATCCGTCGTGATCGGCGAGGGGGCAAGTGTTTGGTACGGAGCTGTTCTGCGCGCCGACAACGAGCCGATCACGATCGGCGCGAGGTCGAACGTGCAGGACAACTGCGTCTTCCACGTCGACAAGGGCCAGCCGGTCCGTCTCGGTGAGGGCGTCTCCGTCGGTCACGGCGCGGTGATCCATGGCGCGACGGTCGAGGACAACGTTCTTGTCGGCATGGGCGCGATCATCATGAACGGTGCTGTCATCGGCGCCGAGTCGCTCATCGCTGCAGGTGCCCTCATCTCCGAGGGAGTCGTCATCCCGCCTCGGTCACTCGTGGCTGGGGTGCCCGGCAAGGTCCGCCGTGAGTTGAGCGACGACGAGGTCGCCGCCCTGCACCACAACTCGGAGATCTACGAAGAGCACCGCGACTACCACCGAGACGGTCGCGTCGTCGGCTAGAGGTTGTCAGCCACGTAGTCGATGCAGGCCGTCAGGTCGCTGACGTCGTCCGGGTCGATCGCGGGGAACATCGCGATGCGCAGCTGGTTGCGGTTGAGTCCGCGGTAGCCGTCGATGTCGACGATCCCGTTCTCGCGCAGCGCCGCAGTGACAGCTGATGCGTCGACACCGTCGAGGTCGATCGTGCCGACGACGAGCGAGCGATCAGCGGGATCGACGACGAACGGGGTGGCGTACGCGGACGCCTCGGCCCACTCGTACAGGCGCGTCGACGAGTCCGTCGTGCGCTTGACCGCCCACTGGAGTCCGCCCTGGCCGAGCATCCACTGGAGCTGGCTGTCGAGCAGGTGCAGGGTCGCGAGCGCAGGGGTGTTGTAGGTCTGGTTCTTGCGCGAGTTGTCGATCGCAATCGGCAGGTCGACGAAGCCGGGAATATGGCGGCCGCTCGCCTTGATTGTCTCGGCACGCTCGATCGCTGCTGGCGACATCAGCGCGATCCAGAGACCGCCGTCGGATCCGAACGTCTTCTGCGGTGCGAAGTAGTAGGTGTCGGTCTGTGCGATGTCGATTGGCAGGCCGCCCGCGCCCGAGGTGCCATCGATGACGATGAGCGCTCCGTCATCGGCACCCGCAACGCGTTGCACCGGCACCATGACGCCAGTCGAGGTCTCGTTGTGCGCCCAGGCGTACGTGTCGACGCCCGCGACGGCAACCGGATCGGGGTGTGTCGTGAACTCGCTCTCGCGTACGTCCGGGTTGGCGAGGAAGGGTGCGGCGGCAACGGCCTTGGCGAACTTGCCGGTGAACTCACCGTGTACGAGGTGCTGGCTGCGTTCGCGGATCAGCCCGAATGTCGCGGCATCGAAGAACGCATGCGATCCGCCCACTCCCAGCACGACTTCATAGCCGTCGGGCATCGCGAACATATCGGCAAGGCCCTCGCGGACACGTCCGACGAGGTTCTTGACGGGAGCCATGCGGTGCGAGGTCCCCATGAGCGTTGCGCCGGTCGCGGCGAGCGCATCGAGCGCCTCGGTGCGCACCTTGGAAGGGCCGGACCCGAATCGTCCGTCCTCTGGCAGCAGCTCTGCGGGGATCTTCACAGGCTTAGTCTCTCAGTCGCCACGCCTGCCGCAGGTTGGGTGCCTCGACATCGGCGCGATGTCGTGCGGAGCGCGCAGGCGTGCGCTGGCGATAGACGACCACGACGACGATCAGAGCTATGAGCGCGGTCAGTCCGGCGGCGTAAGGCATGCGAGTCCTTTCGGGCGTGCCGGAGCGAATCTGTCACTCCGGGTTACACCTAGGACGAAGCAAGTCGCCAGATATGACGCGAATACGAGAAACATGTCCGTCACATTGGTCACATCTGGTGGCCGCGCTCGTGCGCCAACTCATACGATGCCCCTTATGTCGGACGCACCAGCAATTGAAGTCGACCTCGCGGACGGCATCTCCCACGCGCCAGCCGAGTGGGAGAAGGAGACCGCCGCAGTTCTGCGCAAGTCACGCCGCCTCAGCGAGGACGCGCCTGACTCTGACGTGTGGAAGGTGCTTGCAACCTCCACGCTCGACGGGATCACTGTGACGCCCTTGGGCACTGCGCAGCTCGTCGCCGACCTCCCCGATCCCGGACTGCCCGGCCAGGCGCCGTTCACCCGCGGCAGCTCGGCCACTCGCGAGCTCGAAGGCTGGGACGTACGCGCCTGGTTCGCCGATCCGGATGTCGAGCGGACCCGACAGGACGTCATCACCGACCTCGAGAACGGCGTCAACTCACTGTGGATCACGGTCGGCAGCGGTGGCGTACCGATCGAGTCGTTGGGCACGGTCCTCGAGGCAGTGTTCCTCGACCTCGCTCCCGTCGCGCTGGATGCGCCTGACCAGCCGCTCGAGGCCGCCAAGGCCCTCGCCGCGATCTTTGCCGATCGCGCGATCTCCCCGGCGCCGGGCACCAGCTTCGGTGTTGACCCAATTGGTGCCGGCTTTCGCGACCGAGGCAACACAGAATCTTCGATTATCGAAGAGGTTGCCCGCATCGCTGCTCCGCTGGGGATCCGAGCGCTGACCGTCGACGCCACCGCTGTCCACGACGCCGGCGCATCCGACGTCCAGGAGCTTGCCTATTCGCTGGCAGCCGGCACGGAGTATCTCCGTGTCCTGGTCGACGCTGGCTTCTCAGTCGACGAGGCCGCTGGCCTGATTGACTTCCGCTACGCCGCAACGGGTGAGCAGTTCCCGACGATTGCGAAGTTCCGCGCCGCACGTCGGCTCTGGAACCGAGTCGTCGAGCTCAGCGGTGGTGCCGCGACCGGACAGCTCCAGCACGCCGTGACGTCCCGTCCGATGATGGCGAAGTACGACCCGTACGTAAACATGCTCCGCACGACCGTCGCGGCCTTCGCCGCGGGTGCTGGCGGTGCCGCATCCGTGACGGTCCTGCCATTCGATGAGCGACTCGGTCTGCCCGACGCGTTCAGCCGCCGCATTGCCCGCAACACCTCGAGCCTGCTGATCAGCGAGTCACATGTCGCTGAAGTGACCGATCCCGCAGGCGGCTCGTACGCGGTCGAGAAGCTCACGGACGACACCGCTCGCGCCGCATGGGAGCTGTTCGGCGAGATCGACGCGACCGGCGGACTTGATGTCCTCGAAGCGGCGATCGCAGCAACCGTGTCCCAGCGGGCGCTGGCGATCGCCAAGCGCAAGCAACCGATCACAGGTGTCTCGGAGTTCCCCAACCTTCACGAGACGCTCCCGGAACGCCGCCCATACGCTTCGCTGCTGGACGTACACCGCTACGGCGGCGAGTTCGAGGCGATGCGCGATGACCGTGCAGCGACTCCGGTGTTCCTGGCGACCATGGGCACCGTCGCGGCCTACACGGCTCGCGCGACCTTCGCCGCCAATCTCTTCGCAGCAGGCGGCGTCGACACTGTTACCGCTGGCCCGACCGAAGGCGTCGACGAGATCGTCGCGGCCTACACAGTGCTGTCTCAAGATGGGGCTGGCAAGGTGCCGGTCGTCTGCCTGACGGGCAACGCCGCCGCGTACGACGCATGGGGCGCCGACCTCGTCACGGCGCTGCGCGCTGCTGGCGCCAAGCACGTCGTGGTTGCAGGCAAGAGCAACCTCGACGTAGACGCCACTGCCGCTGTCGGAGATGACGCGCTCGCGTTCCTCCGCTCGATCCGACAGGAGCTGGGCGCATGAGCGAGCGAAGCGAGCGAGACATGAACTCCGTCGTCCCCGAGAGCTTCAAGGGCCTGTCGCTCGATCCCGAGCAGCCGTACGAGGCCGACTCCAAGGCCTACGCCACCGCGACCGACGGCGCTGAGCCGTGGGCCGCGCCGGAGGGCATTGACGTCGACGGTCTCTACACCGCTGACGACCTCGAGGGCCTCGATGCGCTCGACACACTGCCCGGTCTGACCCCGTTCCTGCGCGGCCCCTACCCGGCGATGTACACGACCCAGCCTTGGACGATCCGCCAGTACGCCGGCTTCTCCACTGCCGAGGAGTCCAACGCGTTCTATCGCCGCAACCTCGCCGCCGGTCAGAAGGGCCTCTCGGTCGCCTTCGACCTGGCGACGCACCGCGGCTACGACTCCGACAATCCGCGCGTCGTGGGCGACGTCGGGATGGCCGGTGTCGCGATCGACTCGATCTACGACACCCGCAAGCTCTTCGAGGGCATCCCGCTCGACGAGATGAGCGTCTCGATGACGATGAACGGTGCCGTGCTGCCGATCTTGGCGCTCTACATCGTCGCTGCTGAGGAGCAGGGCGTACCGCCCGAGAAGCTGTCGGGCACGATCCAGAACGACATCCTCAAAGAGTTCATGGTGCGCAACACCTACATCTATCCGCCGGCGCCGTCGATGCGGATCATCTCCGACATCTTCGCGTACACCGCGCAGAAGATGCCGCGCTTCAACTCGATCTCGATCTCCGGCTATCACATCCAGGAAGCCGGGGCGACGAACGACCTCGAGCTCGCCTACACACTGGCCGACGGTGTCGAGTACATCCGCGCCGGTCTCGACGTCGGTCTCGACATCGATGCGTTCGCACCCCGCCTGAGCTTCTTCTGGGCGATCGGCATGAACTTCTACATGGAGATCGCCAAGATGCGTGCTGCCCGTGCGCTCTGGGCTCGCCTCGTGTCGGACTTCAATCCCAAGAACGCCAAGTCGCTGAGCCTGCGTACGCACAGCCAGACGTCTGGTTGGTCGCTCACGGCCCAGGACGTGTTCAACAACGTCGGACGCACGGCGATCGAGGCCATGGCCGCGACCCAGGGACACACTCAGTCGCTGCACACCAATGCTCTCGACGAGGCGATCGCCTTGCCGACGGACTTCAGTGCCCGCATCGCCCGCAACACTCAGCTGCTCCTGCAGCAGGAGTCGGGCACGACCGACATCATCGACCCGTGGGGCGGCTCCTACTACGTCGAGAAGCTGACCCACGACCTCGCCAACCGCGCCTGGGCCCACATCCAGGAGGTCGAGAAGGCCGGCGGCATGTCCAAGGCGATCGAGGCCGGTATCCCCAAGATGCGCATCGAAGAGGCCGCCGCACGTACGCAGGCCCGCATCGACTCCGGCCAGCAGGCCGTCATCGGCGTCAACACGTTCCGCCTCGCCGACGAGGACCCGCTCGACGTGCTCAAGGTCGACAACAAGGCCGTGTACGCCTCGCAGATCGCCAAGCTCGAGCGCCTGCGCGCCGAGCGCAACACCGACGATGTCGACGCTGCTCTGGCTGCGCTGACCAAGAGCGCCGAGCGCGGCTCGACCAGTGACGGATCGCTCGACGACAACCTGCTCACCCTGGCGGTCAACGCTGCACGCGCGAAGGCAACAGTTGGGGAGATCTCCGACGCGCTGGAGAAGGTCTACGGGCGTCACCAAGCTGTGATCCGTACGATCTCAGGTGTGTACCGTGCTGAAGCCGGCCAGGCCGGCAATGTCGCCGCGGTGGTCAAGGCCACCGAGGACTTCGAGAAGGCCGAGGGTCGTCGCCCCCGCATCCTTGTTGCCAAGATGGGCCAGGACGGGCACGATCGCGGTCAGAAGGTCGTCGTCACGGCCTTCGCCGACATGGGATTCGACGTCGACGTAGGACCGCTGTTCTCGACACCCGAAGAGGTCGCCCAGCAGGCGGTCGACGCCGACGTCCACATCGTCGGTGTCTCCTCCCTCGCGGCGGGCCACCTCACGCTGCTGCCGGCGTTGAAGCAGGCTCTTAAGGACCTGGGTCGCGGAGACATCATGGTGTCGATCGGTGGCGTCATCCCGCCCGACGACGTCGAGACGCTCAAGGAGATGGGTGCTGCCGCGGTGTTCCTGCCGGGCACCGTCATCGCCGACTCGGCACTCGATCTGCTCGAACGACTCCGACAGAACCTCAAGAGCGGCGCCTGAGTGGTCGATGTCGCCCAGCTCGCCGAGGACGTACGTTCGCGCAAGCGGGCGGCGATCTCGCGGGCCATCACGCTGGTCGAGTCGAGCCGGTCTGACCATCGCGCCGAGGCGCGAGAGCTGCTCGGTCTGCTGAACCCCGCTGAGTCCAATTCTGGGCAAGGGGGAGCCGTCCGCGTCGGCATATCGGGAGTGCCCGGTGTCGGCAAGTCGACGTTCATCGAGGCGCTGGGCATGTACCTCGTCGAGCAGGGTCATCGCGTCGGCGTGCTCGCCGTCGACCCGTCGAGCGTTCGTACGGGCGGCTCGGTGCTCGGAGACAAGACCCGCATGGCCAAGCTCGCGGTCAATCCCGACGCGTTCATCCGCCCCTCGCCCAGCGCCGGCACCCTCGGTGGTGTTGCGCGTGCGACGGGCCAGGCCATGACGGTCCTCGAGGCTGCCGGGTTCGATGTCGTGCTGATCGAGACCGTGGGTGTTGGTCAGTCCGAGATCACGGTTGCCGGCATGGTCGACACCTTCACGTTTCTCACGCTCGCCCGCTCTGGCGACCAGCTGCAGGGCATCAAGAAGGGCATCCTCGAGATCGTCGACGTCGTCGCGGTCAACAAGGCTGACGGCGATCGCAAGCAGGAAGCCAACGCCGCCGCCAAGGACCTCGCCGGCGCGATGCGACTCGTCTTCAGCGGCTCCAAGGAGTGGGTCCCGCCGGTCCTCACCTGCTCGGCACTCGAGGGCATCGACATCGACAAGGTCTGGTCCCGCGTGCTCGAGCACCGAGAGTCCCTCGGCGATGACGGTTTGGCAGCCAAGCGCGCCGCCCAGCAGCTCGACTTCACCTGGGCGCTCGTACGCGATGAGCTCGATCAGCGCCTGCGTAACGATGAAGCCGTGGCGAAGGTCCGCGCGGAAGTCCGCGAGGCCGTCCTGTCCGGCGAGATGCCCGCAGCAACCGCCGCCGACAAGATCCTCGAGGCCTACGACTCATAGAGACGATTCGCGCAGAACGGACATACTCAGACATGCGCACTCTCTCGGTCGTGATGGTGCTGGCGTTGCTGGCTGCGTGTGGGTCGGAGTCGTCACCCCCGCCCGCAAAAGACGGTGAGGTACGAAAGATCGACCGCGCCACGGTGACTGATGTGCTCAGCAGCGACGGGCCAGTTCTGTGCACCGGGCCCGTACGCGAGTCGGCGCCACCGCAGTGCGATGGGCCGGTCATTTCCAACTGGGACTGGACCAAGGTCTGGGGTGCGGCCGGTGACGTGGGCGGACAGTTCGGTGACTTCTGCTTTGAGGGCAAGCAGGTCGGCGACACGTTCGAGCTCACGACGCTGCCGCGACCGGTCGGCACGTGTGGCACTCAGGAATACTTCGCGCGCGCGACCGTGCTCGAAGATGGCGGCACGTTCGGCCGTGCTCATGGTCCACAGCTGTGTCTCGGAGTGATCCGTTCCTCATCGCCCCCGCAATGCGACGGGCCGGACATACCGAACTGGAACTGGGACAACGTCACCGGCGAGAGTCGGCGTTCACAGACGATCGACGGGCTGTACGTCGTCCATGGCATCTACGTCGACGGCGACTTCACGTTGACCCGTCCGCCGCTGGAACCTCAACAGTTCGAGGGCGAGGTCCCGGCTTTCGAGCTGGACCGCAATTTCGACAGTCCATGCCCGGAGCCGGACGGAGGCTGGTTCCCCAAGGGCCGTCCCAAGCTCGATGAGTATGCCGTGGACCGCGCGGCACCGTTCGCAGAGAGGATCCCGGGCTACTCCGAGCTGTGGCTCGACCAGCAGTTCAGCTATGCCAAGGAGAACGACCCCAACCGAATCATCCTCAACGTGCGAGTGACCAAGGACGTCAAGGGTGCGGAGGAGGCAATGCGCACGGTCTGGCAGGGCGCGCTGTGCGTCAGCAAGGCCGAGCGCACCGACGCCGAGCTCCGACGCATCCAGGCCGAGGCGCAGGACATGGCCAAGGGCCTGATGCTCTCATCGTCCTCCGGCGATGACCACGTCGACGTGAGCGTCATCCTCGACGAGGGTGGGCAGCTGCAGAAGGCATTCGACGAAAAGTACGGCGCAGACGTCGTACGTGTCAGGTCCGCACTGTCGAAGGCGCCACCAGGACTATGAACGCCGAGCGCGTGCTCGTTCCGCCCCCTACTCGCGTGCTCGTTCCGGCTTCTACTCGCAAGCTCGTGGGGGGACCCCCAGCACGCTCACTTCGCCGCTCGCGCGGGCGCTCGCGTCGGCCGGCTTGGCTTGCTTCGCTCGCCCATTGGTCACCCGGGATTGTGTGAAAGTATTAGGCAGTGAAGCGATCCGTCTCAGCCCATCTCGAGCTCGAGCTCCACGACTCCGCTGACCTGATCTTCTCGATTGCCGTCGCACAGGGCGCCAACCTCGAGTCGGAGACGTTCTCGATCAGCTCCGCCAGCGGCGAGCTGGAGCCGCGCGAGCTCATCGGTCGCCACGGCACCAGGCTTCATCGCCTGACGGGTCCCGCCGGCAAGATGACGATCGACTACTCGGCAGTGGCGATCGACCAGGCCGATCCCGCACCGGTCGAGGAGCTCGACCTGATCGAGTATCGGCGTCCCAGCCGCTACTGCGAGTCGGACACGCTGTTCTCCACCGCGCGGGCCGAGTTCGCCGGCGTCAGCGGCAAGGGGCTCCTCGACGCCGTCACCACCTGGGTCGGGTCGCACCTCTCATACGTACCCGGCGCCAGCCTTCACACCGACGGCGCCGTCGCGACGATGCTCGCGCGTGAGGGAGTGTGTCGCGACTACGCGCACCTCGTTGTTGCTCTCTTGCGCGGGCTGGACGTGCCGGCCCGACTTGCCTCGGTCTACGCGCCAGGGCTCAGCCCGATGGACTTTCATGCGGTCGCTGAGGCGTACGTCGAGGATGCCTGGCATGTCGTCGACGCCACAGGACTGGCACCGCGGCAGAGCCTGCTCCGCATCGCCACCGGACAGGACGCGGCTGAGACGGCATTCCTGTCGCAGCACTGGGCGCGCGTCGACCTGTTGTCGATGCAGGTGATTGCCGTGGTGGATCAGCTGCCTCGCGATGATGCGTCACAACTGGTCGAGCTGCGCTGAGCTGCACCTAAGTGGCGACGCGGGAACTGGGAGCGCCCCCGCGCCGCCTAATGGGACCTACCTCTGAGGAAGTAACTCGTAGGAACTAGGACCCTCTAGTCTTTCGTAACTAGTTTGCGGGGGTGAAGTCAAGGGTGAGCGGGATTAGTTCACCTTGAGCGGAGAGAACCCGATCGTGTTGGTAGTGACGGTCCACGCGCCGATCGCCCAGTTCTTGGAAGAGGTTGGTGTGCCGCCACCGTGCCGCAGCAAGTAGGTCGCGGAGGTTGCCACGGTCAGCATGTCGTCACGCTTCGCGGCCGTGTTGAAGACGGGGACGGAGGCATCCGCCGTGAGCTTCGCGGCGATACGCGGCTGCGCCTTGGAGTAGTCGAGGCTGATCGCGACGGTGGACCACTTCGGGTTGATCCACACAGCGCGGCCTCTGTAGCCACGCGTCGTGAAGGGCTTGCCGTAGTAGACGCGGCCAGACCCTGCGGAGTTGTACTTGCCGCGTATGCCGTCGCCGCGCAGCAGTACCAAGCCGAGAGCGTCGCGCGCCGCGATGCTTCCCGGGTCCGCCACGAAGGTGTTGATGCGGGGACGGTAGAAGCTGTTGGCGGTCTCCGACGTGAGTGCCGGAAGGACAAAGTCGAACGCAGAGGCCTTATAGGACTTGCGCGGGATCGACAGCCGGGAGTATCGCTTCTCGAAGATGAATCGCACGGCTGTGCAGGCTGCTGCTTTGACGGCCCTCTTGCCGAACACGCGTACGGCAGCTGCTTCGCCGGTGATGCGTACGGCCGGGCACCAGTTGACCTTCTTGCCCTTGACGGTCACCTTGCGGGGATGGCCGGGCCACACACCGCGTACGGACTCAGGAGCGAGTGCCGCTCTCGCCGGATCGGGCGCGGGGTCGGCGGTGGGCGTAGGCGTAGCTGACGCTGATTCGCTGGCTGATGGGGTGCCGCTCGCAGTCGGCTTGTCGCCCACAGAACCGTCGGGTGCGGCGAAGCCCATTGCCAGGCTCACCAGGACAACTGCCGTGACTGCACCGGCAAACACCGTCAGCCACTTCGTCTTCACCGCCCCAGCATAAGGGCTGCGGGTGGCGGGCGGTCCTCTCGATTGATCGAGATCGGAGAGATCAGTTGTTCGCCCAGCTGGGGTTCCAGCCTTCGACCTCGTCGGCCTTGCGAGTCGCAGGTCCGGTGTAGATCGCCGAAGGACGGATCAGACGACCCGTGCGCTTCTGCTCGAGGATGTGCGCGCTCCACCCAGCCGTACGTGCGGAGGTGAACATCGCGGTGAACATGGGCGGCGGAACCTCGGCGTAGTCGAGGACGATCGCGGCCCAGAACTCGACGTTGGTCTCGAGCACGCGGTCGGGGCGACGCTCGCGGAGCTCCTTGAGCGCGGCCTCCTCGAGGGCGACGGCAACCTCCGCACGCGGAGCGTTGAGCTCCTTGGCGGTGCGACGGAGCGTGCGGGCGCGAGGGTCCTCCGCGCGGTAGACGCGGTGGCCGAAGCCCATGAGGCGCTCGCCGCTGTCGAGAAGCTTCTTGACGTACGCCGTGGCGTCGCCCGACTTCTCGACCTCTTCGATCATGGTCAGCACTCGGGCTGGGGCGCCGCCGTGCAGCGGGCCCGACATGGCTCCAACAGCACCCGAGAGAGCGGCAGCGACGTCGGCCCCCGTCGAGGCGATGACACGCGCGGTGAACGTCGAGGCGTTCATTCCGTGCTCGGCGGCCGAGACGAGATAGGCATCGATGGCCTTCGCGTGGTCGGGGTTGACCTCGCCGCGCCAGCGGGTGAGCATCCGGCCGATGATCGTGTCGTTCTTGTCGATCTCGGACTGCGGCACCATCGGCTTGCTCACGCCGCGCGCGGCCTGGGCGACATAGGAAAGGACCATGACCGCGGTGCGGGCAAGGTCCTCACGTGCCTGGACGTCGTCGATGTCATAGAGCTGCTTGAGGCCCCAGGCGGGAGCCGTCAGCGCGATCGCACTCTGTACGTCTGCACGGATGTCGCCGGAGTGGACCGGGATGGGGAACGGCTCGGCGGGCGGCAGGCCCGGCTCATAGGCCCCATCGACCAGAAGGCCCCAGATCTTCTCGAACGGTACGCGGCCGACCAGGTCGTCGATGTCGACGCCGCGATAGCGCAGCGCTGACCCTTCCTTGTCCGGCTCGGCGATCTCGCTCTCGAACGCGACGACGCCTTCTAGGCCATGGTGCACTTCAGTCATGTTCAGCATTCTGCCCTGCGCACATACGGTGGACACATGGAGTCCCCTGATTTGGCTCGAATGCGTGAGTCGTATGCCCGCGAAGGGCTCGCCGAGGCCGCTGCTGGAGACGATCCGCTAGCGCTGTTCGGGCGCTGGCTCGACGATGCCTTGGTTGCCCAGATCCACGAGCCCAACGCGATGGCTCTGGCCACCGCGACCTCCGATGGCCAACCGTCCGTACGCATCGTGCTCCTCAAGGGGATCGACGCATCGGGACTCACGTTCTTCACCAACTACGAGTCGCGCAAGGGCGCTGAGCTCGAGACGAATCCGAGAGCCGCTGTCGCGATGCTGTGGCATCCACTGCAACGTCAGGTGCGCTTTGAGGGTTCGGTGTCCCGCATCGCGGCATCGGATTCGGATGCGTACTTCGACTCCCGGCCCCGCGGCTCCCAGCTGGGCGCCGTCGCCTCCCCACAGTCGTCAGTGGTCGACGATCGAGCAGCGCTCGAAGGTCTCTACGCCGAGGCGGCCGAGGCGTATGGCACGGGTGACGTGACCCGGCCGGAGCACTGGGGCGGCTATCGCATCGAGTTCGACTCGATCGAGTTCTGGCAGGGCCGCGAGGACCGTCTGCACGATCGCCTTCTGTACCGGCGAACGGGTACGGCGTGGACCCGCACTCGGCTCGCCCCCTGAGTCGGGTCACTGGCCCTGGCGCCGGTACATCGCCTCGGTTGCCGACTTGCTGCGGCGCCACCATGACTCGTTCTCGCGGTACCACTCGATCGTCGACGCGAGGCCTGCGGAGAAGTCGGCGTACGTCGGAGCCCAACCGAGCTCGCGACGCAGCTTGGACGAGTCGATCGCGTAGCGAAGGTCGTGGCCGGCGCGATCCGTGACGGCCTCGTAGTCGTCGGGCTCGCGACCGAAAGCGGTGAGGAGCTGCGCGACGACCTCGCGATTGCTCAGCTCGCCGTCGGCGCCGATGAGGTACGTCTCGCCCACGACACCCTTGTCGAGAACGGTCAGCACGGCGCTGCTGTGATCGTCGACGTGGATCCAGTCGCGAACGTTGCGACCGTCGCCGTAGAGGTGAGGCTTGAGGCCGTCGATCAGCTGGGTGATCTGGCGCGGGATGAACTTCTCGACGTGCTGGTACGGCCCGTAGTTGTTGGAGCAGTTGCTGATCGTCGCGCGTATGCCGAACGAGCGCACCCAAGCCGCGACGAGCAGGTCAGATCCCGCCTTGGTTGCCGAGTATGGGCTCGACGGGTTGTAGGGCGTCGTCTCGGTGAATCGCGCCGGGTCGCCGAGGTCGAGGTCGCCGTAGACCTCATCGGTGGAGATGTGGTGGAACCGTACGTCGTGCTTGCGGACGGCCTCGAGGAGCGTGAACGTCCCGACCAGGTTGGTGTCGACGAAGCTTCGCGGGCTCATCAGCGAGTTGTCATTGTGCGACTCGGCCGCGAAGTGGACGACGGCGTCGTGCTCGCCGACGAGCTGGTCGACAAGGTGGGCGTCGACGATGTCGCCGACCACGAGCTCGAATCGGGCTTCCGGCAGATCGGCCAGGCTCTCGCGACTGCCGGCGTAGGTCAGCTTGTCCAACACGATCACGTGGTCGTCGGTGTGGGTGAGGAGATGGCGCACGAAGTTGGAGCCGATGAAGCCTGCTCCGCCAGTCACGAGCACAGTGCGCATGGATTCAGCGTAGTCGGGGGAGTGCCCCCGAATTCGTCCATGCGTGTTCACCTTCCGGCCGCATTCGAGTCGGAGTCCGGACGCGTCGTCCGCTCATCGTGGAGGTATGTCAGGAGTCGTGATCACGCTTGTCCTTGGGTTTGCTCTCGCGTTCGCAGAGTCAGGTCTGGGACTCGGCATCGTGCTGCCCGGCGAGACGGCTGTCGTCGTTCTCGCGGCCTCTATGCGCTCGACCACCGACATGCTTCTTCTGGGCGTGGCGGTGATGGTCGGCGCGAGCATGGGCGACCATGTCGGCTACCTCCTCGGCCGGCGTTACGGCGACAAGCTCCGTGACACCAAGCCCGTACGTCGGCTCGGCGTTCGCCACTTCGATCGCGCGACCTCGATGCTGCGGCAGCGCGGGGCATCTGCGGTGTTCCTCACCCGTCTCGTTCCGCTGGTCCGCACGCTGACGCCGGCCGCCGCGGGCGCAGCAGGGCTCGAGTACCGCCGCTTCGCCCCCGCCTCGCTGGCCGGCTCGGCGACCTGGGCGGCCGCGTACGTCGGCGGTGGCTCGGTCGTCGCGACGGTCACCTCGGTGACGACCGACACCTTCGGTCGCGCCTCCTGGTTGTTGCTGGTGCTCCTTGCACTGGCTGTGGTCCCGGTGCTGCTCATTCGCACCGTCGTGGGCGTACGTCCGGTGGCTGCCGCTCCGGACGTTGCGTCCCTCGAGCTTTCGACCGGTGCGCGTCCGCACCGATCGACCTTTGCGCCGCTGATCGGCGACGTGCACGGCTACTGATCTACGCGAGGGTGGCGCCGTGCATTTTCTGCTGTGTTTCCAAGTATTCGGCACCGGCCAAGGAGTAGGGTCTCGGGTTTCAAGAACCCATTCGGATGTGAGGCACCCATGGACACCCTGGACGAATCCTCAGCGGAAGGTGCGCGCAGCACCCGAGCCCAGCGCCTCCGATTCGCGGCCATCGCTGCCGTCGTGCTGGTGGTCGGTGTCGTCGGCACAGGCATCGGCTTGAGGCTCGCCGACGGCGATGGCGATGACGCCAACACGGCGGCTGCGGGGACCGCTGCCATCGTGCTGCCTATCGCGTACCCCGTTGACAAGAAGCTGCCGGAACTCGGGGGCACTCCCGGACCGCTTGCGGCGGTCTGGTTGCCTGCTCGCGCGGGCGGTGGGTCGCCCGAGGTCGTCGGCCTCGTCGCGGAGAGCGGGGAGTTCGGGACGCTCCCGCTCGCCATGTCCTACAACCATGACGAGGCTGTGGACACCGAGGTCCCCCAGCTCTCGCCCGACGGACGCATGATCGCCTACAAATCCCTGGTAGGAGGACTTGTCGTTCACGATCTGGTGAGCGGCGAGGACTATTCGCCCCTGTCGGAGTTTGAGACCCGCGCGGGGTTCACCTGGATCGACGCCACCCATCTCTTCGGCCACGTTGCGGGAGGAAGCGACGTCGACGCATGGGTGTGGGAGCCGGGCGCGGGGGCGACGGCGATCAACCAGCTGGCACAAGACGGGCACCTCGGCATCTACCCGCGCGGTGTGGGGAAGGACGTAAGGGTTGTCATCCAAGGAGGGGGTCCCCGGTCATGTTCGGCGCCAACCCTCGAGAACAATACGGGTCCCCCCGAGAACCAATGGGATGTGCCGACGCTGTGCGACGTCCTGGGCATCATCGACACCATTGTCCTGCTCGGTCACGGGAATTCCGATCGCCTCTCTGATGACTTCAACGACCCCAACGACGGCAACGCGACAGTGGTCGCCGTGGGCCTCAAGGGCCTGCCCATGACTTATAACGGCCGTGCCGTGCCTCCCGTGGTCCTCAGCGCAGGAGCTCCTGAGAGAGTCACGCTCGCGACCGAGCTGATCGGAGACCTGTTGCTCCCCGGACGTGCCGGTCGGTCGTGACCCGGATCGACCAGGCAGTCCAAACACGATGAGACGCGCGAGTCCGAAGACACCAGCGAGGCTGGCGTAGGCAGACGACACCGAGACGACGGTCAACTACGCGCCAACATCTACGCGAGGGTGGCCAGGTCGACCAGGATCCAGACCTGCTCGGCGTGACCCAGCAGCTCGCCGTCCTCGGTGTAGAGCGCGGTGTCGGTGAAGAACTTGCGGCCGTCCCGCTCGTACAGGCTGCCCACCGCGATGCATGGCTCTCCCACGGCCGGTCGGCGACTGACCTCGGCGGTCATCAGGCCCAGGAGCATCGGGTTGACGGTGAAGTCCGCCGCCCAACCGCCGGGACAGTCAAGCGCTGCCCACATCACGGGAACGTCGATGACTCCGTCGTCTCCACCGAACGCCTCGTGCGGCGTCCACGGTGTAGCTGTCGCACCCTCGGCATACGGGCCGGGGAACAGTCGCAGTCCGTCACCCTCCTCGCGCTTGGTGCCACACGTGAAGCACCTGTCGAACGGGTGGTGGTGAAAGCCCGGGTACGCCGCGAGTCCCGCCTTGGCCTGCTTGTGTGTCGGGCAGGGCGGAGGATCGCGTCGGAATGATCCACTGATCGCCTCGCCGACGACCGCTCCCCCTGCCGTCAGCAGGCGGGTCTCGTCGTCGCTGGTTTCCCATGAGAGGGGTGTTGCCAGCGGCGGGGGAATACGCAGCTTGGACGTCGCAGGGCCATCTCCGCCAAGCTCGTCGGCGATCAGCCCGGCGACATACCCGCCATTGCCCGTGCGATCGGGTCCGTTGAACTGGGTCGAGATCGTGACCATGCGCCCAACCTACTCAGCGGACGGCGTCATAGCGGCGGAGTGACTCGATTCGTTCCTCTGCGTGGTCGACGATCGGTGCGGGATACCCAGCCGGCGGGGGGTCGAGCTCCCAGGGCGTGTGCAGCTGTTTGGTGGGCACGTCAGCGAGCTCCGGAACCCAGCGGCGCACGTATTCGCCGTCTGGATCGAACTTCTTGCCCTGTGTCGTGGGGTTGAAGACGCGGAAGTATGGCGATGCGTCCGTGCCCGATCCTGCGACCCACTGCCAGCCGTGCTGGTTGGATGCGAGGTCACCGTCGACGAGGTGGTCCATGAAGTGCTGGGCCCCGTGCTGCCACTCGAGATGCAGGTCCTTGACCAGGAAGCTCGCGACAATCATGCGGACCCGGTTGTGCATCCATCCTTCCGCGAGCAGCTGGCGCATGCCGGCATCGACGATCGGGACGCCGGTGAGCCCCTGCTTCCAGGCGTCGAAGTCCTCGCCAGGTTCGTCGTACTCCATCTGCTCGAGTGTCCGGTTGTAGTAGCCGAACGCCGAGTCGGGCCGGTGGTGCAGCACGTCGGCGTAGAACTCGCGGAAGGCCAGCTCTCGTACGAAGGCCTGTGCGCCCTTCGACCGCAGTCGCGCGAGGTCGGCGAGCATCGTGCGCGGGTGGATCGTTCCCCACTTGAGGTGCACAGACATGCGGGAGGTGCGGTCCGGGCCCGGCAGGTCGCGTGCCGAGTCGTACTCGGCGACGTCCTCTTCCAGGAACTGTCGCCAGCGGTCGTGTGCCGCATCTTCGCCATGCGGCGGCAGGCGCATTCCGTCCTGTACCGAGACCTCCGGGATGCTCGTACCGCCGTCCGGATGGATCCAACCAACCTCCTCGACAGGTGGTGCTGGCGCGCGCCACCCGTGTTCCTTCCACGCACGGAAGAACGGCGTGAAGACCCGAAAGCCGGACCCGTCGTCCTTGGTCACACGCCCCGGTGCGACGGCGTACGGCGAGCCCGTCTGCTCCAACCGGATGCCATGAGTCGTCAATGACCGCTCGACAGCCTCGTCGCGACAAGCTCCGTACGGAGTGAAGGCCGCCGCGACGTGCACGCTGTCGGCCGCGACCTCCTTCGCGACTCGGAGGACCTCGGTGCGAGGGTCGCCTCTCACGACGTGCAGTCCGCCGATGCGGTGGGAGAAGTCGCCCAACAACCTCGAGAGGTAGGCCGAACGAGCGTTCCCCGTCCAGAGCGTGTCGTCAACGACGAAGAGTGGGACGACTCCGCCGTTCTCGCCGGCGCTGATGGCCGTTGCGAGTGCCGGATTGTCTTGCAGGCGGAGGTCACTGCGGAACCACATCACAGAAGTCGGCACGTTCCCATCCTCATGGCTGCGTGCGTGTCACGCACGACGTGGAACAATGACTCGCGTGAGCGAGCGAAGCGAGCGGAACCATCAGGCTGGATTCATGCCGGCGCCGACGTATCGTGCCCTTTCAACGGAGGTGACGGCGTGAGCGAGCGAAGCGAGCGGAACCATCAGGCTGGATTCATGCCGGCGCCGACGTATCGTGCCCTTTCCACGGAGGTGACGGCATGAGCGACCTCATCGACACCACAGAGATGTACCTCCGCACCGTGTATGAGCTCGAGGAGGAAGGCATCGTCCCCCTTCGCGCGCGCATCGCCGAGCGTCTCCATCAGAGCGGTCCGACCGTCAGCCAGACCGTCGCCCGTATGGAGCGTGACGGGCTGCTCACGGTCGAGGGTGACCGCCACCTTGAGCTGTCCCCCAAGGGACGCCAGCTCGCCACCCGGGTGATGCGCAAGCACCGCCTCGCTGAGCGGCTGCTCACCGACATCATCGGTCTTGAGATCGAGTTCGTGCACGAAGAAGCCTGCCGCTGGGAGCACGTCATGTCCGAGCAGGTCGAGCGCCGCCTGGTCGAGCTGCTCGATCACCCGCACGAGTCGCCGTACGGCAACCCGATCCCCGGACTGGCCGAGCTCGGCGAGACGGGCGAGGACACCGAGTTCCTCGACGGCGTGGTTCCCATGACCAAGGCGATCATCGGCTCCACCGAGCCCGTACGCCTCGTGATCCGCCGGATCGTCGAAGAGCTCCAGAAGGACACTGAAGTCATGTCGGTGCTGCGCCGCGTGGGCGCGCTGCCGGGCAACGATGTCCTCGTCTCGCAGGGCCACGACGGTGTGATCGTCGCGCGTCAGGGCGAGACTGCCGAGATCGACGACGAGTCGGCTGCGCACATATTTGTATCGAGCTGAGCTTCGTCTCCAGCTGAGCACTACTTCTTCGGGGGAAGAGGGACAAAGCCGCTCGTCCGGCGTACGTATTCGTCGTAGCCGGGTTTGGACTTCTTCATGCCCTTCTCGTTGAGGGCTGCGCCGGTGACCTTCGTGAGGAAGATGGTCATGGCAATGGGGCTGATGATCGTGGCAAGCCCAGCCCATGAGCTGGCCGCGACGATCCAGATGCCGGTCCAGACGCACGCGTCGCCGAAGTAGTTGGGGTGACGGGTGTAGCGCCACAGCCCCTGGTCCATCAGCTTTCCCTTGTTGGCGGGATCACTCTTGAATTTGGCGAGCTGAGCGTCGCCAACCCCCTCGAAGATGTTGCCGAGAGTGAAGACGGCCAGCCCGAGAGCGACGACCCACCACACGACGTCCTCGTTGTTCGCGCCGACCATGATCGGGGTCGCCACGAGCCACATCGCAATGCCTTGGGGCACGAACACCCGCATCAGGGCGACCTGCGCGAACGGCCGTCCGTCAGCTTCGGCCAGCTCGGCGTAGCGCGGATCTTCGGGCGCTTTGGCGTTGCGACGGTGCAGGTGCCACGAAAGGCGCAGTCCCCACACCGCAGTCATCGCGAGCAGAATCCACCGAAGATACGGGTCGCCGTCCCCACCCGAGGCCACCAAAGCGGTCTCCGCAGCCACCAGAACGAAGCCGATGCCCCACATCGTGTCGACGACGGTCAGTTTCTTCTTGCGCTGCGCGATGGCCAGACCGATGCCCATGAACGCGACCACGACGCCGAAGCCGGCGGCAAGGCTCGTGAGGGATTGCGATAGGTCGTTGGGGGTCATCCGGGGCCCCCGAGAGAGCGCGAGCGATCGTCTGGAGCAGCCATGGCACCCATTCTAGGAGTGAGTGGTTTTCTGGGGTGGATCGTCAACTATGCCAGCCAAGCCAGCGGCGAGCTCGGCATGTCCGCCACGCCGTTGATGCTCGGCTTGACCGCGAGGATCTGGTCGACCCCCATCCGGTTCTCCTCGAACGCCAGCGCGCCGCCAACGAGATAGAGCCGCCAGACCCGCGCGTTCTCCTCGCCGATCAGCGCGACCGCAGTCGACCAGCTGTTCTCGAGGTTCTCGGCCCAGCCCGCGACGGTCCGCGGGTAGTGCTCGCGCATGGCCTGCACGTCGCGGATCTCGAGTCCGGCGCCGGCGATCAGCCCGATCGTCTTGGCGAGGGGCTTCATGTGCATGTCCGGGGCGATGTACGTCTCGATGAACGGCCCGCCGCCCGGCCGGTCGCCGACCGCAGCGTTGCTGCGCGACATCTGCTGGATCAGGACGCGACCACCGGGACGCAGGTAGCGGTGGATCGACTCGGTGAACACGACGTACTCCTTGTCGCCGACGTGCTCGCCCATCTCGATCGACGCGATGGCATCGATGCCGTTGTCGTCGACTCCCGACTCCCTCAAGTCGCGGAAGTGGCGCAGGCTGACCTCGACGCGGTCCTCGAGCCCTCGCTCGGCGGCCTTCTTCATGACGTAGTCGCGCTGCTCCGACGACAGGGTGACACCCGTGACGTGCACGCCGTAGTGCTCGGCGGCAAAGAGCGTGAGTGAACCCCAGCCCGAACCGATGTCGACCATCCGCATGCCGGGCTCTAGGCCGAGCTTGCGGCAGATCAGGTGGAGCTTGGCGGTCTGCGCTTCTTCCAATGACATCTCCGGAGTGACGTGGAAGCCGCTGGAGTAGGCCATGTTGGCGTCGAGGATGAGCTCGTAGAAGTCGTTGGACAGGTCGTAGTGGTGGGAGATCGCGGCCTGGTCGCGCTCCTTGCTGTGCAGCTCGCCGGTCAGGTTGGACTCGGCATCAGGTGCGGGAGGTCGACGGCCGATTGCGCCAAGGCGTACGGCGAGCGTTGCGGCCTTCGCCACCTGCTTGGGCCCGATCTTGGGCCGACCCGCCGATCCGTCGGCGGCACGAGCATCACGTACGGCTGCCCACATCGCCCTGAGTCCCTCACCGAGATCTCCCTCGATGTCGAGGTCGCCTTGGACGTACGCGCGGGCGACTCCGAGCTCGCCCGGCTTCCAGATGACGTGTCGGAGCGCTCGCTTGTTGCGGATCACCACGACGGGGGCGCCGGGCTGGCCGGCTTCGCTGCCATCCCACGCTCGGAGGCGGATCGGCAACGTGAGGCCGAGCGTCTCTTCGGCGAGATTGAGTAGTGCTGCAGCTTTGTTCACCTGACAAGTGTTTCCCGGTGTGCCGGGTTGCGCCATCTCAATTGCCATGGGCTGGCATGCTTTAGCCCATGAGCACCGGGAGCGCCGTCAGCACGTGGCTGCGGGGCATGGGGCTGGAGATCCTCGGGTGGATCCTGATCCCGCTCGGAATCATCCTGATGCCGCTCCCCGGACCAGGGTTGTTGATTGTTGCTGGAGGCGTCGCGCTGCTGTCGCGCCGGCACGTCTGGGCTCAGAACGCGCGCGAATTCGTCGAGAGGCGGGCCATTGACGCTGCGAAGTACGGAGTCGCCACCGTCCCGCGCATTGTGATGAGCACCCTCGGCGGTGTCTGGTTGGCCGCGCTCGGGTTCGTGTGGTGGCACGGCGTCGACATTCCCGAGTTCAGCATCGTCAACGTCGGGTTCGGTCCTGAGCTCCCCGGAGGACGGACCGCGGCCTTCGGGCTGTGGGCTTCAGCATTGGCGACTTGGGCGTTGATCGCCTACAGCGTCAACCGCTGGCGCCTGCATCTCAAGTGAACGGGTAGCGGAACGTCTCTTTGCCGTCGAGGCTGAAGACGTAGTAGCCCGACTCGTTGTACTCGTTGGAGACGTAGACCGACATAGCCGGGAGCTCATCCCGCTCGTCCAGCACGATGTAGATCGACTGGACCTCTGTGACGTTCAGCTCCTCGGGAGCGCTCTTCACCGCGTCCATCAGCGCCGAGACGTTGATGGCTGACATGTCGACGACGGTGTCCTCGCCCTGACGTGTCGACTTGCTCGGATCTCCGTCGTAGCCCTCTCTGAACGACCACCGCTCGGTACGGCGTGGGTTGTCGGGTACGACGATGTTGACGCTCGCGCGGTCGGCGTCACTCGCTCGGGTTCCCGCCATGGCAGGCACGATATCGCCAAGGTCCGCCATAGGGTGAGCAGATGAGCGAGCGCAGCGAGCTCACCACGAGATTGGACATGCCGTTGCCGACGTACGCTTCTTCTCTCAAACGGAGGTAACGGCATGTCTCGACTCGGTGACCGCTACCCGAACGCTGATCTGCCGTACGTCGGCCTCGGCACCAGCCCTACGCCCGTACGTCGCCTCGACGGTCTGGGTGTGTCCCAGGAGGTCTGGCTGAAGGACGAGAGTCCGTTCGGCGACGGCGGCTGGGGCGGCAACAAGGTGCGCAAGCTCGAGTGGATCATTCCTGAGGCGCACCGCCGCAAGAAGAAGACGCTGTTCACAGTGGGCGGTATCGGCACGCACTGGGGTCTCGCGGCGGCACTGTACGGGCGCGAGCACGGGCTGCACACCGTCCTCGGACTCGTCGACCAGCCGATCGATGACCACGTACGCGAGCAGACGGCGCGACTGGATGCTTCCGGCGCCACGATCTATCGCTATCCGTCAGTGGCGCGGCTCAAGCTCGCGGCGCCGATGATCCTGGCCCGACACCGGATGCCGTACTACCTGCCGGCTGGCGGTTCGTCACCGGTCGGCAGCCTCGGATACGTCGAGGTGGCCCTCGAGATCGCCGAGCAGGTTGCCGCCGGTGAGCTCCCTGAGCCCGCCACGGTTGTCTCCGCTGTCGGCTCGGGTGGCACCGTTGCCGGTTTGGCTCTCGGCTTCCGTCTCGCCGGACTCTCGACCCGGGTATTCGGTGCCGTCGTCAACGACTCGTTCAGGCTCGACGCCGTCACGACCAGTCGGCTCGCGACCAAGACGGCCGAGTTGTTGCGTTCACGCGGCGCCGACATCGGCAACGTCGTCATCGGTCCTGACGACCTGACGGCGACGTCGAAGTGGATGGGTGAGACGTACGGAGCGACGACACCAGAGGGTGCGCGTGCTCTGGCGCTGGCTGAGCGCGTCGCAGGGTTGGAGCTCGAACCGGTCTACACGGCAAAGGCGCTGGCAGCGATCCTTGACGGCAACATTTCCGGGCCGATCCTCTACCTCAACACCCACGGACCGCGACCGGTGGCGTAACCCGCCCCCTCATGACGTCGTTGAGTTGTTCACAGGCAACAACGAGGGGACTGTCAGTGCACCTGACTCGCACGTTCAAATCCGTATGCCGGCGCGCCGCAGTGACGGGCGTCCTGATGTCGACCCTGGTCGCAGCGACGGGTACCACCGCGCAGGCCGACCCGATCAGCGACCTCCTCGCGCAGGCCCGCTCGATCCTCGCAACGGCCCCGCACGGCGATCCTCTCAAGGTCGTCGTCACGACCAAGACGAGTGGTGCGCCGTCGATCACCTCGACACCGGCGAGCTCCGATGCGAGCGCGCTCCAACTCATCACCGCGGCGCTCAAGAAGTCCTCGACCATCGGCGTCGACATGGCGCACCCCGTGAAGATGGCCGCCAGCAACGATCCCTACCGGAAGTACCAGTGGGCACTCGACCTGTTCAATGCCGAGAGCCGTTGGAAGACGTCCAAGGGCGCGGGAGTCGTCGTCGCAGTCGTCGACACGGGCGTGTCCGGCGCGCATCAAGATCTCGACAACCGGGTGCTGGCTGGCAGGGACTTCATCGATCCGGGCACGAGTGCGAAGGATGAGAACGGCCACGGCACCCATGTTGCCGGCATCATTGCCGCCAATGCCTACAACCGTCTGGGGATAGCGGGATTTGCCTACAAGGCCAAGATCCTGCCCGTGCGAGTTCTCGACGAGACCGGTGCAGGCGACAACGCCGGAGTCGCCAACGGAATCATCTGGGCCGCCCAGAAGGGCGCCGATGTCATCAACCTGTCTCTCGGCTCGACTCAGAGTGACAGCGCGATCCAGTCCGCCGTTGCCTACGCACAGTCCCGCAATGCCGTCGTCATCGCGGCGGCCGGCAACGCGGGTTGCGGCCTGCTGCTGGGCGCCCCGACCTCATACCCGGCGGCCTACCCCGGGGTCCTCGGGGTTGGAGCGATCTCGAGGGATCGGGTGGTGGCGAGATACTCGAGCTGCGGCAGCTGGGTCGACGTCGTCGCCCCGGGCAGCGCAATCGTGTCGACCATGCTGGCCGCTGCCGACTCTGGTCTCGGTTGCACGCCCGGGAAGCGTTACTGCACGTTGTCCGGCACCTCGATGGCCACGCCGTACGCCTCGGCGACAGCGGCATTGGAGATCGCTCGCCTCGGTGGCCGGTACAGCCAGTCGTCGATCGTGTCGCGACTGCAGTCGACCGCCACCGATCTCGGCCCTGTTGGTCGAGACAATGACTACGGCCACGGACTGATCAGCCCTTACAGGATGCTGGCCGGCCTCCGCTAGGCGTGGCGCGCCCGACGTACATGGCGGAGGATGAGGCCATGGCCTCTCATGAGTGTGACGTCGTTGTCGTTGGTCTGGGTCCCGGCGGCGAGGTCGTCGTCGCCCGTCTCGCAGACGCCGGACTGAACGTTGTCGCAGTCGAGGCCGAGCTGGTCGGCGGTGAGTGTCCCTACTGGGGTTGCATCCCCTCGAAGATGTTCATCCGCGCTGCCAACACGCTCGCAGAGGCGCGCCGGGTCGAGAAGCTGGCAGGCGGGGTCTCTGTCACACCTGACTTCGCGCTGGTCGCCAAGCGTGTTCGGGATGAGGCGACCGACAACTGGGACGACTCGGTCGCGGCCAAGCGGGTCACGGACGCCGGGGCGACGCTCGTACGTGGTCATGGCCGACTGGTCGGTGATCGGACGGTCGAGGTCGACGGCGAGACGTATGTGGCGTCGAAGGGAGTCGTTCTCAACACCGGCACCACAGCGTCGGTTCCGCCGATCGAGGGTCTCGCGGACACGCCCTACTGGACCAACCGGGAGGCTGTCAGCACCGAGATGGTTCCGCCTTCGCTGATCGTGATCGGTGGCGGAGCGATCGGCCTGGAGCTCGCCCAGGCGTTCTCTCGGTTCGACTCACAGGTCACGTTGCTCGAGGTGGCTCCCCGCATCCTCTCACCCGAGGAGCCCGAGTCCTCCGAGCTTCTGGCGAAGGTCTTCGAGGCCGAAGGCATCGCCGTGCACGCGGACGTCACGATCGACCGGGTCGACCACGATGGCACGCGTTTCACGGTCACCTGTGGCGACCAGACGTACGAGGCCGATCAGCTCCTGGTCGCTGCCGGGCGCAAGTCACGCCTCGTCGACATCGGCCTCGACACCGTCGGCGTGAAGGCCGAAAAGTTCCTCGAGGTCGACGACTCGATGCAGGTTACGGATGGTCTCTGGGCCATCGGGGACATCGTCGGCCGTGGGGCATTCACACACACGTCGATGTATCACGCCGACCGGGCGGTGAAGGCGATCCTCGGCAATTCGCTGGAGGAGTACGACTCGAGCTTCCCGCGCGTGACGTTCACCGATCCTGAGGTCGGCGCGGTCGGGCTCACCGAGAAGCAAGCTCGCGAAAAGGGCATGAACGTCAAGGTCGGCCATGGTGACATCCCGGTGAGCAGTCGGGGCTGGCTCCACTCAGCTGGCAACGAGGGAATTCTCAAGATCGTCATCGATGCAGATCGCGACGTGATCGTCGGCGCCACGAGCGCTGGACCGACTGGAGGGGAGACGCTGTCCGGTCTGGCATTCGCGGTCCGCGCCGAAGTTCCGGTGGGGACTCTGCTGAACACGATCTACGCCTACCCGACGTTCTACCGTGCCATCGAGGCAGCGCTCCAGGACGCATAGCCGTCCGGCAGACTGTGCTCATGCGGACTGAGCCCTCGAAAATCGTAGTGCTGTCAGGCGGAGTCGGCGGCGCCAGGTTCCTCTCTGGGCTCCTTGTGGCCAAGGCTCCCGACGACGAGATCACGGTCATCGGCAACACAGCCGACGACATCTGGTTGTTCGGTATGCGGGTGTGCCCCGATCTCGACACCGTCATGTACACGTTGGGCAACGGGATCGATCCCGAGCGGCGATGGGGACGTACCGACGAGACGTGGAACGCCAAGGAGGAACTCGCCGCGTACGGGGAGGAGACGTGGTTCGGTCTCGGCGACCGTGACCTCGCGACTCATCTGATCCGCACCAAGCTCCTGCACGAAGGAGTCGGCCTCGCCGAGATCACCGAGCGGCTGTGCGAGCGGTGGCAGCCCGGCGTGCGGCTGCTCCCGATGACTGAGCAAGAGGTCGAGACGCACATCGGCGTTGACGGTGCTGATGGCATCGACACGATTCACTTCCAGGAGTACTGGATCAGGCTCGGCGCCAAGGTGCCCGTACGTGAGCTGGAGTTCCGCGGAGCCAAGGCGGCCCAGGCTGGTCCGGGGGTTCTCGACGCGATTCACGGCGCTGACCTGGTCATCCTCCCGCCGTCCAACCCGATCGTCTCGATCGGTGCGATTCTCTCGGTCGAGGAGATCGCCGAAGCCGTACGCACGACCACTGCTCCAGTCGTGGGTGTCTCGCCGATCATCGGTACCGCAGCCGTACGCGGCATGGCTGATCAGCTGCTCGAGGGACTCGGCATCGAGATCAGTGCCGGGGCAGTCGCTCGCCACCTTGGCGCGCGTGGTTCGGGGGGAGTGCTCGATGGGTGGCTCGTCGACACGTCAGACGCGGAGGCCATTGCCTCGATCGAGGAAGCCGGCATCCGTGCCAAGGCGGTCCCGCTGTACATGAATGACGATGCGACGACAGCCCAGCTGGCCCGAGACACCCTGGCGTTCGCGTGACGCTTCGCGCCTGGCCGGTGGCGGGCATTGGCGAGATCGCACCCGGCGATGATCTGGCCGCGATCATCGTCGAGCACCTCGACGAACCCCTCGCTGCTGGTGACGTCGTCGTCGTGACGAGCAAGGTGGTGAGCAAGGCTGCCGGGCTCGCTACGTCCGGCGATCGTGAAGCGCTGCTCGACGCCGAGACCGACCGGGTTGTTGCCCGTCGCGGTCAGACCCGCATCGTGCGCACCCACTCAGGACTAACCCTGGCCGCTGCCGGAATAGACGCATCCAACATCGAACAGGGATCCGTGGTCCCGCTGCCCGAGGACCCGGACCGGTCCGCGGGGGACCTGCGCACCGCGCTTGTCGCGCTCGCCGGAGTCCAGCTTGGGGTCATCATCACCGACACGGTTGGCCGCGCCTGGCGTATCGGGCAGACCGACATCGCGATAGGGGCCGCTGGCGTCGCGCCAATCCTCTCGTTCAATGGTGTCGCGGACTCGTACGGCAATCTCCTCGCCGTGACTGCTCCGGCAGTAGCCGATGAGATCGCCGGTGTGGCCGACCTGGTCGCCGGCAAGCTCGACGGAAACCCGGTCGTCGTCGTACGTGGACTGCCCACCGAGTGGCTCAATGACGATGCTGCGGGCGCGTCAGCGCTGATCCGCGACGAAGGCGACGACATGTTCGGACTCGGCGCTCGCGATGCCGTGATCGTGGCTGCCGGCTATGGCGACACCCGCGGATTCTCGTCAGCTGAGCCCGATGATGACCTGCTCGAGCTGGCCCGCGATGGCGTCGACCTGACCCTCGCCGACGCCGAACTCGTCGACGGCTCGATCGAAGTGCGCCCTCTCAATGCGTCACCGGCAGCCTTCATCGCGGCAGGTGTGCTCGCCGAGCGTCTTCGCATCCTGGCCCGCGCCTTGGGCCAAAACGTGACGATCACGGTCGTCTAGGTGACGAAGCGATAGATGTATGAGCCGACCAGGATGAGCATCATCACGCCGAAGATCGGCGCAGCGAACTTCTGACGGGTGAGTACCTTCGACGCCTTGGCGTGTTCGTCCTCGGCCTGGCTCTCATCTGCCTGAAGCGCCGTCAACCGCTCGCGTTCCTTGAGACCTGCTCTGGCTATCAGTGCGAGAAGCACCAACAGGATCACGAACTCCACCCAGTCTGGGATGGCGTCGAAGATGGCTGACCTCACCGCCGTGACACTAGCGGTCGAAGAAGTCGGCGCTATCAGCCGGGTACGCGGAAGTAGACAGGCAAGCCTGCTTGTGTTCACTCACTTCGAAGTGTCAGGCGGCGCGGGGTTGTTGTTGGGTGAATCTGGCGTGGCGTCTGGGGAGTTGGTCGGGGTCGACTCTTCGGGGTGGGATGACTTCGACGACTCCGTCGATGGCCATGTGGGCGGTCCATTCGCCTTCGTGGAGGAGGAAGTGGTGGAAGTGGCAGAACAGGGCTGCGTTGTCCAGATCGGTGGGGCCGTGTTGGGACCAGAAGTTGAGGTGGTGGGCTTCGCACCAGGCGGGTGGGCGGTCGCAACCGGGCCAGACGCAGCCGCCGTCGCGGACGGCGAGGGCGAGCCTCTGGTGGCGGTCAAACAGTCGCTTGGCCATGCCATGGTCGAGGACCCGCGAGGGCGTATCGAGGTACAACGCGACTAGGTGGGCGTTGCAGGCGAGCCGTTGTGCCTTGGCTGCGGAGATGGTGGTTCCTGAGGTGTTGGTCGCAACGCCTTGACCGGTTCGGAGGTCGTCAATGTTGACCATGACGGCCACGGTTGCGAC